>NZ_JBEXPG010000024.1:20604-123450 GCF_040611935.1 Streptomyces sp. NPDC006512 | reverse complement strand
GCTCGCGTTGGCTGGGAGCGTTTCGTCTCCTCCTTCGAGGAGAGGTCCGATGGCTGAGCGGTACGAATACGTGCCCCACCGGCTCCTGCGGCGTCTGACCCCGTTTCACGGGGTCCGGGCCTTCGGCCCGTTGGGTGGGTTCGCTGCGCTCTCCCCACCCTGGGCCTTCCGGCTTCGCCTTCACGCCTGCCCGCTTCGCGGGCAGCTGGCAGCAGCAGACCCGGTGGCAGGGCTGAGGATCGCTCCTTTGGAGCAGCGCTTCATTCTTGCGCCCTGGATGAATACTGGACTAGGAGGTTCCTTGTCCTTACAGCGGCCCGGGATTCCGCTTGTAGGAGTAGAGACGATCGATCTCTACGAAACCCGATGATTCGTAGAGGGAGTTTGCTGCGGTGCGGTCCCGTGGGTCTCCTGGTGGTGCGTCGTCATCCACGTAGAGAATCACTTGCCGGGCTCCAAGGTCGGTGAGTCGTGCCAGTGCGGAGCCGAGCATCCGTCTGCCCAGACCCTGCCCTCTGTGTGACTCAGAGACTTCAATCCACCATAGGACTCCGATGCCTTGCACCGGCTCTCCCACCTCAGCTTCTGCTGTAACCGTGCGCCAGAACCGGCGGGCTTCCAGCTTGCGCGCTGACTTCTCCCCGCTTGATACGGTCTCTCGCACGCGGGTCAGCTCGGGCAGGCTGGTCGCCGGGAGATCGGCGCGCATGTAGCGCCATAGTCTTTCGGCGGTGAACCCTGCTTGCCGGAGTAGTGCGTCTGTGACGGGGCGGTGCCCAATGGGCAGGGCTTCCAGTCCGAGGGAGAGTGCTGTAGCAATCTGGAACGCCTCTACGGAGTTGGGAGTGAACGTATCGATCACGTGGTCGATCAGTGCTTTGGTTACGGCTTCATTCTCGCCGCTATGGAGCCACAGAAGCAGCCCTGTACGGTCCTTGGGCCGCCACGCGTAGGAAACCACGCCCACCAGGATTCCGGGGGCTTTGACGGCCACCCATGTTGATGGCGGCGCCAGGTCGGCCCACCATCCGGCGTCGACCGTCGACCGGCCTTCGAGGGCGTTTGAGAGCATCTCGGCAGAGGTGACCGGCTGGCCCGGGATCCGCTCCGAGTTGATCACGTTCAGTACGGCGGCCATGTCGGCGGGAGTGTATGGGCGCAAAGTAATGACGCCGGTTGGGGGGCTCACAGCTATGACCATGGCCAGTCCCTTCCTTCGTGTCCAGTCGTGGGGGCGGCGCCGCGCACCGCCCCCACGCGGAATCAGCTCAGCTGTGCACCGATCCGTTCAGCTCCGATGAGCCACTGTTCCACTGCTGACACGGCCAAGAGGAGCGCCGTGTCTGTCTCCTGGGCTAGACGGGCCCGGTCGATGAGCCCGCACTCGGCTGCCAGGAGCGGGGCACCCGCGTCGAGTTGGGCTGCCTCCCCTGCCAGGGCTGCCGTGAAATAGGACTTCTGACGAGGCAGGGCTGGCTGTACATGAGCTGGCATCAAAGAGAGCACCAGCGACTTGCAGCGCCAGTATGCCGTCGGGAGATCCGGCCGGTAGCGGGCTGCGAGGGGGATCGCGAACGCAGCAGTGAGGAATTCCTCTGTCAGGAACGGTGATGCTTCCCTGACCTGCCCCGCTGACCCGATCACCTCATGCGGCCAGAACGCGTCGAACGCGTCTGCCTGCGCCCAAGAGTGTTCTCGTCGGGCATGATCGCGAATCCTCCCTTCTACCCATGCCCGGCCCCAGTCCGACGCGTACTGCCGGTAGGGCGCTGCCAGTACGTCGCTTGCCGTGGGGTTCGTCCACTCGGGCCAGTTCGTAGCCCAGTAGGCCCGTCCGCTGATGCTGGCGGGAGCTACCCGGGCAAGCAGCGCAGCAGCTTCTCCGGCCGCCCCTGGTCCGGCGTGGCCAACGTCTCTCAGATAACGAAGAGCTGCCCGCATCCCATAGCGGCGTGCAATCTCCGCTGTCGCGTAGCGCGGAACTGCCAGGAGTTCGTCGGAACCCACCCCTGAGAGAAGTACTCCAACCCCAAGGTCAGCGGCCAGCGCTGCCAGACCAGCGTTGATCTCGGGTGCCGCGTCAAGCCTCGGCCCCGTGGGAGACCACTGCGGCTCAGCTCGGTGCCGCTCCGGATCGACGGCAATGAAGCGGACCCGTTCCGTGAGCCGCAGGTCCGCAAGCAGCTTCCGCACCATCGGAACACATGACTGTCCCTTGTCGTCTCTGTGGTCTCCGGTGAAAGCAATCACTGGACGACCACCTGCCGTCTCACATACGTGGAGCAGCACGGCAAGGGAGTCGAGGCCTCCTGAGAGTGCAACCCCGATCACCTCGGCATCCGCTGTCAGCGCCCGAACGGAATCTGCGAACGCTGCGCGCAGTCCTCCGGGGTGGGCTGCTGGCGCAAAGGGGCGCACAGGAAGCCTTTCGACTCCGCGCCACAGGCTGAGGGGGTAGAACTCCCCCGTCAGCGCGGGTGGGGCCAGAAGCAGCCCCACCGCTTTGAGATCGACCCCCGGGACGGGGCCGGACAGTTCCAGCGGGTTTGCCGCTGTCCGCCCGTCCCCGCCCCGGAAGCCCCTTACGAGGGGTGAGATCACCGCTGGCGCAGGTCCGTCATGCTGCGGACGATGGTGCGGGCGACCGCCAGGAAGCCCCGGCGGGGCTCGGTGAACAGGGTGCCCTTCGCGCCCTTCGCGTACTGGCCGTCACCGGGGTGCGACTTCGTTGCCATGTGGACCACTCCTTCATTTTTTGGGTTTGCGTCTTGGCTTTGTGGCCGACTGTCACTGCCGACCAACAAGACAAATATATCGCACTAGCGGCACAACGTCGAGCGGATTCCCCCCTGGAAAAAAAGTATTTAGCCAGGTCAGGGCAGGTTTGCGCCTCCGGGGGCTGGGCACCGTGGGCTGGGTGCCGCTGCAGCCCAAAGGCGCGAAGCGCCGGAGGGCGGGGAGGCGGGCAGCGCGAAGCGAGGCCCTGGCAAGCGAAGCGCGCCAGGGCCGGCTGCCCGCCTCCCCGCCTGGGTGACGGCAGCGCGAAGCGAGGCTCCAGCAAGCGGAGCGCGCTGGTGCCGACTGCCGTCGCCCAGGCTGCGCGCGTGAGAGCGCGCAGCGCTCGGTCCGGCCCGCAGCGCAGCGGAGGGCCGGCACGCGCCGGTGGGGGCGGCGGCGCGAAGTCGCCGCCGCCCCCACCGCGGCACCCGGCCCACGGCGCCCAGCCCCCGGAGGAAACGTCTCTGACCTGCTCTGCGCAGAACCGCAGCCCGCTAACCCGCCGCAGGGCCCCCTGCCTGCCGCTCCGCCTCGGCAACCGCGGCCCGCCTCACCGCGGGCGGGTATGCAAGCCTTTCCGCCGCCTCATCCGCACGCAGACCTGGATCGCCCTTCATCGCATCTGCGATCCGAGCGCCCCTCAGCCGCGCCAGCACCTTCTGCGCTGTGGAATAGGAGACTCCCAAGCCATCCATCACCTGCGTCGTCGTCACCGCGGGATCATCCTGAAGGAGGGCATCGACCCTCGCGGAAAGCTCAGCACGTGGAACAGCGTCGCCACTGCCTGCCGGCCGCCCCGTGGCCGCCTGCTTGCCAGGCCGCCCTTGCCTGAACGCCACCACGGCCCGGCGAGGCCAATGCTCCACACCCGCGACGACGACACTCTGCGCAACGAGCTCCGGCGTTGCCCGCTGATAGCTGTCCCAGCTTCTCGGTGTCACCCCAAGTTCGGCCGCTGCCTCATTGCGATCAAGGAGGTCCTCGTCATCACCGGCTACTGGAAGCCCGGGCACCGGCCGGCCCGCCTGAAAGGCCTCCGTCTGCTCCGCATCCCACAACAGAACACGTGCGCCAGGCGAACTGATCGGCGCGGGATGCCCCGGGATCGCATACAGCTTCCGGTTGCGGAAGGTCCCGAAACTCATCCCGCGGTCGCGAGCCAGGTCCTCACGCGTTCGCACCAGCTCTCGCCGTCCAGCCCGAATCATCGCGGCCCCACCTCCGTAATAAAAAGCTATAGCAGTTACGTCACTCGACGGTACACTCAAGGTGTAGCCACTCCTGGGGCAACCCGGGTTGTGTGTCTTCGGCTGGCCGGCGCCCTTGTCACCCGCTTCGGCGGAAGTGGGCGCCGGCCGCATTCATTTCCCCTCCGCTCAGTACGCACCGCCTCTCCCCTGCCCTGACCTGCCCTGCCCTGCCCTGCCAGCTTCATGAACTACCGCCCCACGCCAGTACGCCCGATGCAGCTCTCGCCCTCACCCGCACCACCAGCCAACCCTCCGGAACCGCCTTGCCGCGACCCACGACGCCAACGCAGCACATCGAACCGGCTCCCCCTCCGAACCCTCATCACCGCCCAGCCCCAACCAAAGCCACTGCCACACCCGTCTCACCCCTGCCTGCCCCTCCTTCACCCCCTCCTCTCCACCTCCAACACCAGCTCTAAATAGAAAGTCCGGGAAGTCACCACCCGCAGAACGGCACCTGACCAGCCAAAACGCAGAACCTCACCGAAACCACCTTCCCCCCATGGTTCCCCCCTTAGGTTCCCCCTCTATTTCCCCCTCTAGGTTCCCCTGATGGTTCCCCCCATGGTTCCCCTGGCTTACCCCCGCCCCGAGCCGTGTGGTGACGCGCCGCGCTTCACAGGATCGCGACAAAGGCCGGCTCACCGTTCGACGGGAAAGAGGGCCGCCCGCACAGCGGTGACGACCCTCCCCAAGTGCCCATCCCAGCGCAGCGCCCCCGGTTCCACGTGCGGAACCGGGGGCGCTGTCGCGTCCGCGCGGGTCAGGCCCGCAGTGATTGGCCCACCGGGCGGGCAACATCTGCGACGCCGCCCGCACCGCCGCCCGCGATGAAGAGCAGCGGCCGGGGGAAGAGCACGAGCGACACAGCCGGGGGGGGACCAGGCGGCGGAACATGCCCACCCGCCGCCCGGCCGCGGCCACGGCGGCCGTCGCGATGAGTGCAGGCAGGCCCGCCAGCCGCGGTGGCCATACCGCCTTCGCCCCGAGCGCGACACCGTGCAGCGCCACCCGCAACGGAGCGGGATCGATGAGTCCCAGCCCGGCCAGACAGCCGTCCGCCAGAGCGAACAGGGCGGCCAGGTTCGCCCGCACCCCGGTGGAAGTCCCCGGCGAACACGCCCGTCGCCGCGCGCCGCCGGTGCGCCTCGGGCAGCAACGGGCCCACCGGCGTCGACGAGGAGCGGCTTGTAGCGGCGGACGCCTTCTGCGGTCGTCGCTAGGGAGTGTTCGCTCGCAGGGCTTGGGTCAGCGCGGTGAACGCGGGTCCCCGCACAGCCAGCACGGGGCTGTCGGTGAGCTTGGAGTCGCGGACGCACACCCATTCACGGACGCCGATAGCGACCGCTACGCACTCGTTGTTCGCGCCGCTGTATGAGGAGATCCTGAACGACGCCGCTGCCAGCTCGTCAGGTGTGGGCCTGTCCGTCATATCTCTTGTGCTCCTCGCGTGCGGCTTTCAGCAGGTGCAGCGATTCGGTGATATCAGCTGCCCGAGTGCGAAGGTAGTCCATGGCCACGGAGTACCGATGCACCTCCTTCGCAGTATCCATGTAGTGGCCACCGCCCAGCATTTCCACGTACACCGCCCCAAGAGCGCCCGCGGTGCGCAGCAGTACGAAGTGGCCGAGGCCCGCGGCGTGCGCGCCGGCCTCCCATGGCAGCACCTGAATGTCGATCGTCGGCTGTCGGGCCGCCGTGATCAGAGCATCGATCTGTTCGGCCATCACGGCGTGACTGCCTACGACGCGTCGAAGTACCGCCTGGTCGAGGATGACCCAGAGGTGGAGCGGGGAGGCCTTGCGCAGGCCTGGGGGGCGGGGCCTGCTGGATGTGATCGCCTGCGAGGGGCCGGGGGCCGGTTGCGACGGTCCGGGGCCTCTCCCGCCCCGGGTGAGGTCTGCTGATCAGTCGCAGACGGCTCGCGTCAGTGCGGAATGCCGTCGATCAGGTCGCGGGCTCCCTGACGGAGGAGAGCAACGGCCACGGAGGTACCGAGGGTGGCGGGGTCCAGCGGGCCGGCCCACTCGTGAGCCCGTAGAACGCGTTTGCCGTCGGGCGTGAACACCTTGGCGTACATGCTGAGCCCTCCGTCCGCCTCTGTGGAGGCGTACCCGGCGATGGGGCTGTTGCAGTGCCCTTGGAGGACGTGCAGGAACATGCGCTCGGCGGTGGCCTCTCGGTGCGTGGCCGGGTGGCCGAGTGCGCTAACGATCTCGATGAGCCCCGTATCACCCTCGCGGCATTGGAGGGCCAGAATGCCGGCGCCGATGGGCGGACACATGGTCTCGACGGAAAGAATTTCGGTGATCGCGTCCGTGCGGCCGATCCGCTCCAGCCCCGAGACGGCCAGTAGTAGGGCGTCCGCCTCGCCCGCGGCGAGCTTGTCGAGTCGCCGGTTCGCGTTGCCCCTGATCGGGACACATTCGAGGTGTGGGTGAGAGGCGGCGAGCTGGGCGATTCGTCGCACGGATGACGTGCCGATGCGGCTGCCGGCAGGGAGGTCGGCCAGGGGGACTTCGTCGGGGTGGACAAGGGCGTCCCGGATGTCATCGCGCCTGAGGAAGGCCGCAAAGGTGGTCCCGGCCGGTAGCGGCCGGTCGGCGGGAACGTCCTTCACACAGTGGACGGCCAGGTCGGCAGTTCCGTCCAGTAGGGCGGCGTCCACCTCCTTGGTGAACGCACCCTTTCCCTCGACTGCGGCAAGGTCGCCCATCCACCGGTCCCCGGTGGTCTTGACGGGTACGACTTCGGTGGTGACGTGCGGGTAGAGCGCGGCCAACTCGCCGCGGACGCGCTCTACCTGGGCGAGTGCCATCGGAGAGTCGCGGGAGACGATACGGATGTGGTCAGGGGCGGACATGCCGCCCACGATAGACCCTCAGATCCGGACTCCGATGACCAACCCGGACGCCCATCTCAGCGCCGTGGAAGTGAAGTTGGGAATGCCGGGCAATTGTTCGAGAAACTTGTCGACACGCGGCTGATGATCGGCAGGCCAGGTGGCTTGGGGCATCAGGTCATCCACGAGGTAGATTCCGCCGGGCCTCATCAGGGTCAGCAGGTCACCCATGCGGCGGAACTTGCCCGGTCGGCAGTCGACGTAGACGAGATCCAGGAGCGGACCGTCATAGCCGTCGAGCCATCTGTCTGCATTCATGTTGTGGAACGTCACGCGCGGATCTTCGCCAAGGTGCCGGACGGCCACCGCCTGGCTGTGGGGGTCCATTTCGACCGTGGTCAGTCGGGCGGTTGAGTCCATGCCGTGCAGAAGCCAGGCGGCACCTGCCCCGACTCCGGTCCCGAGTTCAACGATCTGTCCGCCGGGCTGGCTTGCCGCGAGCGTGCCCAGAAGGGATCCGGTACGGTCCTCGCACGACATGGCGAAGCCCTGAGCCGCGGCGTCGGCCAGGATGCCGTCCAGTGCTGCCGGCCGGTACCAGGGGGTGTCATCCACGGTGGCCCCCCAGGTAGGCGGCGACGTGTTCGGCCGCGAAGGTCAGAACTGTGTCGGCGCCTGCCCTCTTGAGCATGGCTAGGTACTCGACCATTCCCTCAGTGCCAAGGGTCTGGAGAGCGTCCCACTCGCCGGAGGTCGAGTAGGCGACGATCGGGACGTCCGTGATGTCGCGCAGGCGTACAAGTACGTCCGCGGCTGTCATGACGGGTTGGAGTGTCAGGGAGTCGGCCCCCTCGCTCATCCATGAGCGGGCCTGCACGAGGGTGTCCCGTTGGGCCCGGCCGGATTCCAGTTGGAGCCCCCGGCGATCACCTCTTGCGGGCTCGGTGTTCATGAGCCGCTTGAAGGGGCCGTAGAGCCGGGTACGAATCGCCAGGTTGGGGTTCACCCCGACTTCGCGATGTCCCTTGACGTTCAGAACGGTACGGACGGTACGGACTGATCCGGCGAGCATCGCGGTGGGCGATACAGCGTCGGCGCCAGCCTCAGCGTGCTGGGTGGCCATGCCTCGCATGAGTGCGTAGGTGCCCTCCACATCGATGGCTCCGGTGTCGCTCCGCAGTACACATTCGCCGGTGCTGGTCCAGGAGCATCCGCAGACCTCTGTGGTCACGGCCACGGCGTCGCCAGTGGCAGCCTTTACGGCCCGGATGGCGCGAATCATCAGATTGTCGGGGGTCAGGGCTCCTGTGCCGTAGGGGTCGCGGTCGTGCCCGTGCGCGAAGACCTTCACGCCGCGGATGCCCATGTCGGCCCACCGTGTGACGGTGGCCTGGACTTCGGCCAGGGGCACGGCGCCGGGCAGGGCGCCGGCGCTGCGGTGCCCCTCGGGTAGGACCAGTAGGGGGGCACTCAGGTCCGCCGCGGTCAGCGGCGGGCCTGCGTACAAGCGGCGTACGGACTCCCTGGCCCTGGACGGATCGATGCCGTCCGGGCGGGCGGGACTTAAGGCCTGTTGGCCTGGGATGGCGCGTACACGTGGATTTACTGGTGACAGATCGGTCACTGGATCTCCTTGTCATGGCTGACTGACCGGGAGGGCCGTGCGGCCCGGTGGGTGGCCGCCGCATTCGACGGCCACCCACCCGGCTGCGCGGAGTTGGGGCTGTGCGCCCCGGCGTAGACGCTCGCCCCCAGTGGGCCAGGCCCAAGGGCCTGTTGTGGGCGGCCCGTCCGTCGTCCTGGGTCAGAACCTGCGACGGAGGTAGGTCGTGCCCCACATCACGTCACCGCGGTCAAGGCTGGCCCGTAGGTGTGCGTCGGTCTCCGCTGTGGTGGCGGTGAGCGGAAGAGGGGTGATGATCAGGCAAACCCGGCACATGGCCCCGCGCTGTACGAGGGCGAGCCACTCGCTGTGCGGTGGGGGGATCGTCATGACGTACTTGTCGTGGCCGTAGTCGAGTGCGGCATGCGTGCGCCGGATCATGAGCCGTGCGCCGATCAGCTGCGGGGGCTGGTGTCCCGGGCCAAGGTGGAGGGCAGTAGCGAGACGCCGCATCCCAGCTTCTACAGTCTCCGTGGTTTCGTTGGCTCGGCGCGGTCCGGGGTGTGTGATCAGTAGGCGGGCGAGATCGATTCCGTCGGCGCGGTGAATGCCGGTCATGGCGGTCACCGTCGCGACGAACCCGGGGCCGGGCGGGATGTCGGGCGCGGTCACGGTGTCCTCACGGGTTGGCCTGGGGGCAGTATCCGGCGTAGTAGCGGCGGGTCCTGAGAGCCCGTTGGTAGTGCTCACGGGCGGGAGCGCCCGGAAGTAGGGAATCGAGCGTGACGACCACGATGCATCCCCCCGTCGCGCGGGCGGTGATGCCCCACTCTGAGCCGGGTTCCGGTAGGAGCAGGTCGTACGCAGGGTGTCCGTAGTCGAGAGTCCATCCGGGGCGCTTGTAGATGAGTGCCGGCCGTGCGGGCATGCGGAGCGAGCCGTGTGCGAGTCCAAGACCGGCGGCGAGGTGGCCTAGGGCGGCCTCGACCGCGGCGGGGGATTCGTTGGGCCGCGCTTCCGGGTGTCCGATGACCGTCAGAGACAGCGGGCACCGGTAGTCGGTGATGTCGATCGTGAACGAGACGACCAGCTCGTCAAGGAAGCGGGGGCCTGGAAGCGGGGACAGAAACGCGCTCACTCCTGCCCCCATCGCAGTTCAACCCACACGGCCTTTCCCATGGGCCGGTCCTCGACACCCCAGCCGGCGGCAAGGGCTTCGATGATGAACAGGCCGCGTCCGCGCTGGCGTTCGTCGCTTTCGGCCTTGGGGTGCGGGCGGCGGCGCGAGGGGTCGTGGACCTCGATGCGGATACGGCCGGGGTCGGCGTCGAGAACGAGACGTAGGAAGTCGCCCGGCTCGGTGCCATACCGCAGCGCGTTGGTCACCAGTTCCGACACGATCAGTACGGCATCGTCCCTCAACCCCGCCGGAATGCCCGGAACGTGGTAGTTGACGAACTCACGTGCGTATTTTCGCGCGGCGTGCGTGGACTCGGGGTGCTTCGCGAGCACAAGTACCGGCGGCGGTTCTGCGGGTGGGCGGCAGTACGGCACGACTAAGCGCCTGGGCAGCAAGGTCACCACGCGAATCCTTTCGGACATGGGTACCGACTGACACAAGAGTTCACCGTGTCAGTGCAGACCCCATCGCATTTCGTACCGTCAGCTTCCTCCTTGCGGCCTGGTGCTGCAACCGTTCTCACAGAGTCATGAGAATTCGCATATGCCGGGGCGAACGATGATGGTGTGATAGATCGACAGGTGACAGGCCTGATGGGACACGGCAAACTGTCGGCACCGCAGGCCGACAGGGAGGGGGCGAGGTTGAGCGCGCCAACAGTGCGCCGGCGCAGGCTGGGAACGAAGCTGCGCGAACTTCGGGACGACCTTGGCTTGACGCTGGAAGACGTGGCAGAGCTGTCAAAGGGCAAGGTGACGGTTGCGAAGCTTTCGCGGCTTGAGCTGGCCAAGTCAGCCGCCAAGCCCGCAGACGTCGAGATGCTGCTTGGGCTGTACGGGGCGGCCGATGACGAGATGACGTCGGCGCTGGTGGACTTGACGCGCGAGGGTGCGCAACGTGGGTGGTGGCACTCCTACCGGGGGATCCTCACGCCCACGTACGAAGACTTGATCAGCTTGGAGGCGGAGGCCTCCACGATCAAGACGTGGAACCTCGGTGCGGTCCCGGGCCTCCTGCACACGAGCGAGTATGCGGGGGCGATCATCCGCGCCACAGCAATGTCGGAAGCGGTTGAGGCGAAGGTGGACGCTTTGGTGGCTGTCCGCCTTGCCCGACAGTCCGTGCTGACGCGCTCGACGAATCCGCTCACCCTCTGGGCGATCATCGCCGAGGGTGCACTACGTACCAAGGATGTTGACGGCGAGGTCATGTACGAGCAGTTGGGAAAGCTTCTGTCCATGAGCAAGCGGGACAACGTGAACATTGCGATCGTGCAGTCGGACGCTCCGCTGCACGTCGGACAGCTTGGAAGTTTCAGCCTGCTGTCCTTCGCCGGGCGTGCAGACCTCGACGTCGTTCACACTGAGACCTTGACGGCTGCCCTGTACGTCGAGGATCGCGACCAGGTCGCCGTATACCGGGACGCCATGGAGCGATTGACCTCCGCGGCGGAGTCATCGCAGGCGTCCGCGGAACTGATCACAGAGATAAGGAAAGCCCTATGAACCACGTTGCCGACGCCTCTACCTTGCCTGTCACCTGGTGGAAGTCGTCAAGGAGCGACACCGGGGCGCAATGCGTCGAACTGGGCATCGTTGACGCCAGCGGGCGCGTGGTCGCCGTGCGGGACAGCAAGGAACCAGCGGGGCCGGCTCTTCTTCTTTCGTACGAGGCCCTCGGCTCCCTGGTCGGCGGTCTCAAGTGCGAGGACCTGTAGCGCAGGTTCGGCTAAGCCGCCTTGCCCTAACACGAAGCCCCCGGCTGGTACCCGGACGGGGGCTTCGTGTGGCGGTTGAACGTCTATCTGGGTACCCGGCAAATTTGCCGGGTTCCCCTTAATCGTGGGCCTCGTTGACTACTTCCGCCTCAATAACGTCACCGGCCGGCACCGTGACCTTCGCGAGGATGCGGCCAATCCGCCTGAGCCGGTTCTGCATGTGCTCGGCATCGACAGTCAAGCGGTGCTCGGTGGCACTACGGTCCATCAGGACTTCGTCCACGCGCTCTAGAGCCAGTTCCGCGGCCTTAACGGCCTCCACCAGGGGATCTGCTACTCCCCTCGCCGTCCGGACTGCCTGCGGGGCGTCGGGGCCCATCGAGGGCGCGGGGATCGCCGGTCTGTGGGCGTAGATCTCGCGCCATCGGAATGAACCCCTACGCATACCCGTCGCACTCCCCACGACCGCGCCCATCGAACCCCGGTCGGGGGTCACCCCCCGCCGGGAAGGATGCCGACGCCGACATCACCGAACGCGACTGCGACCCGTGCAGGCGGCCCGCCCCCCACCAAGGCGCCGGGCGGTGATGCCGTTTCACCGCCCGGTACCGGGCACCATTCACACCGGGGGCGCGGTCTCCGCCCGGCGCAGCCGGCGGACTAGTGCCCATGCCAGATCGTCGGCATCCAGGTCCTCGGGGTCGACTTCCGTCAGGAAGGCGTCGATCCCATCGCGCAGTACATCGGCGATCTCGTCATCGGTCATGCGGGCAGTGTGCCCGAGTCCACTGCGGCCCCGCTTCCCCGTGCGGCCCTTTCCGCCAGGTCGGCGCAGCGCAGACCGCCCCCGGGGTGCCACTCCATCACCGGGGCGACAGAGTCCCCGTGTTCCGGGCACCAGCCCACCGGGATGACCCCGCCGCATTCCTAGCGGGCGCAGACGCAGGCCTCGCCCGGATCCGCGTACGCCACCACGTGGCGCACCACTCCTCCCGCAGGGCTTGGTGAGGCGGCGCCGCGCAGGCGGGCCGGCCACGCCAGGGTGACCCATAGGCCTCCGCGTCCCGCGCGGGTCCGGTCGAGGACGCGCACCTCGCCCGGTACCGCGACCGCCTCGAAGCCCAGGACGGTGAGCCGGCGCAGTGTCGCGCCGAACTCCTGCGCGCCGAGGGTGGTGAGGGCGTCGGCGTCCTCGTCGGTGGACCAGCCCGACAACCGATCCTCCTCGGCGACGTCGTCGGTCAGGGTCAGGATCGGGTCGTCGAGCCGGAACGTGCGTGTGCCGCCGCCGGAGCGGTTCATCAGGAGGGACGCCTTGGGGGTTCGGGTGGGTACCTCGATCTTGCCGTGGGCCAGCAGCCAGGCGATCACGGCGGTCCGGTCGAACTCGGGGTGGACGTCGCTCCCGCCGACCGGGGCGGGGAAGTCGTCGTGGCGGCGGCGCCACTGCACCACCGCGGCCCGCCCCACCCGGGCGATCCGCGCCACCCCCGCCAACAGCACCCGGTACCCGCTCGGGTCGACCGGGTCGAGGCCGGCGAGCGGGGAACGGCGCCCGGCCGCGACCGTACGCACCGCCCGCCAGTCCACCCCCGGCCACACCACCGGCAGAAGGGCTACCTCCTCCGCGCTGTAAAGGGCGACCGTGGTGAGGCCGCCCTGCTTCTTGAAGTCGATGGTGACCGACCCCACCGGCGCGACGTACCCGCGCTGCACCAACACGTCGAAGTCGACCCGTCGGACGCCGAGGCGGACAGCCGCCTGATCCGGGCCCAACGGCACATGCCGGTCCAGAAGGGCCGGCAGGTCCCGGCGGCGTCCGAGGGCCGCGACTTGATCCGGGTGGACGTCGGGGAACTCGTCGTCGCCGCCGAGGGGGACCAGGAGGCCGGCGCGGACCAGGTGACCGACGGCCGCCGCCGTCACCCGGGGCCGACACCACGGCAACGGTGTGCCCAGGGCTTCGGTCAGACGGTCCGCCGCCCACCCCGCGCCTACAGGCCCCCGCAACGCGGCCCGCACCGCCTCGCCGTCGACCGCCTCCACCACCGCCCGCGACCACGACCACCCGCCCGCGTCCGCCGGTGGAACCAGGCCGGTACCCACCGCCCACCGCCAGGCCGCGACCGACACCTTCAACCGGCCCGCCGCCTCGTACGCGTCGAACACCTCACGCTGCCGCCTCACCATGAAACGCACCCCAAACGCACACTGGGCCCGACCCTCGGGCACGGGACGAACAGTGACGAACAGCCGCAAAAGCTGTCAAGTCCCCGCCAGTTGATGCGAGTTGGGGGCGCGCCGCACAAATCGCGTACGCGTACGCGAGGCCCGGATTCACCCCGCCGGGCGAACGGCGGTCCGGACCTCCCGGGGCACCCGGGCCACCGGGAAGGCGGCCCGGGCGCCCGCACGGGACCGATCAGGCGCGCCGGCGCCCACCTCGACCCCGGCGCCGACGCAGCCCCGCGGCGGCCGGTGCGGCCATCACCAGGACCCGCACCACCTCCACCCACTCCGGCGCCCACGCGCCCACCACCGCCTCGACGGCCGCGCCGGCCCCCTCACGGGCCAGCTGGCCGGCGATCACGCGGACGGTGTGCCGGGGGCGCGCCGGCTCCGACTCCTCGCGGCGCCGGGCCGGCTCGCTTCCGGACTCCGCGCCCATCGAATCCCCACCCTGATCTGGCATGGCCATGACAGCTCACTCTCTACGGCAAAGCTCGGTCCACACCTCCGATCTGAGGCGTGAACCGCACTGTCGAACGCCAAGGGGTAAGCCACGCAAGTCCGAGAGAACACCAGGCCAAAGCCATGATCGGCGAACCTCGCGCACGCCCTACAGCTTCAACCCCCAAGCCCCGCAACCCCTGCTGACGAGTTCACGAAGCCCCGGCCGGCTCGATCGCGGCGCAGGAGGGAGCGCGTCGGCTACGGCGCCAGCGCCACGTACAGCGCCCACGGCGCAGTCTGGAACGCCGCGACGGCAGCACGGGCGGTCGCGACCATCAGACCGCCGGCACGGGCGGCCGAGGCAGTCGAGGTGAAGGCGATCCACAGCCCCAGGACGACCACGGCGAAACCAACGAGCCGCATCGTCACGACCAAACTGTCCCGGACAGGCCCGACGTCCTGATGTCATGCCCTGCCTCACCCCTTTGGCGCTCTCATGGCCCGGAGGACAGCACCACCCCCGCAGTCGTCGGAAGGTTTGCAGGCATCGGACGAGTACGACCGTGGCCGAGCGTCCGGGCAGCATACGAAAGGCCGTCACCCTGCACGCGGTGACGGCCCTCGGCCCTGCTGCCTCCAACCTACGGGGCCGGGGTGAACTCCACGGCCGTGCCACCGCAGCCCGCCGCGATGTCCAGCAGCCGGTCCTGCTCCAGCTCGTCCACCGCCAGCCCCCACCGCAGCTTCGTCGCGGTCCACTCCGACGCGTACCGGCACAGCGCGTCCGGTGCCGGCGGCAGCCACTCCGCCGGGTCCTGGTCCGCCTTCTGCCTGTTCGAGCGGGCCGTCACCGCCACCAGAGAGGCCGGCTGGCCCTGGTCATTCGCGTACGCCTCGCGCCTTTGCGCGGTCCACGAACTGGCGCCAGCTGGCGGGGAGCGTCATTCGAACCGTGCGGTATTCCTCTGCTGTCGTGCTCCTTGGGCGGGGTCGGCCGCCGCACTGAGTTGCACCGCAGTGCAACTCAAGGGGCCCGCGCTCTCCCAGCGAGGCTGATGGTCGGCGGGGCGTATCAGTGGGTCTGCGCTGCCGGTGGGGCTGGGCGCGGTAGGAGTGGGGGATGACCGCTTCTGGTTCAGCCCGTGAGGTGCCGGCGTCGAGTGGGTGGGAGCCCCGCCTGTACTGGCGCTGGATCGCGTACAACTCGATCGCGTTCGTCATCGTCCTGAGCGTGGGTGTCGCGCTGGCACTGCTGGGCAGTGACGTCCTGCACCTGCGCCTCGCCAGCCGCCACACACTGGTAGCTCTGGTGATCGCAACACTGGGAGCCGTACTGTTCGGGGGTGTCCTCGGCACGCTGCAGTGGCTGATCGTGCGGGAGCGGGTGGCCATCCCCCGCAAGGCGTGGGTGACCGCCAACATCGGACCGGCGCTGCTGGCCTGGTTGCTGGTGATCATGCCCGCGGTGATCGGCGCCCAGAAATCGGACCAGGACGTGTCGATCGCCTATCTCCTGGCCGCCAGCCAGAGCCTGGCGCTGGGTCCCCTGCTCGGCCTGTCGCAGTCGGTGGTCCTGCGCAAGGTCACCAGACGCTGGGCGTGGTGGATCGGCGCCAACCTGGCCTCATGGCTCATCGTCGACGCCGCCCTGCTCCTGTTGTCACGGCTGTCCGGCGACCTCGACATCCTGCGGGGCGACGGATCGGTGGCGGAGGTCTACCTCTCCCTCATCGCCACCACGCCGCTGACCGGCCGGGCCCTGCTGTGGGTACTCGCTCCCGCCGCCCTGACCCCGTTGCCCGAGGACCCGTAGCCGGATCACGGGGGCGGGGTCTGTGGCAGCCCCCGCCGCCGGTGATCAGCTGGTCAGGTAGTTGTCGATGTCGTGGGAACAGCAGTCTGCCCGGGCCGGATGGGCCGGACATCCCCCGGCAGCTCCAGGACCAGGCCATGGGGTGTGAGGTGGTCGGCGGCGGTGAGTTCGGCGGCGTCGCTTCATCTCGTACACGGTGAGGATGACCCAGCAGTGCGGGGAGTCGGCCCACGTGCCGTCCACACCGGCGCCGCCATGCCGGGGACCCCGTGGTGCGCCTGCTGCGCGGGAACCGGTTCACCCGAGAGGCTGGCAGCGGAGCAGGTCCAGCGGAGCGGTCAGGCCATCCGGTGCGATCGGGAAGGAACCCTTGAACAGGACGGGTAGTGGCCGCAGACAGGCGCTGTTCGCCTCGCTGCGTGCGCTGGTGACAGCCGGCGCACTCGTCGCCGGCTACTACCTGTTGCCGCTGGGTTCGGCCTTCACTGCCGGTCCCGTCCTTGCGCTGGTCGGCGGCATCGCGGTGCTGGCCCTGCTTCTGGCCTGGCAGATCCGCAGAATTACGCTGTCCCCGTGGCCCGGGCTGCGCGCCATGGAGGCACTGGCGGTGACCGTCCCTCTCGTCGTGCTGCTGTTCGCAACGACCTATTGGCTGATGGAGCGCAGTGTCTCGGGCAGCCTCAGCGAAGAGCTCTCGCGGACCGATGCGCTGTATTTCTCGATGACCGTGTTCAGCACGGTCGGGTTCGGAGACATCACCGCGCGCAGCCAAACCGCCCGGCTGCTCACCACGGGGCAGATGGCGGTCAACTTCCTGCTTGTCGGCGTGGCGGCCCGGCTCCTGCTCAACGCGGTCCAGGAAGGCAGGCGGCATCGGGACCGGTCGGCGGCCGGTGGGGACGATGTCCCACCGGCCGTCAGGTGACCCCGCCTTGAACCCATTTGGGGTCTGCCGTCACAGCTCCGGGCCGGTCCCGCCTCAGGCCAGGTAGTTGTCGATGTCGCGGGCGGAGCGGTAGCCGCTCTCGATCGCCCCGTCGATGAAACCGCGCCACGTGTTCGACGAGTCGCTGCCCGCGAAGAACAGGCGTCCTTCGGTGGTGCGCAGGTCCGGCAGCACCTGTGTCAGCTGTCCCGGCCGGTAGATGCACCACGTGCCGAGTGCGAGCGGGTCGTTGGTCCAGTCCCAGCCGACGATGCTCTCCACCTCGACGCCCGGCAGGAACGGTTGCAGGGCGCTCTGCATGCCCTGGACGTCGTCGAACGCGGTCAGCTCCAGCGTCTTCGGGTTGGAGGCGAACGCGATCAGCCACGAGCCCTCCGGCCCGTGGGCGTAGGTGACCAACCAGTTGATCGGCTGGGACTCGGGGCCCACGATGCTCACGTTGCCGATGTCGCCCTTGACGCGGACGAAGCACTTCATGCCGATGCCCGCGTGCCGGTCGGCCGACGCGGTCCGCTTGATCTCCGACAGGGCAGGCTCGAACTCCACGCTGTTCAGGACATTCATCGGCAGCGCGATCAGCGCGGTCGGCGCGCTGACGGTCTCGCCGCTCTCCAGCTCGACCCGCACCCCGTCATCGGTCTGGGCGACGCGCCGCACGGGCGAGTTGAGGCGGATATCGGTGAGTGTGGCCTGTCCGGCGATGGAGTTGATCAGCTCACGTGTCCCCTTCACCAGCTTCGTCGCCGACAGCGAGGCGATCGTCTGTTCCGCGTCGTGTCCCGACAGGGCGTAGATCCGGTAGACCTCGGTCGCGCCGGACTGGTCGAGAGGGCCGAACGCGATGGTGCAGCACATCCCCTCTACCCAGTCACGCAGCGCCGGATCGGCCTTGAAGGCGTCGAGCTGCTCACGCAGCGACCGGTCAGCGAGGCCCTCCGGGTCCGGGCCCAGCGTTTCCGCGAACGGCTCCGGGAACAGGGCCGTGGCCGGGGCACAGAACTCGTCGAGCGCTTCCAGTGCCCGTACGGCATCCTCGTCGGACAGGTCCACGAGGCGGCCATCGGACACCACTGCCTGCCGGAGCCCCTCCAGGACCGGGAAGGTCTCGGTCTCGACGTCGTAGCGGTGGATCTCGGACCACACGTGCGGCTGCAGAGGGTGGACCCACGTGCCGCCGAACTCCATCGGATGCCCGTCGTGGTCCTTCGTCCAGGTCCGCCCGCCCAGTCGGTCGCGCGCCTCGACCAGCACCGCCCGGCGTCCGCGCGCGGACAATTCACGCGCGGCCGTCACGCCGGCGAAACCGCCGCCCACGATCACGACATCCACTTCAGAATCTGACGTCGCCACGTTCTGCTCCCTTACTGTCGTCCGGCCTGACCCGCGAGCCACTATCCGGGAATGGACGCCAGCCGGTCGCATGCCACGCTCTGCCTAAATCTCGTGTCTTCTCGGTTGATCTCCTGTGGGTACACCGACGCAAGTGTCACGCTGCGTGCATGGCTGGTCCTCAGCCCACGACGAAGAACTTCATGAACGGCGAGCGGGTTCTCCAGGTGGCCGCGAATCCGGCCGGGAAGGAATAAATGCCCCCGGCGACGAGCTCGATCTTCTCGCCGTCCGGGGTCTCCAGCTCGGCCTCACCCTCGATCACGTGGAACGTGTCCGTGGCCGCCGGCTTGTAGGGGAACTCCGCACCCTCCACGGGGCCGATCCTCCACAGCCCCGACATCTGGCCCTCCTCCGCCTTGACGAGCCAATGAATCTCCCCAGTCTCGCGGCCGTCCTCGAAATAGGGCTCCCACGACTGGGCCGTTACCGATGAGCTTGCATAACCCTCAGTGGTCGTCATGTGCCTCTCCACGGGATGGAACTCTCGGCCGCCGGAGACGGCGATGCCGGATTGCTTTCATCCGATGAAATCACCGATACCGGGCGTTCTCCCGAAGGCGCGGGCGGCGACCCCACCAGGCGGGGGTAGCGGATGAGCGACCGAATCTTCCCCATGAATCCACCGGTCGGTTCCGCACCCCGCCCAGACCACCGTCCCACGCCCCGGGGCGCCGAGCCTGCCGGGCCCGGACCGTGCCGGGACGCGGCTGTCCCCTAGGGTCGGTGCTTGGCCGGAGTGTCGTTTCTTCGGTGAAGCCGTAGAGCCGAACGGGTGACGCTGTCCCTGCCCGGCGGGCCGCAGGCCACCAGCGTGACCTGCCCCGACGCCTCCACCTGCACCGCCACCAGTTCGTCGGGTACCGCCGGGGCCGGCGTGGACGTGCAGGTCACCTCCCCGGGCGGCGCCGGCGAGACCAGCACCGCCGCCCGCTGCCGTCGGCGCCTTCGGCTACACCGACGGCGTCGTCACCCGAGCCGACCCTCGCAGCCACCCCCACGGCACGGCCGCGCCGGGGTCCAGGCGGAGGCGAGCTGGCGGGGAGCGCTGCTCAAACCGAGCGGTATTCCTGGCGGGCCCCGGCACCTGTGGGATCGCGATCAGACTTCTCGATCGGTGGGACAGCGGGCCCAGCCACTAGCACCCTGATGGCGCGCCGCCTTGGGCGGCCCTGACCGCTCACACTCGAGTCTGCAGCATCTGGCCCGGCCAGATCGAACCGTCCGACCGCCGCACCTCGAACTCCAGCGTTGCCGTGAACCCCAACTCCTCGTACTCGCGGACCAAGCGGCGGTCCTCGCCGGCCCAGCAGTGTGTCCGAAGCAGCCGCGCGCCACGCCGAGTTGCCTCGGCCCGGGCATCGGCGACCAAGGCCGCCATGCTGAGCTGTCGTCGCCACATCCTGGTCACCAGGAAATGCAGGTAGAGCTCGGGGTCCTTCACCGCCGGAGCGAACTCCGGAGCCTCCTCGGTCAGCACCGAACCGCCCGTGACCCGGCTCAGCAGATCCCTGCAGATCCTTGTCCGCCCGGAACGGGTGTGGCCCAATACCTGCTCGACGATCAGCGGAGGGTCTTCCCACTCCAGCGTCTCGTACAAGTGGGGGTGCCGGTGCAGGACCAGCCAGGAGTCGTAGTCGTGGAGCATCCCCACGAAATCCTCGACCTCGGCGGTCCCGCCCTCAGTGACCTTCATGTCGTGCAAGCGCACTCCCCGGGTAGCACGAGCCAGCAGCCGTTGATCATCGCACTACCGAGGAGGTGGCGGGACAACTCACCCGGCTGGGTGGCCGTTCTCACCGAAGAAACGATCACGGTCGCGCAGTCGGCTGTCCGGCGGCGAGGGCACGCCGGCGTGCCTGGAGGTAGGCGGTCCAGTCGGTGGCGGCTCGACGTCTCCACTGCAGCGCGGTGATGACGTGGAGGCCAAAGAGCTGGGCGAGGACGGCGGGCGGCAGGTCCTGGGCGAGCTGGATCAAGGCGGTCGTGCGGGCTGGACGGATCGGGATGCCGTGCTCGGTCAAGGCGCGGGCCAAGGAACCGGTGCCACGATGCGTTCCCGGCCTGCTGCCGGGGAAGAGCCACGTGCCGGGCACGTTGCCCCTCCAGCCCGGCTTGGGCGCTTCGGCCAGTCGCGTCAGGACGGCTGAGAGGGGGTCGGGAAGACGGATCGGCGTGTCGTCCAGGAGCAGGACGGCGTGGCCATCGTGGGTACGGAGATGACCGGTGGTGAGGGGCACGATGCGGGTGAGGTGCTGGCCGAACAGCAGGAGAACGGCCCCGGCCGCGCGCACCTCCACCGGCAGGCTGTCGTCATGAAGGCACCGCTGGAGCAGGTCCCAGTGAGTGCCCTCGTCGAGGCCGTCGGATTCTGACTTCCTGCGGTGCGGGACCAGCAGGTCGCGGCTGTGGCCTTGGCCTGCTGTCCAGACGAGGAAGTCCCTCAGCTCGTAGGGGGTGCTGGAGCCTGCGGCGAGCCACTGGTCAATGTGGTGCTGGGTGGCGTCGGGCAGGCTGATACCCAGCCCTGCAAGGTGGGTCAGGAACGCAACGGCGCAGTTGACGCGGGTGTACGCCCACCGTGCGCGGCCGCGGGTGCTGGGCCTTCGGGCAGCGCGGCGCCGTGCGCGCGGCATCACCGACCAGCGGACGTACGGCCGCAGCAGCGGCGCGAACTGCGGGTGCCGGGTGAGGGTGCGGGTCAGGTGGCGTTCGATGGCCGCGAGGTGTTCGTCGCGGGCCGGCAGAGTCCCGCAGGCGACCAGCAGGCCACGCAGGTAGTCCGTACGCTGCGCCGCCCCGCGGCCCGACGCGGCGATCGCGTCGAGGTCGGCGTGGGTGGGCAGCCGACCGGCGGCCGCGGTATCGGTCAGGATGCGGGCCGAGGCCGAGTTCCGCAGCCAGGTCAGAACGGTCCGGGGATGCTCGGCGGCGACAAGAGCCTCGCCCAGCGGCGCGAGCGCGGCGGCGGGCTGGGGCGGCAGGTCGCCGAAGAGGACGTTCAGGTGCTCTGCGACCGCGCATCGGTCGCAGGATTCCCCGGTCACGGGGCTGCTGGGTCCACCACAACGCGGGCACGCGTACGGATCCGGATGATCTGCGCACGGGCCGCACATCCTCTTGCCGTCGAGCCGCGCGATCAGGACCCGCACCGTCGAGCAGCCGGGGCACAGGCCGGGCTGACGCCGGGCGAGGGCGTAGCAGGGCTTGCAGACCGGGCCGAGCGGCCAGCGGGCACACACCGGGGCCTTCGTCGAGCACAAGGCGCAGGCGGTGAGCGGGCGGGCCCGGCAGGTGGAACAGGGATCCGCAGAACCGGGGCGGCCGCACCCGCTGCAGGACCGCGTGGCCGCCCGGGCCCGATGGCGGCATGGTGTGCAGGTGTCACCGACCGGCCGGGGCCGCAGGCGCGAGCACGTCGCGCAGACGCCGACGTTGGCCTGGGATGCGAGGACTCCTTCACAGCCCAGGCACACCCGGCCGCCGGGGACGAGCCCGCGAAGCCGGCGGGTCCGGCCGCAGCGCAGGCAGGCCGGGATCCTGGCGCCCTCGACTCCCTGTTCGCGCAGAGTCGCGATCAGGCTCTGCACGGCGGGTGGTGCCAGTGAGGAGCCGCTGACCAGAGCGTCGGGATGCTCACCCAGGTGCGCACGGATGCGGCCGCGGGCGGAGGGCGTCAGCCCGGCCACCACCTCCGCAGCGGTGCCCGGACCGAGGTCCGGCAGGAACGCGGTGAGCATCGCGGCCAGTTCACGCCAGGTTTCCGGTACCCAGCTGCCGGCAGTCACAGGCCCTCCGGGCGGCGGACCTGTGTCCGGCGAGCAGGCGGCGCGGCCGCACGCGAGAGGTTCTCACCGGACCCGGCCGGCTTGACGACCTGCGTGCGGACCTCGACCACCTCGATCAGGTCGGCAGGTGTGCACTGCAGGATCCCGCACAGCGCAGCGAGGGTGTCCATCGACAGGCGTTGCGGGTCCTGCGTCACCAGCCGGTACACCTGCTCGCGGGAGAGGTGGATGCCGTACTCGGCCAGTTTCGGCACCAGGTCCGTGGTCTGGAACATGTCCCGGGCGGCCATCAGGCGCCGCAGGTTCCACCGGAACCCCATCTGCTTCATCATCGAGCTCCCCTTCCCTCACGTTCGGCCGCGCGGTCGGCCCGCCGGTGAAGCGAGTCCTCCAGCAGACGGTTGCGGTACTCGTCCGACACCCACGTGTACAGCGCCGTCGTCGATGCGTACCGGTGACCGACCTGGTCCTGCACGAATCGCTCCGGGTACCCGAACTCGATCAGGTGCGTGATGTAGGTGTGCCGCAGGCAGTGCAGTTCGAGCTCCTCCGGCAGTCCCGCCAGATCCCGGACCTGGGAGAACACCTCGTCCAGGCGCCGCAGGCTGATCCGGCCGCAGCGTTCGGTCACCCACAGCGCCGGGTGTGCGCCCACCCCGAACCGGGGCCGGACCTCAGCGGTCCACTCCTCCAGCAGCGGCACGATCCAGTCCATCTCCGGGACGGTGAGAACCGTGCGGCGTTTGGGCGGGCTGCCCCGCGAGGCCTTCCCGAAGCGGACCTCCAGCGCGCCGAACCGACCGTACGCCTTCGCCCGCGGGTTGTGCCGCAGGTCGTGCAGGTCCAGCATCGCCGTCTCGCGCCGACGGGTCCCGTACGCGTAGACCGCCTTCAGCAGCACCGCGTCCCGCCAGGCCGACAGCACACCCTTGCGGCCCCTCTCCCGGATGCCCTCGACCCGCTCGTCGGCGGCGTCGAAGAGGGCCTGCAGCTCGTCGTAGGTCAGCGCCCGCCTCCCGGGGCGGCCTTCGAACTCAGCAACGTGATCAGCGGTGTTCCAGTCATGGCAGACCTGCACCGGCGCCCGCCCGAACTCCTCCAGGCACGCCGCCGCCCACCCGTAGCGGGCATCGGTGACGAACACGCAGAACATGCGCAGGTCGCTCTGCTGGCCGCGCACCGTGGAGTGCGCGAGCGGGGACTGGCCAGACATCTGGGCGGAGAAGTAGGCCTCGACGTCCTCCGCAGTCCACTCCCACGGGTACGTACCCGTGAACAGAGCGAACCGGCGCACCAGGCCTGTCCGGTCGGCGATCGTCTTCGCCGCGAGAAGGCGGCTCTGCTGCTGCCGCGTCCACCCCGCCAGCATGGCCTCGAACAGCGCAGGCGCCGGGTCCAACGCCCGGACGTTGCCCGGCATCACCAGGCGCATCGCGCCCGGAACATCGACGACATCCACACCCGCTCCCACGGTTGCATCCGATGCAACATCGTGGCGTCGAAGCGGAATCATCCGAGGCCGAAGACCTCATCTTCACCCATACGAGTGACACCCCCTGTCCTGCCACCCCGGTCAGCAGCCTCAGCGGACCAGGCGGAATGATGCAGCCGATACAACTCCGCCTACTTCGAATCCCAGGCTTCGGCGAGCGGGACCATGTGGTCGATGTCCAGCGCACCGGCCGGCGTCACCTCGCGCTCGTCGTAGTACGACCACCACACGCCCCCGGTCAGGGTGCAGCCCGGGCCGATCTCCGGGTACACCACCGCCTCGGCCAGGAGCACCTCGGCGCGGGTGTTGCAGCCGTCGGCCGGGACCTCGCCGGCGTTCCAGTGCCTGAAGGAGGTGCGCTGGTAGCCGGACCGGTCCTCGGTGGCGATCGGGAGCGCGGAGACCGCGACCCCGATCGGCAGCACCTGCGGCACGGCGGCCGCGGCCGGAGCCGGGGTGGCGGGTTGTGCGGCCGCGTGCGCGGCCGTGGGCAGAGTCAGGGTCAGGGCGAGGGCGGCAGCCGCGACAGCGGACCGCTTCATGATCATCATGGGCCGGTTCTACCGGCCCCCACACCGTCAGCAACAGCCCGTGCCGGCCGGGTTCACCCGCCCGAGCACACCGGTTCACCGGCGAAACGCCACTGCACACTCCCGGGTCCGTCACCCGGCGGCCGCGGCCGGGCCCTCGCCGAACCGGGGTACGTCCTCAAGCCCGACGTCCAGGCGCAGGCGCTGGAATCGGAGCGGGTGGCGGTAGACGCCGCCGTGGTCGATGGCGCGATCGGCGCTGACCTCCGCGACCAGGGCGGGGTGGACGAGGGTGGTGTCCAGGACGTCACGGCTCCCCCACGTCGCCGAGAAGCGCACGCCCTCCCACGGGTGTCCGGGCGCGGCCTCGGTGAGGTGCTCGGCGACCTGCCGGGCGGCGTCCGGGCGCAGCGGTACGGTCCGGCCGACCGCGCGCAGCCGGCCGCCGGTGTCGTGGCGGCCGAGGACGAGCAGGCCGGGGCGGGTCAGGGTGCCGGTGATCGCGCCGACGATCATCTCCGTGGCGTCTCGTCTTCTGATCTTGGTCCAGCCGCGAAATCCGGGCAGATAGCGGCTGGTCAGGGGCTTGATCAGGATTCCCTCCACCCCGGACACGTCCGTCCAGGACTCCAGCCATTCCCGTGCCTTGGCCAGGTCCGTCGTCTGCGGGCATAGCGTCCACGGGGCCGTCAGGGCGTGCTCGGAGAACAGGTTCTCCAGCAGTGCGCGCCTCTCGGCGTATGGGCGGGTCAGGAGCTCCTGGCCGTTCTGCTGCAAGAGGTCGAAGGCGACGAAGTAGGCCGGCCACCGGGCGACCAGGCCGGCGGCGCCGCGGGCGCGGGTGGCGGCCCGGCGCTGCAACGCCGCGAACGACAACCGGCCCGCCTCGGCGTCCCAGACGACCAGTTCGCCATCGAAGACCAGGCCGGGCGGCAACTGCGCCTCCGCGGCCGCCACCAGGTCCGGCCACCGGTCCTGCACCAGCGCACCGCGGCGGGTCTGCACCAGCACCGTGCCTCCCGGGCCGGCCGGGGTGAACAGCAGCGCCCGGTGCCCGTCCAGCTTCTGCTCGTACGCCACCCCCGCCCGCAGTGCCGCCGGGCCCGGCACGGTTTCCGCAGCCTGCGCCAGCATCGGCTCCACCGGTGGTCTGAGCGTCACGGGGCCTCCCTCATGGCTTGCCGGCCCCCTCCCTCCAGGGTCCGCCCGACCAGCCGGAAGCGGCCCCAGGACGGCCGTCACGTCATCCATCCGAAGGGCGCAGCAGGAGCAAGCCCGCGAACCTTGATCACCAGCGGAGGGCAGGAAACCGGCCGCGGCATCCGACCGGAGCGTCGACCTCGGCGAGCTTGGCCGCGGCCCGCTCCTGGAGCCCGGCCACGGGGGCGGCCATGCCGATGACGGCCGGCCTCCAGGAGCTCGGCTCTCTGGGTAGCGGAAGACGCTGTCGGGCTCTGGTCGCAACCAATGGTGGACCTTCGCAACCTGTGGTGGACAGCCACACCTACTTCGGAGTAACCGATTCGCGCTGTTCGATTTTAGTTCGATACCGTGGACAGAAGAGATCCGGCCAAACCGGCTGAAATCGTTCGTTCGTGGGAGGTGGGCCATGCGTGACGGCGTTCACCTCCACGTGGCGAGCGGCTATTCGTCCCGCTACGGCGCCTCCCACCCCCGCGACCTGGTGCAACGGGCCGCCGAGCGCGGCATCGGCGTGCTGGCGCTGACCGACCGGGACACCGTGACCGGCGCGGTGCGCTTCGCGAAGGCGGCCGGCGCCGCCGGGATACGGCCCGTCTTCGGCGTCGACGTCGCCGTCGCCCCCCACACACCGCCCCGCGCTGGATCCAGGGCCCGGCCCCGTACGCCGGTGCGCGGTGGCGCCCACGTGGTGGAGCCGCCGCTGCGGGTCACCCTGCTCGCGCGGAGCGCCGCAGGGTGGGCGCGGCTGTGCCGGCTGGTGTCCGCCGCGCACGCGGGCGCTGAGGGCGGGCCGCCGTTGGTGTCCTGGGGGACGCTCGGGCGGTACGCCGACGAGGGACTGCTGGTCCTGTTGGGGCCGGTCTCCGAGCCGGTGCGCGCCTTGTCGGCGGGTCGGCTGGACCTTGCCGAGCAGTTGCTCGCGCCGTGGCGGGAGCTGGCTGGTGCGAACCTGCGGCTGGAGACGGTGTGCTGGCGTGTTCCGGGTACCGGGCCGGGATCGCTGCGGCTGGCCGCGCGCACGCTCGGGCTCGCCGACCAGGTGGGTGTTCCCGTGGTGCTGACGAATGCGGTCCGGTACGCCGATCGGGCACAGCACCGCATCGCGGACGTCCTGGATGCGGGCCGGCTGCTGCGGCTGATCGACCGGCGGAGGCTGGACTGCGGCGAGCGCTGGCTGAAGGACCCCGCCACGATGCGGGCCGACGCGGGGCGGATCGCGGAGGCGTCCGGTGCCGGACGGGGGCGTGCTGCCGGGCTGCTGGCGGAGACGGTGCGGGCCGGTCAGGAGTGTGTCCTTGATCCGGTCGCTGATCTGGGTCTGGGGCGGCCGCATTTCCCTGAGCCTGAGGTCGTCGGCGCAGAGCCGGGGCCGGGCGGGGCGATGCGGCTGCTGCGCCAGCGGTGTGAGGCGGGGATGTTCGCGCGCGGTCTGGACCGGGACCGGCGGGCGGTCGGGCAGCTGGAGTACGAGCTGGGGGTGATCGGGAAGCTGGAGTACGAGGCGTACTTCCTGGCCGTCGCCCAGGTCGTCGCGGACGTCCGCGCGATGGGCATCCGGGTCGCGGCCCGCGGCTCGGGAGCTGGGTCGATGGTCAACCACAGCCTGTTCGTGGCCACCGCGAATCCGCTCGACCACGACCTGCTCTTCGAGCGGTTCCTGTCGGTGCGGCGGCGGTCGCTGCCGGACATCGACGTGGACGTGGAGTCCGCGCGCCGGCTGGAGGTCTACGACCGGATCATCGAGCGGTTCGGCACCGAGCGGGTCGCGGTGACGGGCATGCCGGAGACCTACCGGGCCCGGCACGCGCTGCGTGACACCGGGCTCGCGCTGGGGATCGCGCCGCAGGTGGTCGACCGGATCGCGAAGTCGTTCCCGCACATCCGGGCCTGCGACATCCGCAGCGCGCTGGCCGAGCTGCCGGAGCTGAAGCAGCTCGCCGCGGAGGCCCGCTCGTTCGGGCCGCTCTGGGAGCTGGCCGAGGGCCTGGACGCGCTGCCGCGGGGGATCGCGATGCACCCGTGCGGGGTGATCCTCTCCAACGGGACGCTGCTGGACCGGCTGCCCGTGCAGCCGACCCCGGGCGGGTACCCGATGGTCCAGGCCGACAAGGAGGACGTCGAGGACCTGGGGCTGCTCAAGCTGGACGTGCTCGGTGTGCGGATGCAGTCCGCGATGGCCCACGCCGTGAAGGAGATCCAGCGGACGACCGGCCGGCAGATCGACCTCGACAACCCCGACCACGTCCCCCTCGGCGACCCGGGTGCCTTCGACCTGATCAGGGCGTCCGACACGGTGGGGATGTTCCAGCTGGAGTCCCCCGGCCAGCAGGACCTCGTCGGCCGGCTCCAGCCCCGCGACGTCCAGGACGTCATCGCCGACATCTCGCTGTTCCGGCCCGGCCCGGTCAAGGGCGGCATGCCCGCCCTCTACATCGCCGCCCGCCACGGCGCCGCCCCCCGCTACCCGCACCCCGACCTCGTGCCGGTGCTGGCCTCGACGTACGGGGTGACGATCTGGCACGAGCAGATCATCGACATGTTCTCCGTCCTGACCGGCTGCGACCGGGCGCTCGCCGAGATCGCCCGCCGCGCGCTCGCGGACAAGGAGCGCCTGCCCCAAGTGGAGGTCTGGTTCAAGCGGGAGGCCGCTGGCCGCGGATACGCGCCCGCGGTCCTGGACGAGGTGTGGGAGATCATCAAGGGCTTCGGCGCATACGGGTTCTGCCGCGCGCACGCGGTGGCCTTCGCCGTCCCCGCGCTGCAGTCCGCCTGGCTCAAGGCCCACCACCCGGCCGCCCTGTACGCGGGCCTGCTGGAGCACGATCCGGGGATGTGGCCGGCGCGGGTCATCGTCTCCGACGCCCGGCGCCACGATGTGCCCGTTCTTCAGGTCGACGTGAACCGCTCCGCCGCCGACTACCGCATCGAGGAGACCGGCGCGGGGGTGTGGGGGGTGCGGCTGTCGCTGTCGTCGGTCAAGGGAATCAGCGAGGACCAGGTCGCCCGGATCGCGGCCGGCCAGCCCTACAACGGCCTCCAGGACTTCTGGCAGCGTGCCCGCCCCGCCCTCCCGATCGCCGAGCGGCTCATCCAGATCGGCGCGCTCGACGCGCTGCGCGGCCCGCTCACCCGCCGCGACCTCCTCCTCCAGGCCGCCGAGCTCCACGCCCACACCCGCGCCCGCCCCGCCGACGGCCAGCTCCCCCTCGGCGGAGAACTCGTCACCGCCGCTTCCTCGGGCCTGCCGGAGATGACCAGCCGCGAAGCGCTGAACGCGGAGATCAGCGTGCTGTCCATCGACGTGTCCCAGCACCTGATGACCCACCACCACCGGCTGCTGCGCGAGATCGGCGCCACCGACGCCGCCCACCTCAAGACCATGTATCCCGGGCAGAAGGTCCTCGTCGCCGGGGTGCGCGCGTCCACGCAGACCCCGCCGATCCCGTCGGGCAAGCGGGTCATCTTCGTGACCCTGGAGGACGGGTCCGGGCTCGTCGACATCGCGTTCTTCGAAGACAGCCACGACGCCGTCGCCCACACCGTCTTCCACTCCGCGCTGCTGCTCGTCCGCGGCACCGTCGAAGCCCGCGGCCCGCGCCGCACCGTCGTCGGCCAAATGGTGTGGGACCTGGAAGAACTCGCCGCGGCCCGCCGCGACCACGGACCCGAAGCCATCCTCACCCTCCTCGGCCAGAACGATCTCGCCCCCACCCCCGCGCAGAGCAGCACCCCCGCGCGGACCTTGGCGAACGGCACCACCGGCGCCAAGCTCCACCCTTACGCCGACCTCCAGCCCGCCGGCAGCCGCGCCGCCGACCTCAAGAGCCTCGGCTACACCAGCCCCGGAAGCCCCGGGTGAGCGCCATGAACCAGCGCCGCATTCTCCACGCCCACTTCCACCTCCCCCACCCCGGCGACGCAGACCTGTACGCGCAGCTCCTGGCCCTCGCCGAGGACATCACCCCGCGCGTCCAGGCGCTCGCGCCGGACGCCGCGCACCTCGACATCACCGGGGCACTGCGCTACTGGCAGCTTCTCTGGGGGTTCCGGACCTGTGGCGTGACGTCGTGCAGCGCCCTTCGTTAAGGGTGCTGCAGCGGTTCTCAGGGGGTGTGGCTCTGCGGCGGATCGTTGCGATCAGCTTGTGGAGTAGGGGTAAAAGTGCGTGCTTTCCCGGTGGATCTGCCTTCGGGCATGCGGTATTGGACCGTCGTGGACGAGGGGTGGGAGGTCGTTGAGGACGCCGACTTGTTCTTGCGGGAGCTTCGGTTTGCTCGGGGTCGGGCGGAGACGACTACGAAGGCATACGCCGAGGGTGTCGTCTTGTTCCTTCGCTGGTGCGGCGCGACCGGGCGGGACTGGCGGACCGCCGCTCGGGAGATGGGTCTGTTCATCCTGTGGCTGCGCTGGGCTCCTGGAGAGGGCGGGAAGCAACGGCAAGTGGTAGTGCCTGGGCCTGGATCCCGGCCAGTGCGGGGCGAGAGTCGGATCAACAAGGTGCTCACCGCGGTGCGGATGTTCTTGTCTCACCGCATCGCGAACAAGGCAGTCCCGGGCTGGGTACTGGAGCAGCTCTACGAGGTGGGCGACACCCGTGATCTTCCTGCCGAGGCCCAGGGAGAAGGCGGCGGGATGCGTCTGAGGCTGAGGTCACGGCACCGGTTGCAGGAGCCGGAGAGCGAGGTGGACCGGGCGAGCGACGAGGAGGTCGTCGCGATGTTTCTGGCGTGCCGCTCGGCCAGGGACCGGCTGACTGTGCTCCTGCTGTCCCGGGTCGGTCTGCGGCCGGGGCAGGTGGCGGGTCTGCACCGCTGCGATGCTCACCTGGTGCCTGACTCTCGCTCATTGGGTTGTGATCTTGCGGGTTCTCACGTTCACGTCGTGCGGCGGCAGAACGTGAACGGCGCCTGGTCGAAGTCGCGGAAGTCGTGGGCCATGCCGGTGGACTTCCTCGTCGTGCAGGCGTTTGACCAGTACGCGCTGGAGCGGCACGAGGTGCTGGGCTCTGGTGGCAGCGACCACGTCCTGGTGAACCTGTTCCGGCCGCCCTACGGGGCGCCGGTCACAACGGAAGCAATCGGCGAGCTGATGGAGTCGTTGTCGCGGCGCGCTGGGCTGGGGCGGGTCATCACGCCGCGCATGTGCCGGCACGCGATGGCCAGCAACGTCACCGATGCCGGAGGGTCTCTCGACGAGGTGCAGGCCCTGCTCGGGCAAAAGCACCCTGGCTCTCCCCGCCCGTACCTGCATCCCGCCCGGTCACGGTTGCGCGAGGCCGTCGACCGGGTTCCCCTTCCTCGGGCCCTGATGCAGGAGGCCGGCCGGTGAGCGCCGTTGCGACGCCGGTGGCGCGGAGCGCGTCCAGGGTGGAAGAACTGATGGGCGCGGTCGAGCCGGCGTTCCTCTCACTGGTGGGCTGGTCCGAGGAGCGCCGGGTTGTGACGTTCCCTGTCGAGCACCCTGTGATGGGTATGCCGCTGTGCCGTGTGGGCGACTGCGACTGTGTCGCGTACTCGGCCAGCGGCCTGTGCCGCAACTGCGAGAGCCGCTGGCGGAAAGACGGCCGGGACGTGGATGACTTCGCCCGGGCGGCCCGGAGCAACCGTCGCTTGCCCGAGCAGGACTGCGCGGTGGCCGGTTGCCTGCGGCCCTGGACGACACGGAAGGCCCAGCTGTGCAGGGCGCACGAGTATCAGCTGTCCAAGATGGCCGGTCTCTCCCTGGAGGGCTTCCTCCTGCTCGGCGATGTGCGGCCGCTGGCCGCGCTCGGCGTGTGCGCGGTCACCGCGTGTCTGCGGCAGCGTCCTGGGAAGGGCTCGCCCTACTGCCTGCAGCACTTCCAGCAGCGAGGACGTCAGATCAGGGAAGGGACGTTCCCGGGCGATGACACATTCCAGGCCGTCACCCGTGCCGTCAGTAAGAACTGTGAGGTCAGCCTGGCCGGCCTTGAACCCCTGGTCGCGGCCGAGGTCCTCTACGGGCTGCAGGAGCGCGTCCGCAGGGGTACCAAGGTCCCGCCCTGGCATGTGCGGCCCGTGTGCGAGCGGGCGTTGGCTGAGCAAGTGTCCAGTCTGGCCGATCTCGATCCTGCCCGGCTGTGCAAGCGCGGGCGCCGCGTCCTGACCGCGTTCACGGCCTCTTCCCGTCGACTGGGTATGACGCCGGAGAGCGAACGCAGGAAGGATGTGTGGGACGCCGCGGCGTTCGGGCACTCGGGCACGATCCGCTTCACCGAGGTCCGCCAGTCCTGGCTACGGGAGGCCCTGAAAGCCGCCGTGTGTGACGACCTGCCCCGGCGCCGTGGCCGCAAGGCCCGTCAACAGGTGCAGAACCACATCGCTGCCTTCAGCCGGCTCTCCGAGAGCCTGCACCTTCAGCGCGAGGACAAGGGCGCCCACCTGGCGCTCCTGGAACGCCAGGACATGGTCAACTTCTCCAACCGTCTCGCGTTCCTCAACTCGACCGGCGAGATCAGCGTCTACACGTGGATCGCCATCGCTCGCATGGTCCGCAAATGGCTAGAGCAGATGCGGAGCATGGGCCTGACACAGCCCGGTCAGCCGCTGCACGGCCTCCCGGCCGAGTTCATTCTGCTCTCGCAGGACATCCCGGACGAGCCGGAGGACTCCGAAGCCGGCAAGGACCTGCCCGATGAGGTCATGGGCGTGCTGTGCGCCAACCTCGACCTGCTGGAACAGAGGTCGAGCCGGGAGGTACGGGTCGCGGTCGAACTACTCATCGACACCGGGCGGCGCCCCTTCGAGATCTGCAGCCTGCCCTACGACTGCCTCACCCGGGATCCTGACGGCAAGGCGGTCCTGCTCTACGACAATCACAAGGAACTGCGCCTTCGGCGCCGGCTACCCGTGCCCGAGGCCACAGCAGCCCTGATCATCGGACAGCAAGCCCGCGTCCGGGCCCGCTATCCGGAGACGCCGGTCAGCCGGCTGGTGCTGCTGCCCACGGTCATGTCCAACCCGGACGGGAGCAAGCCGATCGCCGACATCGGGCTGCAGCACCATGACTGGGTGGCGGCCCTGCCCGACATCGCGCTGTCCGTGAACGTCTACCGCGACGGACGCCCCGAGCGCGCGGAGATCCTCTTCGACCGCGAGAAGATCTTTCCCTACGCCTACCGGCACACCTACGCGCAGCGTCACGCGGACGCGGGGGTACCGGTCGACGTGCTCTGCCAGCTCATGGACCACCGGGACTTGTCGACGACACAGCGCTACTACCGGGTCGGCGACCAGCGCCGCCGGGAAGCTGTCGACCGGGTCACCAGCATGCAGTTCGACCGGCACGGCAGCCGTGTATGGCGCCAGGCCCAGTTTGTCCTTGACTCCGAACACGCCCGGCGGGGCATCGGAGAGGTCCAAGTCCCGTACGGGCTGTGCACCGAACCGACCAACGTGGCGGCCGGCGGGCAGGACTGCCCCGTCCGGTTTCGGTGCGTGGGGTGTTCCCACTTCCGCACCGATGTCTCCTATCTCCCCGATCTGGAGGCGTACCTCGCTGATCTCCTGCGTGGCCGGGAGCGGCTCGCTGCTTTCGCGGCCGACTCGTGGGCGAAAGCCGAGGCCATGCCTTCGGACGAGGAGATCACCCGGGTCCGCCGCCTGGTCCACCGCGTTCGTGAGGACCTTGAAGATCTGACCGACGAGGACAAGCTCCACATCCAGGACGCGGTGTCTGTCGTCCGCCGAACCCGTCGTGTCGTGGCCCTCGGACTCCCCCGCGTCGGGCCGCCTGAAGATCTCCGTCCCGAAAGGCCCACTGGATGACCAACCCCATGATCGACGGGAAGAGGGCCGACTCCGCCCGCCGCCGCGAACGCGTCTTCAAAGCCATCGACACCGCGGTGAGGGCCGGCGGGGACATCACCGTCTCCGGGCTCGCCCGGGCGGCCCGGGTCGACCGGACATTCCTCTACCGGCATCCTGACCTGCTCGAACTAGTTCACGTCGCCGCCAGCACACCAGTCGAGAACGGGCGAATGGCGGCGGTCAGTCGGACCTCACTCCAGGCCGACCTCGCGAACGCGCTCGAAGCCAACAAGCGCCTCACCGCAAGAGTCCGGCAACTGGAGAAGCGCCTCTCATCCCAGCTGGGCGAGAGCGTCTGGAATGAGTCCGGCCTTGGGGCCCCCGTCGACATCGACCAGCTCCAACGGCGCATCAACATGCTTGAGCAGGACCTCGCCGACAAGCGCGGGGAGCTCGAGGAACGGACGGAGGAGCTGGAAGCGGCTCGGGCCGCGAACCGGGAACTGACCAGGGCCTTGAACCAGGGGTCCTGAGAGCTGGCGCCCGTGGTCCGGCCCAGCCGGAACAGCTGAGGTCACCGCCCATGTTCCCGGCGGCCTACCGGCCGCCGGGAACACACCAACAGCCCGAAGAGCTGACGCATCTCCACACGGTGAACGTCAGTCGAGACGAGCGTCGAGCTCAGGTCGATGCGGTGCGCGCGCGAATGCGGTGCGCGGTCCGCAGTCCCTGCTTGGCGGCGGTTGCCACGAGGCCGCCGAGGGTGGTTCTGGCGAGGTCGTGGGCGGCGAGGTGTTCCAGTGCGGGCAGGGCCCGGTCGTCGGCGGTGGAGCCGAGAGCGCGGCAGGCCAGTGCTCGGAGGTCCGGGTCGGGATCGGTGGTGAGGGCGATCAGGTCGTCCACCACCGGCGGGCCGAAGGCAGCGATCGCTGAGGCGAGATGGTTGGCCTTCGGGTTCCGGCGTTCCAGCATGGCCTGCCAGAGCACAGCGAGTGCCCGGTCGCCGCCGATTTGGCCGAGCGCCAGGGCGGCCCTGCTGCGTACCCAGTTGGTCTCGTCGTTCAGCCGGGCTGCCAGCGCGGGCACGGCGGCATGTTCCTCAAGGAGGCCGAGCGCCTCGCAGGCACCCTCGCGGACTATCGGATCGGGATGCTCCAGCAGGGCGGTGATCAGCGGAACGGCCCGGCGGAAGCCGAGTTCGGCACAGGCGAGCGCCGACCACCGCACCCCGCGGTGCCCGGTGTCGGTGAGCGCGCGCAGTAGGCCCGGTTCGAGGCTGGCGTCGCCGAACAGGGCGATCCGGTTGAGTGCCTTGGTCCAGACGGTGACATCCTGCGTCCGGTGGTCGGAGGCGACCTCGGACAGGGCCGCCCGGGCCTGCGGGTGGCCGAGTTCGGCCCACTCCAGCAGGGCGTCGATCGCCCGCAGCCGGATCGTGCGGTTGCTGCTCAGCTCGGCGGCGTGGACGGTGACGAGGGATGTCGGCCCGTCCGGCGGGGGGCCGAGTGCGTCTCCGAGCGGGTCGGCGAGCGGCGGTTCGAGCTCGCCCAACCACAGGGCCAGTGGGCCGATCCGGGTGCCGACGTCCGCGTCGTAGTGGCCGTCGCCCCGCAGGTTCGCGGCCAGCTTGGCGACCGTACGGAACAGCAGCCATGCATGGTCCGGTGGGGAATCGGCGAGGGCGTCGAGTCGGCCGGACATCGCCGCGGTGACGGCGGTCGGCGGGCGACCGGTGGCCTTCAGGACCGCCTCCGCCCAGGCGAGTGGCTTGCCTTGACGCTCGTAGAGCTGGCGACCCCACAGGCGGAGGACGGCGTCACGGTGGTCGGTCATCCCAGGATCGTTCCAGCAGGGAACACCGACAGCCAACGGTTTTTCCGAGCCTAAGCCCTGAAAGGCCTGACTCAACCGAGGGTGAGCACGAGGACGCAGACAATGGCGACGATTGAGCCAGCGATACCCCAAGCGAGCCCGCTCTTCGTCGCCTCACCGCAGCCGCCCACTCCTCATCTCTGCTTCCGAGGAGGGAGACTCGCGTGGGCTCTCCAGAACTCAGGGTCCCTTGGTCCGGCGAGCCACGCGATGAACCGACCTGCCACGGTCTCGAAAGCATCAGCCAACGAAGTCGCTCCGACGACAGTCCGTTCTACGGGGTCGACGTAGTGAGCGTTATGGTCCACCTCGCACCAGCAGGCCAGGCTGATGGCTGACCAGACATTGAGAAGGCCCTCCTTGGTCCACTCCACGTCGAGTGAGACCTCGAGCCAGTCACCGCCTGCGCCGTAGAGGGAGACCTCAGCCAACAGGATCTCCGGCGTGCCGGCCACAGCCCGTCCCGGGAACGTGACGTGCTGGGGAAACCACTCCCAGACCTGGAACTTCCCTGGCACCTGGACGCCATCGATCCCATCTGCTGAACGCCGAAGGCGGCCGAGATCGGCGACGCTAGCGTCTGGGAAGAGAGCCCCCAGGGGCACGGCATCGAAGGTCCCGCTTCGCGTGTTCATGGGCTTGAGCATGAGGATCAGCTGGTTCACGGGCAAGGCCCGAAGCCCCCTTGACTAGAGTCGTGGCCGTGACCGAACCCCTGTCGAGCGAGAGCCTGAAGGATTTCCTGAGCACCATACGAGCCGGCGAAGTCCGCACCGGCCGCGTCATCAGCGTCGAGGACCGGGAGGCGCTCGTCGAACTCGACGGATTCTCTGGTCCAGCGAAAGCGCTGGGACGTATCCCTCGCGGCGATCTGACCCGCAAGGCCATCGGGCATCCGTCTGAAGCCGTGATCATCGGGCAGCGGCTCACCTTTGAAGTGATAGCCGTCGACTGGCAGCAGGAACGCGTCTTGGCCTCCGCTTCAGCGTGTGAGGACCCGGCTCTGCGAGCATTCCTTCTCGGCCTTCGGCGCGGAACAGCACACCAAGGTCAGGTACAGAGCGTCCACAACTTCGGTGTCTTCGTGAACCTCGACGGCGAACCGGATGATCAGTGCACCGGGTTCATCAGGGGCCCCGAACTGAGCTGGCGGCGGATCGACCATCCCGCAGACGCCGTCACGGCCGGCCAGAGGGTCGTCGGCGAGATCATCGACGTAGACACCCGGCGTGGACAGGTCCAGCTGTCACTGAAAGCTCTCCAAGAGGACCCGCTCGTTCCCTTCGCGGACCAAGCAGGCATCGTCACGACCGGACAGGTCACCAAGCTGATCCCGTTCGGAGCCTTCGTCCGCATCGCCGACGGCGTCGAGGGCCTCGTGCACAACACCGAATTCCGTGACGAGCCCGTCGAGCACCCCGGCCAGATCGTGAGCGAGGGGGACGAGATCACCGTACGGATCGTCGAGGTCGACCTCGTACGCCGCCGCCTCACCCTATCCGCCAGGGATCGCGTGCGAAACGGGAAACGATCTACCTAAAAATGGGAAGTGATCTCCAGGCGCCCTGTACCGCACCAGGTCACCGCTACTCGTGAACAGCCCCATACGCGAGGTGATGAAGGTGCCCCCGGAGGGTCCGGCGGGTGGTACAGCGTGGTCAGCTCCAGGAACCGGGCCAGCTCCGCGCGAGCCCAGGCGATATCTGCAATGGAAATGGCCGTGGCTGAATCCTGCACCCGGAGCTCACCGGCCGGGAACGGAATTCCCGGATCGGTTCAGACCACCAGGGTGCTGCGCCGCTCCAGCAGCACGATGTCGCGCCACAGGCCGTGGTGGCGGCCGATGCGTTCGCGGGTGCTGGCCGCCCTCACCATCGGCGCTGCGGCAGCCACCGTCGGCTGATCGAGCCGACGGCTCCTCGAAGCGGCGGAGCCGCGACCGGGACGGGGGCCGGTCGCGGCCCCACGCCGTCGTGCCCGCCCCGCACCCGCCCCCACCGTTCTTCGAGTCACTCGAACCGGCGATGGCACCACACCTGTTGCAGCGACTAGCGTTGGCGGTCCGCGCGCTGAGCTGCACAAACCGACCTTCGTCTGCCTCGCGCAACACCGTCTCCCCCAGAGAAGGCAGCGCACCCCCGCGGAACTCGCCGCGCTCCTGCGGCTGCGGACAATGGCCCTGCACGGCGTGCAGACGACGTGCGCCGTCGCCCCCAACCGGATGCTCGCGACGATGGCGGCCGCCGTCACCCCGCCCGGCCAGACCACCGTCATCGGCACGGAGGACATCGAGCGGTGGCTGCGGCCGCGCCCAGTGGCATCGCTCTACGGCGTCGGTCCGGCGACCGCGGAAAAGCTGCGCACCTACGGCCTGCACACCATCGGCGACATCGCCGACACCCCCATGCCCACCCTCGTACGGCTCTTCGGCGCCGCCGCCGGCCGCGCCCTGCACGCCCACGCCCACGGCCAGGACCCGCGCACCGTCCAGACCCAGCCGATCGCGAAGTCACTGAGCGCGGAGCGGACCTTCAAGCACGATGTCCTCGACCCGGCCGAACACCGTCGAGCCCTGCTTTCCCTCGCCGAGGAAGTCGCCGCCCGCCTCCGAGACGAGCGGCAGGCCGCGAACGGCTTGACCCTCGCCGTGCGCTACGCCGACCGCAGCTCCAGCACCCGCAGCCGCACCCTCGACGAAGCCACCGCCCACACCCGGCCTATCACTGCCACCGCGTACGACCTGTACGACCTGCTCGCCCTCCAGCGCGCCCGCGTCCGCAGCATCAGCCTCCGCGCCCACGACCTCCGCCCGGCCATCGAGGCCACCCAACAGCTGACCTTCGATCCCAGTGACGACCGCGCCCTGGCCATCGAAGCGGTCACCGACCGCGCCCGCGCCCGCTACGGCCCCGGCATCCTCCGCCCCGCCACCCTCGCCAGCAGCACCAAACGCGCCAGCGAGGGAATACCCGGCGAGTGGACACCCACCGGCAGGGCCTCAGCCCGCCTCTCACTGCTGTTCACATGAACGGAGGGTCGACCGGCGGCCACGGGTAGCCCAGTTGCTCGGCATCATGCGAACCTCCCCAGACCTCGGCTGTGGCACGGGGATCGCCTGCGGTCAGCTGCGCCTCAAGGCGCTCGGCCTGGTCCGACGGGTCGTCCGCTGAGATCGGGAGAGTCATCCCGAACTGGATCCAGGGCAGATCCGTATCGGTCCCGTCAGGGGGGTGCATCAGGATGACCTGGATGTGGTCGGGTTGCTTGCGGGAGGCCCAGACGTATTGCAGTTCGCACTCCCACCGGAGTAGCCAGTCCTTGCGTCCCCTCAGCCCCGCCTCAAGCAGCCGCGCAACTGCTCCTGCCGGCCATTCCCAGCTGCGGTCCCCTCCGGCTCGCCGGACTTCGGCCTCGTACTGAGCCGCGGTGAACCGAAGCTCCGGCAAGGCGACGGCCTCGTTGGCCGGGTCGCGCCAGCCCGCCCAGACCACATGATCCCCGTCACGCCTGACCGTGACGTACAGGGCACCACAGCACTCCTCCGCACCGCACCCGGACCAAGCGAGACGAGCCTCGTGGGGCGTCGCGATGGCATGCAACGGCCCATCCCGGTCCAACAGATACCGAGGGCCCACTCCCAGGTACCGGGATCCTCCCACGCCGCCAGGGAGGACAGCGGCCAGAAGATCCCGGCCATTGACGATCGGGCGCACCTCCACGCCGCCCTCGTCAGGCGGTGGGCACAGGACGGTCAGACTGAGAAGATCCGGTCGCACGATCATCCGCTCATGGTCATGGAACCAGCCACAGTTGTCATGTGGATTCGTGTGGCTCCTACCCGGGTCGGTGGTTCGGGCTGCTGCGAGGTACGCCGGCCACCTTCCAGAACGTCGCTCAACAATCCAGGGGCCGTGCTGTCGGCAGCCATTCGACTTCGTCGTCGCCGCGTCGGAGATCTCCCCTGAACGTCAGCGCCTCACGCCCAATGCCCAGCGCATCGAGCAGGATGTCGATGGCTGCTTCGTCGTCGTCCGTTTCGTTGATGACGGACACGATGGTGTCCGTCATCGGGCTGTACTCCATGCGGTGGAGCGCAAAGTGCACGCCACGGATCTGGATCATCGCGACATCGACGGGGCTCAGTTCCTCCCAGCCCCGCTCGGTCGTCAGCTTCAACCGGGCCGCCACGGCATCCAGCGACGGTGCCAGGCCCGCCACCACACGGAACAGACCCGATATGTACCACCACATACTGGTTTGCCAAGCAGGATTCGGATTCGCACACGCCGAGACCGGTGCATCCAGCCAGCCGGGTTCCGAGCCGGGCACATCAAAATTCAAGATCTTCCACCCCCGCTTTGGACCGCACCCTACTCGGCTCGTATATCCGAGACCGCCTGGGCCCCACTGCAGGTGTTGTCCGGGACCCTGGGCCTCATGGCCACCCAGCGTCACGGCATGCCCGCACCGTGACGCCCCGGCTGCACACTGCCGACGGGCTACGTCATCAACTCGATGTGCGGATGCTCGGGCTCGGCCGGGCAGACGAACAGGTGCTGCCGGTAGCCGCTACCTATCTGGACGCCGGTCGCGTTGTAGCCGCGGTGGCCGGGGTACGGTCCAGCGCCTGGGTGAGGGTGCGGTGACCAGCTGTTCGCCTCGTCGTCCCCTTCCTCGAACGTGGCGACGGTCATCAGAACCTCCATGCCAGTGCCGCACTCGGAGCAGTGCTCCGGGCTGGGGTCGGTAGAGCTCCAGCCAGCCCAGCCACCCACCTTCCAGCCGGGCGCGTTCGCCAGCACAAGGTTGTAGTACGTCTCCGGGGTCAGGTCTTCCTCTGCTGCCTGCGGCACACTCCACTGCTCGATCTGCTTCCGCAGTTCTTCGCTCAGCTCCAGATGGACGGGGTACTCGGTGATCTGCTCCGGTTCGAGTACGCACGGATCCGGTAGATAGCCGTCGAACTGCACTGCGGGCGGCTCGGGGGGCGTGTCGAGGACGTCGGTGACGGCGGCTGCAGAACGCCAGAAGAGCAGGGTCCTGGGCATGATCGGATGATCGAAAGGGCACCACAGAACCTGCAGCAGGTCCTTGCCCTCCGGCGGGCTCAGATCGGGCACGTCCCGTACGTACAGCTGCGCGACGGGCAGCATCGCTATGGAGCCCTCGTACGGCTGGACCGCCACCCTCACCGGATACGTCTGAGGGGGCCGGATCCGCGCCAAAGTCTCTTGCTCCTCCGCAGTCATTTCCCGGCCGTGCGAGGCGGCGAAGATCCGTCGTTCCAGCCGCAGATCCGCCGGGGACTGTGCTGGGTTGATGCCGTCCACCACATGCGGTTCCTCGCAGTGCGGCCACGGCTCCTCGGCGGGCCACAGCAGCGGCCCGCCGATCGAGCTGTCGTGCCACGTCGGCGCCCCAGGGCGGGGGTGCAGGCGCGTCGCCGTGCGGGCCAGCGGGGCCAGTTGAGGAAAGACCGCGGCAACGTCGATCGGCCGTGGCGGAGTGACAGGAGTGACATTCATGGCCGCAATCTTGCCAATCGCCTCTGACAACGGCCCTCGTGGCCGCCCCACGACGAGCTCGGCATCCCACATACGTGACCGACGCCATCACCGCAGGTCAGCACATTTCGCCGGTGGCCCTCAGCTGAGGTCTTGGGACTTCGCTCTGTACGCCTTCTCGAACGCGGAGACCGCCTTCTCGGCATGCGCACGGTCCTCGGCGTTATGGATCTCTTCGCGTGGTGCCGCTCGATCCAGCGATGGCGCCACAGATGTTGCACTCGCTATCCTGGCCCGCACTGACGCTGAGCTGCATTGACTCTTACGCACCCGACGTGCACCACAGGTCCCTCCCCTAGAGAACTCGCTCTGCGTCCCGTGCTGTACCGCACTCCAGCAGGCCCAGCAAAAGCCCCACTCCGGAGCTTGACCCTGCAGTCTCCCCCGTCCCGTTGATGCCTGCGCGTCAGTCGTAAACGCGCAGGACCGTAACCACCGCGTGCCGTGTCGTCCCGGCTGCGACTTCCACCACCAGGCCCTGGTCCGCACGCCGGTACGGCTCGCCGTCCGGGGTGCGAGCCTCCGTCGCACGGCTCCGCGCCCCCGAAGGGCCCTGAGCTGATCGCCCTCCCCGCTGATCCCTCTGGACGCCGCCCCTCGGACCTCGGCAACCACGCCAGCCAGCCCTGGACGGGCCACCACGGACCGGGTGGTCGTTCTCCTTGTAGTCCACATACGCGATCTTGCTCCCGAAAGCGGCGGCCCCATGTTCCGGTCTCCCGACACATGGGGCCTCACAGTCGGCGGGTCAGCGCCGGATCTGAATCGTCACCTGGATGCCACCGACGCCCAGCGCGGCTGCTCCGATGACGGCCACGGACGTGGCAGCCTCCGCGTTGCCGATGACGAGCAGAACCACCGTGGCAACGATGGCCGACAGCGCTGTGACGGCCGTCAGCCACTTGAGAAGGGAAGCTCGGAGCTGCGGTCCTTGGGGACTGGCGGGGACTGGGGTACGGTCGATCGACGTCACTTGCCTTGTTCTCCTCACTGTGGAGCGGCAGCCCGATGTCAGACGAGAGGGAGATCCTCCGCGAGGCAGGCCCTAGGAAGCAGTCCTCGCAGCGGTCTCCCTTCGTCATTTCCGAAGGGCTCTCGATGGGTCCAAACGATACGCCGGGCCGGTAGACCCAACCGAGTACGGTCACGCCAACTCCCCACGCGACACTCCGAACTGGACTACAGATTCGTGGAATGTCACTCGCCGGGAGTATGGGAAACGAGACCTCCGTGTCACCCCAGGTCACAGCCGCTTATCGAGGTCATGCGCTCTCGCTTCCTCAGCGAACTCACCCCTGCCAATGTGGCACAAATCACTCACGACTTGCCGCCCAAATCTGTGCCCAGAGCCCGGCGACCATCAGGCCAGGGCCCAAGCCCACGCGACGCTTTGAGACATTCGGGCTGCTCAGCACGTGGACGATGCCCCATCACCACCACATGGATGTGCCCCTGGTTCGATCGACTTCTTGAGCTTGAGCAGGACCTTCGACCTCATGAACAAGGTGATGTCCTCGAACTTCTCCACGGCCTTCTTCGGATCGGGTCGCTGAGGAACTGCATGCCGTTTCGCCCCCAGACGCCGAGACCTCCTCGCCTTCGCCCCCAGCGCGCGCACCTGCTTCTAGAAGGAGGTGTTGACAACCTGCCCTTCTGCACAAGACGACGGCATGCCAGATCTTCGCCGACAAGAAGTCCGGCAAGAACGATCCATCACCCGATCCCTTTCGGAACACTCCGGCGCCTGACCCGGCAGGACCGTTCCTGCCGGGTCAGGCGAGGCCAACGGAAGCGTTGTCGTCCCATCCGTCGTCGCGCTGCATGTAGCCGAGCATGGAGCGGGAGTGGCGAGCCCAACCGCCCTGGTCGGCGATGGCGATGCCGTCGCGGCCCTTGCGGCGGGCGACGGAGGCCAGGCCGATGCGCAGGGAGTGCCCGGTCCAGGCGATCGGGACCCCGGCCCGGGTGGAGATCCGCTTGATGGCGCGGGTGACGGAGTCCGGGCCCATGCCGCCGGTGATGTGGCCCCACCGGTCGATGCCGACGAAGGCCGGCGTCGACGGGTCGGTCCACCGCGGACCGTGTTCGGCGACCAGGCGGTTGCGGTACGCGGTCCACGCGCGGACCGGGCAGATCTCGGGGTCATCGGCGTAGGCGATCTTGGCGTTGCGGACGCTGTGCTTGGTCTTGCCGGTGAGGATGGCGACGACCAGGCCGCGTGGGTGCAGGGTGACGTCGCCGGTGAGGAGTCCGGCCGGGTCCTGGCTGCGACTGGCGTAGTGGAAACCGGTGAGCGTGAGTGCCTTGTCCCGGTCGCCGGTGAGGTTGTCGGGGCAGGCTCGGGCGAGGGTGCGCAGGCCGTCGATGTCGGCGCCGACGGCCTGGCCGCGGCCGCGCCGCTCGCCGGCCTTGAGGAGCTTGATGGTCAGGCCCTCCAACGCGGCGCGGGCCTCGGCCTGGTCGTCACCGGACACCGTGGCGCCGCGCTCGCGCAGGCCGACCACGGTGGCCGCCAGGTGGGTGGAGGCCGAGGTGGGGGCGTAGCCCGTGCCGTTCTGCCGGCCCTCGCTCAGCATCCACGCCACGAACGCGACCAGGGCGCCCCGGCTGCCCGCCGCCTCGGGAAGGCCTGTGCCCGCGCAGAACCGCTTCCACACCAACCAGCTCTTGGCGTAGGTGTCGGTGGTGTTCTCCGGAATGATCGCGGCGGCGACGGCGTCGGCCAGGTCCTCGGCCTCGGCCAGACGGCGTGCGGCGTCGACGCCGTGACGTTCGGCCCACCGCTCGATGAGCGCCTGACGCTCGTCGGCCACCGGGTCTAGCGGCGCGGGGGGCTGCCGCCCGCCGAGATCGTCCTCGGCAGGCGGCAGCGTGATGGGGACGGTGGTCACAGGGCTTCCAGCTCGGCTCGCCGCTTTTGCGCGATGGCCTCCCGCGAGGCGAGCAGCTGCCGGGCTCCCTCGACCGCGTCGTCGGCATCGACGTGGTGGACCAGCCGCCACTGACGGGCGTCGTACCCGGGAGTGCCCTCCCACGGCCAGACCAGCCACACCAGTCGGTTCCACGCCTGCTTGCGGGCTTCGAGTGTCTCGGGTTCCTCGTCGTCGAAGCACTCGTTGAGCGCGTCTTGGTGGATGCCGACCGCTTCCCTCAGCGTGCGGGCGGCCCGCCCCTCGAAGCTGTCCGCCGCGTGCTTCTCGGCCAGCGTCTTCCAGATCTGGTCCAGGTATTCGATGAGCGACTTGGCATGTTCCTGCTTCAGGTCGTCGGCGTTGAACGGGGCGACACGCGGTTCGTCGCTCATGAAGTAGTAGGCCACGGCGGTTTTCCCCTCCGGTCGGACGCGCTGCTCGACGGGGCGTCATGTCCCCTTTTGTCGCGTCGGATAAGGAGAGCTTATCCGACGTGACCCCCCAACCCGGTTCCGTTGCAAGCGAATCGGTGGCAACCGATGCGGAAGGCTGTCCGAATAACGCTGTGTTTGAAGGCACTCCTGACGGTGTATAAGAGATGACGTAAACCGCTGCACAAGATGTGCAGCACTCGACACGGAATGAGGAATCACGTTGATGCACATCCATCCGCTCGCCAACGGCGTGCGCACCGACCACCCGGTGCCCGGGCTGCCGTTCGTCGACGACTCGCACATCCCCCTCGACGAGGGGCCCGAGGCCATCGAGGCCGTCGGCCGCAACAAGGCCGACGGCATGTGGGGCCGCTACGACACCAACCGCCAGAGCGGCGCCTGGTATGCCTTCACCACCGACCCCCTCGACCACTCCCTGGGCTGGTCGGTGCGCTACCACCCCGAGCACGGCCGGACCGTGCTGCTCATGCGCGACAACGACACGGCCTCCCTGCACAGCACCTGGGGCGGCGACCAGCTGCTGTTCCGTGCCGGCGGCTACTGGTGGGACGGCACCACCTGGTACCGACCCGGTCAGGTCTGGGACCCAATCACGCAGGATCACGAGCGTCGCAAGGCCCGCGCCGCCGTCACGGTCAGCGCGACCGACATGCTCGACGGGCGCGCCGACCCGGCCCGCGCCCACATCGGCAAGGTCCTCACCTTCGAGCCCAAGGACCCGGCGCCGGAGAACTGGGGCGACCACCTGGCCCTGTGGGCGCAGCTCCACCAGGAGCGGGGGGGCGCGCTGCCCCTGGACCGGTGCGTGGTCGACCTCGCCAGCCCCGAACTGACCGGCGCCCAGCTGCTGGGCGTCCCGGAGATGGCGGAGCTCGGCGGCATCACCGCCTCCACGCTGCGGGCCTACATCTCCCGCGGCAACAGCGAGGTCCCCCAGCCGCAGGCGACGGTCGGAGGCCGCGATCAGTGGGCGCGGGCGGTGGCCGACGACTGGGTCGAGGCGCGCCAGCGTTCCTACGAGGGCGTGAAGGCCACCATGTCCGCCGGCGACCGCCACGACCTCTCCCGCGGCGCCGCCGAGGTCCGCGACCACTTCGCCGCCGACTTCCACGGCACCCTGTGGGAACGGCCGGACGTGCGGAAGCGGTGGATCCTGCGCGCCCGCAACGAGACCTCCGTCCGGGAGGTCTCCGACGCCCTGGCCTGGACTGTCGCCGTAAGCCTGGACCGCATCCTGCCCACCCACCTCCTGGGCCCCACCGTGGTGGACGCGGTACTCCACGGCTTCGCCGACGCGGTCGAGATGGACCGCGGCGACGAGGAACACGAGGAGACCGGGCCGGAGGAGGAGAGGGTGTGGATGCTGTACGTCTCGCGTCCGGTCGCGGAGATGCTGGACTGGTTCATCCGCCACCACCCCGAATCCGCCCACCACTACATCGGCGACATCACGCGCGAGGCCCACCGGCGGTGGGAGATCCCGGCGGAGGAGACCATCCGCACGCTGCGCACGGCCGTCTCCATGGACGGCAAGATGAGCGACGAGGACCGGAAGACCTTCTTCACCCTCCTCGCGCCGGCGAAGACCGCCTGACCCGTACCGACCCCACTGACAGCAGGGGCCCGGAGCCAGTGCAAGTGGTTCCGGGCCCCTTCGCGTGACTGTAGCCCGGACAACAGCACGTCCCCGACCGAGCCGGACAGCCGTCCCCCGGGGAGACCGCCGCCGTTCATGGGGGTGTTTCAGGCGTCCCACCGTTTGCAACGCCTCATGAAACACGATCGCTGCAGGTGGACCATCCCGCGGCGCCGTGTTCCATAGGCGACCACCTATGAAACAGAAGCATCCATCGCGCCGGGGTGCCTCTACCGCAGACATGTGGATCACCCGCGCGGGACTACGAGAAGGAAGGCCCCGAGGTAGTACACCGCAAGTGCTTCTGACCCTGGCCTTCCGCCTGTTCGACATCCGATCCTCCCGTGCCCTTCCCTGACGTCCGGGATCGGCACCGGCACATGGACACAAGGGCATGGGTAAGCGGGCCGGGAAGGTGTGAACACAGCTCAGCCCCCGTCAGTCCCGTTGGGTCTGACGGGGGCTGGCTGCTTCTTGGGCGGGAAGGTTCACCGGCACTTCGCGCCCCCGCCCGGGGGCAGGCACCGGCCGGGCGCCAGGGCCGCCCCGACCCAGCGCTGAAGAAGAGTCGGCCGCCTCAGCTACTTGCGGGTGCGGAGGTTCGCCCAGGAGCCGCCGAGAGCGGTTACCGCGCCGCCGATGGTTCCCACGGCAGTTGCCGCCTCCGGGTTGTGCGTCAGCGCCAAGACGACCACCGCCACGATCGAGGCAAGTGCGGTGACGGCGATCACCCACGCCAGCGGGTTGGAGCTCGGCGAGTCGTTTGGGGTACGGTCAATGGTCGTCAAGGGTTCCGGTCTCCTCACAGTGAGCGGGCACCCGACAGCAGGCGAGTGGGAGATCCCAGCGGAGCCAGGCCGGCAAGCATCGGCTCCGCAAAGGTGGTCTCCCTTCGTCTTTCTGAAGGGTCTTCAGTGCCCAACCACGTTACTGGTAGCACTGGGGTGCCCTGGGCCTGCGTCAGGGCGGACAGCACCTCCGCACAGTCCGCCGGGCGCTCTTTTCCCCGTCCGCCTACCACGAGAGGCGAGGATTGCGAAGCAATCTATCCACAGGGGAAAACCCTGCTCAGGGGCGTCTCTGTGGATAACCCGCCTGTCAGCCCCTGCCGACAATCATGTGATGCAGATCACTGTGATTTTGTGGTCTACGGGCGATCTCAACCCCCCTTCAGGACACCCTCGTTGTCCAGCAGGGACCACCTCCGGCGGACAGGTCAACGGTGGGCGGCGTGACGGGCCCGCAGGGCCACGTGGCGGTGCTGAACCCGGTCATCGGGCGCAGCAACTTCGTACGTGTCGTCCCTCATGGGGTCGCAGGTTCACCGGTTGGTCCCGTTGGGTCTAACGGGACCAACCGGGTGTGAACAGGAGCGCCTAGAGACGGGCCAGCCGCTCACGCACGGGCCCGGCGAGCTCGGCGTAGAAGTCGATCCGGTCCTGGGCCTGGAGGATCTGCGCGCACACGGTCAGCAGGCCGGTGCGTGCCTCGGGGGACGGGGGCGAGCTCGGTGCGGATGCAGGCGGCCGTCTCGGGGGCCAGCAGCGCGTACAGGTACAGGGTGGCCGCGTCGTAGCCGTACGGGGCGCGGCCCCACCCTTCCATTCGACGTGTCCGGCCCCGCCCTGCAGCAGGCTCCAGTGCCGCCCTTCTTACAGGGGCATGGCCAGGCGGGAGCCGATGCGGAAGCGCAGCTCTCCGGCCGCGTGGCGGATATCTTCGGGCTGCTCGGTGTCGTCGAGCAGCCCAAGCAACATCATCAGGGCCCGCGCCTCGTCCTCGCTGATCAGCTTCAGGCGCGGCTCCGTGAGCCCGTCGAGGAGCACCTCCAGCAGGTCGTTGTCCATGCCCGGAACAACGCCGGATCCGACCCGGGCGTCACGACGATCGACCGGCTCAAGCGCTCCGGCGGGGCTTGCCCTTCGAGGCCGGCCTCTCAGGTGACGTCGTCCACCGCCATCTCCCGGGCGCCGCCGGGCACGTGGCGCAGACGGCCTCGGGTGTAGCTCCGCAGGCGCCGGCCGTACAGGAACTCGAACCGCTCGAAGGGGTCTTTGAAGATCCAGCAGGGCTTGCACCAACGGTCCTGGTCCCCGTACAGACCGGTCGGCGTCTCGACGCGACTGCCGTCCGGGGCCGTCGGGAACACCACGCGCTGGCGGTCGGACTCGTCGGAGCAGCCGAGGCAGTACGGCGGATTGTTGACGTTCACACACTCCCCCTTGGGGTGGGACCGACCATCCTGTGGTCGGCTCTTCACCCCGCTCGTGCCTGCAGCCGTCCCTTCGGACGACACCGACTTCCAAGAATTTTCGCGGCATGTCCGACAGTCCGGCGACGGGCAGCGGCTCGCGGGGCCGCCACAGCGGAGGGGCCGCCCGATAGCCCAGCCAGCACCAGGGACGCGGCGGGCAGTCAAGGGTGCGCAACGCGCATCGCGCAGCGACGCCGACGGCGCCCTTGACGGCCCGGCGGAGCCCGAACAATGAACGAGCGGGCGGCCCCGGCCAGCCCCCCACGAGCGGCCAGACTTGCTAGATACCACTCACCGGGGCGCGAGGGAGGGCTCGGTCGCAGGACGCAAGTCGGCGGGGTCGGCGGGTATGCTCGCCGTAGTACTTAAAAGTGTCACTGGGCGTGGACAGTTCCATCCCGATCACCGATACACAGTCTCCCCTGGTCCAGTGAAGCCGGGGGAAACACGGAAGCCCCCGCACCAAGCTGCAGAGGCCGGGGCGAGGGCAACCGTTGGGAGCAAGATCCCGCTCTGACGCCCTTCAGGTGTGCGACCACCTGGGGGGCGTTGCGTGTTTACAGGAAGCTGGCGCCGAGGTCGTACGCCTGCTGAGCGGCCCATACGAGTCCGTCAGCGACATCGTCCGCGAAACCGTTCAGGGCGAACCTGATTGCCTCCGTGCCGATGCTCTTCCTACGCGTCGAACGGTCCTCTTCCCCGGGGGCCTCTTCCTTCGGCTCGCCTTCCGACCCTCGCGGGTCTTCCGGTTCGACGGGCTCGGAGTCGGCGGTTCCTCGGGTCATCGGATTGATCCTTGTCCGGACCGCTCGCGGCTGGGACGGCCGGCCGAGACCGCGGTCCACAAACCCCGGCTGACCCAGCACCCGCGCGGGCTGTTGGACATTGCCCATCCTACGCGCGGAGTTGGGCTCTGCTGAGGCTGAACTCGTCCAGCATGGAAGGGTGTACACCGTGTCCGACCAGCGTGTTCTTCAATTCGGAGTGCTCAGGGTTGCATGCGCGTCACACTTCTAGCCTTCCCACCAGGGTCTTCATTTTCGTGCACGGCTCCGACGTGCAACCCTCTCTGCTCTTCCATCAGGGCGACCTGTGGTCCGATTGCCGTTCGCATGTGACAGAGGTCACTCCGGGGGCCGTCGTCGGCGTGCGCGTGTCCGTCGCGGGGCCATCCAGAGCACGAATCGCAGGGTCGCAGGGCTGTGTGATCACGCAGCCTCCCCCGGCTTACGTCATCCCGGACGGCGATGGTGCAGGCAACTTCGTCCGCTCCCGCCGGGCGGGCAAGAATCTTGGAACCCGATCCGCCTGGCGGGCCGGATCCCACCACGTACCCAGACTCGGAGCAGCGACCGAAACGCAGAAGGCCCCTTCCCCCCGGACCATCCGGGGGGAAGGGGCCTTCGCGGAAAGCTCGGATGACACCCCTCAGATCAGGGGAGGGTCGCTGTCTCCTGCCCGAACTTCAGGCGCGCGGTGCAGCGAAGGAGTGCTGGCGCTGGCGCACCGCGCGGCTGCGTTGGCGCAGCGTGTGGAGCAGTAGAGCGGAAGGGTCCGCGCCACCGATCCCGGCACGATGAGGGGAGCCGTGCATACGGCGCACACCTCTGCCGAGACGTACTCCTTGAGGTCGGGCACTTCCGGCTCTGCGGGAAGAACGGGTCCGAAGGTTCCCAGTCGTGCCCAGACATCGGTGTGTGGCGGCTGTGCCGCCGGTGGTACCCGCCCGGCACTCTCCAGCCAGCCCGCCTGCCACAGTGCGGCAACGCAATCCAGTTCGGCCGCTTCGTCCGCGCCACGGAGCCGGACCACCAGCACGTCGGCTACTGCCATCACGGGGTCGCGGCCGCCTACGTGGGGGCTGCTGAACATGTTCCAGACAGTGCTCCGACCACACCTCTGGATGGGCTGGATCTCCCTGCGAATGGTTGCGATCGAGGGCGAACCGGCTCGTAGGAGAAGCGCGTGCAGGTGCTCCTTGAACATGCGGACTGCGCCCGCGGGGAGGTCCGGCATCTTCAGGTCCCCCGCCCGCCCACGTGCCACGTCGACCACCTCTCAGAACTTTCCATTACCGTCGACAACTGCCCCAGATCATCCCAAGGCTGCCGCTGCCTGATTGCATGTTTCGCGGAACTGCTCACGGCTGCGAACCCTCCCGGCTCCCGCTCGACGATGTGCCGCATGAACCTCATCGCGGAGAACATCCTGAGCTTCCTGCTCCACGAAGTCCTTGGAAACGTCCTGGCGACTCTGCTCCTTGCCCTGGTCGGGTCCTTCTTCCGCCGGGCGGCCCTGAGAGCCCGCAAGGGCTTGGTGTGTCGGCGCTGCACCCTGCTGCCGCGCCGATCTTCCTTGCATCAGCGCGGTGCCTCGTCGCCCACGTGCAGTTGCCCCTGACGGGGGACGGCAAAAAGCCCCCGCTCCGTCCCGGATGATCCGGCGGAGCGGGGGCCTTCGTCGTGCAGCAGGTCGTGACGGGGAGCCCGGGCGGCCGCGCGCCTCTGGCCGATGCTGCGGTCGCCCGGGATTTGCGCCGGCCTACTGGTCGGCGGTGTAGCGCTTGAGCTGCTTGCGTACGTGCTCGCGGCTGAAGTCGAGGTGCGCGGCGACGGCGGCCTGGGTGAGGTTCTTGGCCTCCATCTCGGCCTTGACCGCCTGCCAGTAGGTGCGCTGGGCGTTATCGATGGTCTGGTCCCGCGCGGCGGCGGCCGCGTCGAGGCGGGCCTTGGCGGCGGTGGTCTCGTCGGTGTCGGGTCGGGTGGGGGTCATGGGATCGGGCTCCGTCTCGGGCGTGAGGGACGATGTGGCTGCCCCCTGCTCCGGTTAGAGCGGGCTGGGACGCGGGGCGGTCGGCGTCAAGGTTGGTAGCCGGGGGGCCGACCGCCCCGTGCATCAGGTCCGCGGGCCGGTGCAGCCGTGGGCGTCGGGGTCTCCGAGGAGCCGCTCGGCGGTGTCGGTGTCGTGGTCGGACCACCGGTCCGCGCGGATGGAAGTCCCGCAGGAGGCGCAGGACCAGGTACGGCCGCCGCGCAGCTGCCCGTTGAGGCGGGCGGTGGCCCGGCGCAGGGCGTCACCGAAGAACGTCTGGGCGACGATTCCGGCGGCGACGGCGAGGCCGCCCAGGAGGGCGAGCCGTCCGGCCTCCGGCCCGGAGTGGTGGAGGTAGGCGTTTGCGGCGAGCAGGGCGGCGACACCGGCGAGGATCGGGCACACCAGCTCGGCGCCGATCACGGCGGCGTAGCGGATGCGCAAGCCGATGCTGCGGGGCGCGGGCGCCGGAGTGTTGGTGGTGATGACCTCGGTCATGGACAGGCCTTCCTTCTTCGCGGAGCGGGCTGGACGGTCAGACGAGGGTGACGACGAGGCCAGAGCGAGGGCGGCGAGCGCGCCCGCCGTGACGAAGATCGCGGTGCGCAGGGCGCGCATCTTCTTGAGGGCGATCTTGGAGAGGACCACGAGCCGCTCGGCGCTGCGGTCGACGGCGAGGTCGGCGGTCACCTCCTCGGGCGTGCAGGTAGCCCAGTGGAGGTACGAGCCGCGGGCGTCTCCGCCGAGGCGGGGCAGAACGATCGCGAGGACCAGGAGCATCGCGGCGGCGAGGCTGGCCACGCCGAGTCCGGCGAGAACGGTGGCGGCGGCCGGGAGATGGCGGCCGGGGACGGCGGCGATGAGGACCGCGAGCAGCCGTTCGAGACGCGCGAGCCGCACGCACCTGAAAGGCCTCGAAGCCGCCTCGCCGCCCCTGCGAGCGCAGCAGGACCTCACGTGCGGCCGCCCAGTCACCATCTGGGGCACTGCACGGTCCTGACCTGCGGTGGGGATATTCAGCGCTACCGAAGTTCACCGGGCACGGAGTGATCCGGTGACATTTTGTGCGTGCGCGCACAGCTCGGCTTGGGCAAGCGATGCAGTTGTCGGGCCGGGGAAGTCGCTGACCTGCGGTGGGGATGTTCTGGCGTGCCGCTGGTGAGGTACCGCGACCTCACCAGCGCAAGCGTTGTCGGCTCGTGATGGTAAGGGGCTGACAGTGGTGAGTCGACCGGTGAGCGGGCGCCCGTTTCCTGAGTCAGACAACATTCCCTCTCCTCGGGAAGGCCTCACATGAGCCCCTCTCCTTCTCCTTCTGTCGGCCGACGGCGGCCATCTCCCGATAGGGCTGTCCGGGCGCCTCGTGTATCCGGGCCGCTGCGCAAGGAGCGGCCTGAGACGGTCCCGGTGGACCGGACCCGATCGGTTTCCCGTGGCCCCTCGTTGACCAGGGTCGGTCTCTGGACGGCTCTGGCGGCGGGACCCCTCGCTCTGGCCGTCGCCCTCGTGCTCCCCCGCAGCACACCCGCGCAGGCCGCGCCCACGCCGAGCGTCGAGCGTTCCGTCCAGCCCACCGTCGACCCGGCGGGGGCCGCCGCACTGTTCGTCGAGCTGTGGCTTCGCGCCGACGCGTCGTCGACTGACTCCGGTGCTGCGGGTGCCGTCCGTTCCCTCGCGCCGGACATCGAGTTGCCCAAGCGTCCCCGAGCCGAGGGGAGCGTGCCGTCGACGACCCGCACCGTGGCGGTGCGCACGTCCCGTACGGGCGAGGGGTGGACGGTCGTGGTCGCGGCAATCGCCGACCGCGAGGCGCCCGCGCAGTCGACGCCGAGCCCGGCTGGCGTCCCGGGCGCGACCGGGGGGACCCCTTTGGTCCGCTATTTCGCGGTGCCCGGCACAGGTGGCAGCGGGAGCAGCGCGGTTGTCATTTCCGGTGCTCCGGCGGAGGTGGCCGCCCCTGCGGCGGGCACCGCTCCCGCTTCCCGGTTCACGCATGCGGTGTCCTCCGGGGCTCCGTTGGCGACGACCTTGGCCGAGTTCGTCCGTGCCTACCTGGGCGGCGGGCAGAGTGCCGGGCTGGAGCGGTACCTGTCTCCCGGTGTTCGGGTGGCGGCGCCGTCGGCGTCCTCGTACGCGCGGGTGGACGTCGAGGGCGTGGTCGCGGATACGGGGTCGGCCGCCGCGGCGGTGCCGGCGGACGGGACGAAGGCGCGGGCGCGGGTGCGGGTGGTGGGTGAGGACCGGGCCGGGGTGCGGTGGCCGCTGGTGTACCGGGTGGAGGTGACGGCGCGCGCGGGCCGGTGGGAGGTCAGCGCTCTGGAGAGCGGCACCGGTCCGGCCGCCGAGCCGGCGCCCGCTGCCTCGCCGTCGTCTGCGGCGTTCGTGGGCGGTGCGCGATGAAGACTTACGTGCTGGCCGGCCAGCTCGACGCGCTCGGGGATTCGATCATCGGCACGCTCGCCGGGTGGACGGACTCCGGCCTGAAGGTCGCCCTAGCGGCCGTGGTCCTGGTGACCATCGTCCGACGGTTCAGCCTCAAGGCGGGCATCGGAGCCCTGTTGGCGATGGTGCTGGCCCTGGGCATCTACAGCGCCCGCGACTCTCTCTCGGGGAAGGTCAAGGACGAAGTCGAGAACCCGGCCAAGAGCGCCGGCACGGTCACCGTCATCGTCGACCCGGACCGGCCCGCCCACGGTTCGCCGGACGGAACCCTGTGAGCGGGCAGCCGCGCATCGCGCGGGCGTATACGAGTGCGCGCCGGCATCCGTGGGTGCTGGGAAAGCTCGGGGACTGGACGGTCCCGTTCGGCCCCTACACCCCCGCGCAGCTTGTGGTGTTGGGTGGCGGCGCGTTCGCGCTGGTCAAGGGGTTCGACTGGTGGGCGTGGGCCGGGCCGGTGCCGATCGTGCTGTGGCTGGTGTCGGTGTGGGCGGTGCGCGGTGCGCAGATCGGCGGGCAGAACCCGTTCACCGCCCTGTTCGGGGTGCTGTCGTTGCTGCTGCGGCACCCGGCGGGCCGGGTCGGGGGCCGTGTGGCTCGCGACCGGGCCCCGTCGGTGTGGCGGCCGCGGTTCGTCATCGAGGCGGCTCCCGCCCTCGCGGTCGTGCCGGCGGCTGGTCCGCGCCGTGTGGTGGCGCGGGCGGCGGCCGGTTCGGGGCTCTCCCGGCTCGTCGCCGGTGATGTCGCGGCCCAGGGGAGTGCGGCATGAGGACGCCGTTGCGGCATATCGCCGGTCATCTGCTGTGGTCGGAGTCGGGCCGGGTGTGGGCGGTGTGGCGGATGGACCCGCTCCCGGGCGGCTACCTGCCCGCCCCTGTCCGGCAGGAGCTGCTCGGGCGGGTCACGTCTTTGGTGCGGTCGATGCCGGGCATGGAGCCGCGGTTGTTCGTTCTGGCGGCCCGTACCGATCCGGGTGAGGTCGCCGAGCGGATGGTGGCCGATGTGGACTGGAGGCGGCTGCCCGAGTGGGCCGAGACGTGCGCGGCATCGGTCGACCTGCTGGCCGGTGAGGAGATGCACGAGCGGACCCTGTGGCTGACGGTGCCCGTCGCCACGAACGGTTCGGCGGCGGCCGCGTCGCTGTCCGCGCTGTACGGGGAGCTGTCGGCGGCATTGGGGATTGCTCCGGTGCCGGTGCCCGAGGCGGAGGTGAAGGCCGCTCGCGCGCAGGCCGCCCGGATACAGACCTCCCTGGGCGGTGGACTCGGGCTGCGGCCCGCCGCCCCGGCCGAGATCGTGTGGATGCTTCAGCACGCCGCGCACCGCGGCCTTGCGCAGGAGCCGCTCCTGTCGGACGCCGAGCACAGCCCCCTGTACGGGAGCCGTGTCCGCGAGGGCCGGCTTCGGTCCTCCTCCTACGCGGACCTCGGGGAGATCCGTCTCGCCGAGGGCGGGCAGGGGATACGCGAGGATCGAAAGTCCGCGGCGAAAGCGCCGTGGTGGCGCAAGGCGGGGGCGTCGTCGCCGGTGGGGAGGCGGTGGCTTCAGGTCGAGTCCGAGGCCGGTACCGGCTACCAGGCGCATCTCGTGCTGGCGGAGCTCCCGCCGGCGGTGGTGGTGGAGGCAGCCGATGTCCTGGCCCAGCTGGAGGGACTGCCGTTCCCCGTCGACGTGACGGTGGACATGCGGGTGGTCCCGGCGAAGAAGGCCCGCGCGCAGGTCCAGCGCAAGAAGCGCGAACTGCTGGACCAGGCCGACCAGTACGGTGCGCAGCCCACCGGTCTGCCGCATTCGCTGCCGGACGCCGCGGAGGATCTGGCGGAGCAGGACGCGCGGATGGCGCGGACTTCGGTGGAGGTCGAGGTCCAGGCGGTGACCGTGCTGACGGTGTGGGCCGCTGACGCGCTCACCTGTGACGCCCGTGCCCGCGAGCTGTCGGCGGCCTTGTCCGGTGGCGACTACCGGGTGGTGCGCCCCTACGGCGCGCAGGAGGAACTCTTCGCCCTCGGTCTGCCGGGTACGGTGCGGGCGCCGAAGCTGGGGCAGTTCGCGCAGCATCAGCTGTCGGAGGACTGGGCGGCGGCGGGGGCGTTCACGTTGTCGCGGGTGGGTGACCCGACGGGGATGATGATCGCCCATGACCTGGACAGCGGCACGATCCGGCCCGTTCTGCTGAACCCGGCCGACGCGCCGCAGGTCAACGCGTCCGCGTCCAGTGCGGTGATCGGTGACCTGGGCAGCGGCAAGAGTGTGCTGGCGAAGCTGATCACGGCGGGTGTGGTGGACCGTGGCGGGCGGGCGATCGTGATCGACCGGACCCCGATCCGTGAGTGGGCGTCCTTCGCCCGCGCGTCGATGGGTGAACGGGCCCAGATCATCGACGCCGCCGAAGCGCGCATCAGCATCGACCCGTTGCGGGTGTTCGGCGGGGCCGTGGGCGCGCATTACGCCCTGTCGTATCTGACGCTGCAGCTGGGGGTGGGGGCGATGACGGCCGCCGGTGCGGTTTTGCACCACGCGGTCGAGGAAGTGGCCGGCGGTCCGGACCCGTCGATGGGCAAGGTCCTGAACGTGCTGGCCTCCCTCGCGGCAGGCGGGAGCGGCGGCCGTGCCGAGGCGGCGACGACCATGGCCGACCTCTTGAAGATCGTCCGTGCTAACCCGTTGGCGGCCATGGTGTTCGACCCCGCTCTGCCGCCGGTGAACCTTGCCGGGGACCTGGGTGCGGACATGGTCGTGGTCACGACCACTGGTCTGACGCTTCCGCCGAAGGAGGCTTTCGCGGACGTCGAGGTCCTGCGGCAGCAGCCGTTGGAGGCTCTGATCGGGCGGGCGGTGCTGTATCTGATCGCGGCCATCGCCCGGCAGGCGGCTTTCACCGACCCGGGGCGGTTCTGCCTGGTCTCCCTGGATGAGGTGTACTGGCTGACCTCCTCCGCGGAGGGTGCCGCGCTGATCCACGAGATGCTGCACGACGGCCGCAAGCACGGCGCCGGCGCGTTGATGGGCGCCCATGCCGTCGAGGAGCTCGGCAAGGACGCCGGTCTGATCGCCTACCGGTATGTATCCCGCACGGCGGACGGCGTTCGCGCGGCGAAGGCCTTGCGTTTCCTGGGCTTGGACGGCGAGGACGAGGACCTTGTCCGGCTGGTGACCAGCGGTCTTTCGCCGGTCGGGCAGGCCGGACGGGAAGGGGAGATGCTGCTGCGTGACCCGCGGATGCAGATCGGGCGGATCAAGGTCGTCGTGCCGCCGGTCCCCCGCCTCAGGGAAGCGATCTTCACCACGCCCGGCCGCACCGCACGGCCCGCCGCCGGGGGGACGGCATGAGGGCCGGGCGGTTGGTGATGGACCGGGGAACCCTGCGGGCGGCCGGGTTCGTCGGACTGCTGACGGTCGTGTTCCTGGTGACGAACACGTCGGTCGCGATGGCAGCCGACGGGTCGGCCGGCGGCGGACTTCTGGGGCCGCTGGATGTACTGACCAGCGAGGGTGCTCCGCTGAGCGGCTATCGGCTGGAGGCGGCGGCCGGGCCGAAACCCACCCGGACGGGCTCGGCGCCGATCGTTGAGGCGGTCGCGACAGGTCAGACTCCCGACCTCGGGATTGCCCGCGAGACCCAGCGGCTTGTCATGGGCGGCCTGTTCACGCTGGTGCGGCTGCTGGTCGGGCTGTGCTGCTGGCTGATCGGCTTCGTGTTCCGCTTCCCCCTGCACACCCTGCTGATCCAGCCCGCGCAGCGTCTCGCCGACGCCTACGAGCGGCACGTGGTCGGCGCTCTGGGCCTCGAAGGTCTCATGCTGGCCTGGGCCTTCGCCTTCGGCCTGATCCTCTTCGTCCGCGGCCGCGTCGGCAAAGGCCTCGGTGAGATCGTGGTGACGCTGGTCATCGCCGCCCTGGCCGCCAGTGCCTTCGTGCGCCCGGACTACCTCCTCGGCAAAGACGGCCCCCTGGACCAGACCCACCAGGCTGCCCTGGAGGTCGCGTCCATCACCACCTCCTCCTACTTCGACACCCCGGCACGAGGCGGCCGGCCCTGCGACACCGCGGTCGGGCCCGCCCATGAGGCGTGCGTGAAGGAGCGCGCCGAGGCCCGGACCGTCATCACCCCGATCCAGCACGCGCTCACCGACGCCCTGGTCGTCAAGCCCTACATGCTGGTCCAGTACGGCCGCGTTCTGGACCCGAGGAAGGCCGGTCAAGAGGCCGCCTACAAGGCCCATGTGAAGTGGGTCAAGAGCGGCCTGCCCAAGGGAAAGGCACCTCGCGGCACGGCCCCGGCCCCCGGCCCGGACAGCAATTGCGAAGGCGTCATCGGGCCCCTGAAGGAATCCTGCAAGAAAGACGTCGCTGAAGGCGAGAAGCCGGCGGAAGGCGCCGCCTCCGAATCCAGCACCCCGAGGCGGGCCAACGAAGACTGCGAAGGGCTGATCGGATCGGCTGACGACTACTGCGAGAACCCGGAGAAGGCGAACCCGTGCTCGAAGCTGGACGGGGCCTCCAGGAACTACTGCGAGGCCGGCACCAGCACCGGCGACTACACGCCGGACCCCTTCTCACAGCTCATCAGTGATCTGGAGGAGGCGGGACCGGCTGGCCGGGCCTGCGCCGAGTACGCGAAGGAGCCGTCCTGGGACCGGGTGTGGGCGGTCATCGCCCTGCTGGTCGCCGTGCTGATCGTGGCGCTGATGGTCATGTCGATGGCCGTGGTGATGCTCGGCTCCCAGGGCGCGGACGCCGCGACCGCGGCCGTGGGGCCGGTGGTGTGGGTGTGGGCGATGCTGCCCGGGCCCTCCCGGATGCTGCTGTGGCGCTGGTGGGGCGTGTTCGTGGTCTCCGCCCTGGTTTCGTTCGTGGCCGCGATGTGCCTGCCCCTGTTCGGGATCGCCGTGGATGCCCTGCTCTCCGACAGCGGCCCTGACCAGATGATGGAGCGGCTGCTCCTGGTCGACGCCCTTGCCCTGGCGTTCCTGGTCATGCACCGCCGGATCCTGACCGCGACCGCCGGGTTCGGGCAGCGCATGGCCCTGCGGATGCAGTACGCGAAGATCGGCGGCGGCAGCCTGCGCGGCAGCAGCTCCGACCTGGGCGCCGCGCTCGCCCTGAATCGCGGCGGCTTCGGCGCCGGGCTGGGCGGGGGGCCCTCGGTGGTGCACGGGGCGTTCGGGTCCCGGCTGCGGCAGCTCGGCAGTCTCGCCGCCCTCGGGGACGGTGCGGGCATGCCGATGTCCCCGGGCCGGCTGCTCGGCGACGCGGTCGCCGAAGGACGACGCGGTATCGCCCCGCTCGCGATGGCGCTGCGCGGTGTGCATACGGCCCTGATCGGTCCCAAGCCCCGCCAGCACCCGGTGGCCGGCCTGTTGCAGGCGGCCGCGAACGGCATCGTGCCCGGGAAGCGGGGCGCGATGGTGACCGACGAGTGGACGGGCGAGATCCTGCACGATCCGGACACCGATCGGCCGTTGCTCGGGTCGCGCATCCACCAGGGCGCCTCACGGCTGCGGGGCTATCGCATCGCATCGCGTACCGCCCGCCTCGCCTACGGCGCGACCCTCGGACTGCCCCGCAATGTCCGGAGGGCCAAGGAGGCCACGTCAGAATTCACCGACGACGCGCACACGCAGCTGCGGGTTGCGGCCCACCGGGTACGCGAGGACGCGGCCGAGTGGATGCCCGTCGTCGACAGCATCCACAACACCGGGATCGCCGTGGGAGCGGGCGTCAGCCGCACGGGGCGCGCGGTGGGAACCGGCATCAACCGCACGAGGCGCGCGGTGGGGACCGGGGCGGTGGGCGCCGTCATCTACACCTCCTCGCCCGCGGGAGCTTCCGGACCTCGACCCGGCGGGCGGGGCGCGATCAGTCGCCAGGACTCCCCCGGCCCCGACGGCCCCACGCCGTCGACATCCTCCATTCGTCCACCGCGGCAACGACCCGTGCGTAGGCCTGCACCCAGCCCCGGCGGGGACGCCGGCTCCGGCGGGGGTTTCGAGGCTGGGGGGAGGGTTCCCTCCGCTGTCTCGGTCAGCCCGGCTCGGCGCCGGTCTCAGCCGACGCCCCCTCCGCCCCCTCCGGCTCCTCCGGCTCCTCCGGCTCGCCAAGCGCCGCCCGAGCGTCGCCGGGATCTGCCCGAGGAAAGGCCGCGGCCACAGCCACGCCGGGTGGCGCAACGCGCTCAGCAGCCGTCGACACCTCCGCCGGAGCCGCCGCAGCGGCCGACCCCCGAACAACGGGCGGTGGAGCTGGAGCGGTACCGCGCGAACGTCGAGAAGTTCGCCGCCGAGGCGCGCAAGCGGCGCCGTGAGGGCGGGGAGCGGCCGCGCGGCGAGGGAGGTGAAGGGTGAAGCGGTGGAAGAAGCTGGGGTGTCTCGGAGTGCTCGTAATGGTCGCGGCCGTGTGCTGCGCCGGGCCGGCAGTGCTCGCGACAGCCTTGGCCAAGAACCGCGTCGGCGGGACAGCCGGCGAGGCGGTCAGTGCGGCCGAGGCCGGAATCCCCGAGCGGATGATGGCCGCTTACCTCACCGGTGCCGCGCAGATCGGGACACATGTCCCCGCATGCAAGGGGATGCGGTGGCAGGTCCTGGCAGGGATCGCACGGGTGGAGTCCGATCACGCGTCCGGCCGTCTGGTCGGGGTGAGCGGGGACATCCAGCCGCTCATCATGGGCCCGCGGCTGGACGGGTCCGGGGCCGGCGGTAACACGACCGCGATCCGGGACACCGACGGCGGGCACTGGGACAACGACACCGAGTTCGAGCGGGCGGTCGGCCCGTTCCAGTTCCTGCCCGAGACGTTCCGAGCGTACGGGAAGGACGGCAACAAGGACGGGGTGATCAACCCCCACAACGCGGACGACGCCGCCGCGTCGGCGGCCGTCTACCTGTGCGGGAAGGGCCGCAACCTCGGCGACCGGGAAGAGCTGCGCAAGGCCATCCACACCTACAACCTGTCCTGGGCGTACGTGGACGACGTCATGTCGGGCATCGACCGCTACGACTCCCTCGGCCGAACTCCCTCCCTTCCCTCCGGGAACGTCGGCGCCGTCGTCCAGGCCGCCCTCGCCCAGCAGGGCCTCCCCTACTCCTGGGGCGGTGGCGGACCCAGCGGGCCCACCACCGGAATCTGCTGCTCCCCCGGCGGACAGGACGGCCGCACCGTCACCGGCTTCGACTGCTCGGGCCTGACCCAGTACGCCTACGCCAAAGCCGGAATCACCCTCCCCCGCACCGCGGCCATGCAGGCCGGTGTCGGGCAGCGCATCCCCGCCTCGGCCGGCTACAACGCGCTGCGCCCGGGTGACCTCATCTTCTACGGATACAGCCCAACCGCCGATTCCACCATCCACCACGTCGGCATCTACCTCGGCGACGGAAAGATGATCAACGCGCCCCGGCCGGGCAAGCCCGTGCGGATCGACCCGGTGACCGCGATGCCCGACTACGCGGGCGGGGCGAGGCTGCTGTGACCCGCCCACCAGCGGGCGGCGGCCGGCTCCTCGCCAGCGCCGTCGTCCTCGCCACCACCGGAACGCTCCTGCTGTGCGTGGGCATCAGCAGCAACGACCAGCCCACCGCCGAGTCTCAGGCCCGTTCCGGTGCAAGCCGGGCTGCCGCCCCCCGGGCCGACAAGGTCTTGCCGGTCGAAGCCGCTAGGCCCGAGCCTGCCTCGCCGCTGTCGTCCGGCCCGCCGGGGCGCTCACCGGCGCCGGCCTCCGTCACGGACTCCGCGACCGCGTCGGCGTCGCCGGATCGGGCGGGGGCCGGGGAGCTTCCGCCGCCAGGCTCCGGTCCGTCGGCCGACCCTCTGATTCAGCAAGTTCTGGACCAGGCCACCCACCCCGACCTCCCGCCGGATGCCGAGCGCCAGCTGCTCACCCTCGGCCGGGAGCAGTGGCTGAAGGAGACGGCCGGATACACGCAGGTTCGTATCCAGGCCGCCACCGCCCGCCGTGACACCGCTCCCTTGCCGAGCCCCAGCGCCGGCACGGGCCGGCCGGAGGCGGGGCGGGCGGTCGTGCGGCTGGTGTGGGCGGGAGCCGACCCGGCCGGGACCTTCCTCGACGGACGCCCCGCGGCCGTCCACTTCACCCCGAACGGAGACGGAACATGGAACCGCACATGATCGCGTCCGACCTCGACACCGCCACCGCGGCGGTCGAGGGACTGCTGTCGCTCGCCTCATGGGTGAGTGCGAACGGCTGGTGGCTCGCGCTGATCGCAGCCGCCGGACTCCTGGCGTACGAGATGGTTCAGCGGCACCTGACCGCCAAGGCCTTGGCCGAGCGCACGTTTGTCGAGCTCACCCCTACCTCGCAGTTCGCCCCGGACGCCGAACAGATCTGGCGTCAGGGGATGCAGCTGGTGAGGGCGGCCGGGTCGGGCCGGTGGTGGGTTCCGCGCCGGGCCCGCACCGTGCGGATGCGGCTGCGCGCCGACGGCGAGCGCGCGCTGACCTACCGTCTCGAAGCCCCGGCGAGCGCCCACGCCCTGATCGCACAAACCCCTTACGGGCCCCGTGTCCAGGTCAAACGGGCGGCGCCGATCGCCGACAAGCGGCGCGACCATGTGGTGCGAGCCGTCCTGACCCTGCATGGCAAGCCCGGATCCCGACTGCGGAACGTTCCCCAGGACCCGGACCCGCTCCAGCCCCTGCTCGACGCGGTCGCCGGATTGAAGACGGCGGCGGGTGACCTCGCCGAGGTGTGCGTGGACATCTCGCCCGCGTCGCGGTGGCAACTGGCCGCACGCCGCTGGACGACCACGCACCAGGGCCGCCAAGAGGCTCAGCGCGAAGCCCGGCGAGATGCACAGTGGCTCACCCAGGACACGGGCGACAGTCTGCCCGTCGCCGTGGGCAAGCTCCTCGACCCGGCCGAATGGAGCGGTCGGCCCCGTGGGCAGATGGTGATCTCACCGCGCCCGCGCCGGATGGAGCGGGACAAGGTGCTGGGCAAGCTCGCCCACACGCCGGGCTTGGTGCGGGTACAGATCCTGGTGAGGTGCGCCTCGAACGCGGAAGGCCAGGCCGAGCAGAGGCTGGCCCGGATCGGTGCGGCCATGGACGTGTACGCCGGTGTCTCCCGGCTGTCCCCGCTCGGCTGGTCCCTGGGACCCGTGCGCTTCGGCCCGGACCACCGGCCCTGGCGAACACGGTTCGACGAGCAGTGGTCGACGGCGGTGATGCGGCCGGCCCGGGGCGGGTGGGCGCAGATCGAGGAACTCGCTGGGTTCCTCAAGCCGCCGACCGTCACAGCGCGGATTCCGGTGCTGGAGAGCGATATGCCGACCTACGAACCGGGTAAGGCGCTGCTTCCGCAGGGCTGGTACCAGAGCCCGGACGGCGGTGAGCGGCTGCTGGCGACCCACGAGGACGAAACTCTCTTCGAGGTCCAGTCGGGCAAGGCCGGATGGGGCAAGACGATGCGGGCCCAGGTCCACGCCGTGGCCAGTGCCCACAACGGGCAGGGGCTGGCGTTCGTGGACCCGCATGGGGACTCCTTCGCGGACGTCGCCCGCTACCTCGCGCACGACGACATCATGAGCCGCGTCGCCCTGTTCGACCTGACCGTCCGCAAGGGCGACGACATGCTCGGCTGCTGGAACCTCCTCGACATGAGCAGCGGCCAGCCAGCGCACGAGGTCTGCGCCGCCGTCGTCGAAGCGTTCGCCGGCGCTATGGGATGGGGAGACGTCAGCGCTCCGCGGGCGCTGACCATCCTGACCAAGGCCGTGGAAGCCCTCCTCGCCGTCAATGCGGCGGCGGTCGCGGCCGGTGAGCCGGAGCGGCAGGCCACGGTCTTCCAGGTCCGGACGCTCCTGACCGAGCCAGCCTTTCGCCGGCTCGTGCTGGCCCTGCTCGATGCTGAGGCTCGGCGCTGGTGGACTTCCAGCTTCCCCGACCTGCCCAGGGACTCGCTTCCTACCGTCCTGAACCCTCTGGAGCGTCTGGGTTCGTCCCCGGTCATCCGCGCCTTCCTGGGGTGTCCGGTCAGTGGTTACGACATCCGGCGCGCGATGGACGACGGTCAGGTGATGTGGATCTGCCCGCCAGGGACCGGGCCCACCAACCGGCTGCTGATCTCCCTGATCGTCCACGACTTCCTGCGCGCCGGCCTGTCCCGCCGCGACCTGCCCGAAAGGGACCGCCAGGCCTTCCGCTTCTACCTGGACGAGCTGATCTCCCTGGACCAAGGGGACTCCCACGTGCTCGCCCAGATCACCGAGCAGCTGCGGAAGTTCGGATGCCGACTGCACGGCATGACTCAGCTCCTGCACCGTCTGTCCCCCGAGACCCGCTCAGCCCTCATGCAGAACGCCACCAACCTCTCCACGACCGCCGGGTCCGTGGAGGCGATCTCGCAGATCACTGACCAGTGGCCCGCCGTCGTCACCCCCGGCGACGTCGCCGGCCTCGAACGCTGGTGGCACTACGCCTCCTTCACCGTGGCGGGCAAGCGCATCGGCCCCCTGCTGATCCGCGGCCCCGAACTCAAGGAGGTGTTCTCCGACCTTGCCGAGCCCAGCAGGATCGGCGAACTCCTTCGGGCCTCACACACCAATACCGGGGCCCGCCCACTAGCCCAGGCGACCGCACTGGCACTCGCCCAGGAGAGCAAGGTCCTCGAATTCCTCACCGTCCACAGCGCACCGCCCGCAGCAACAGCCGCACTAACCACTCAGACCGAGACCGGAGAGACGTACGCATGAGCCTGGCCCTGACCCCCGTCACCTCGCGCACCGGCGACACCCACGCCCACCGTGCCCTCGCGCTGATCGCGCAGCACAGACTGCTGACCACCACCCAGATCCACCGGATGCTCACCCCCCACACCCCGCCCCGCAAGATCCACAAGGTGCTGGTGCCGCTCCGCAAGGACGGACTGATCGACCACACCACCCTCGGCGGCCGAAGCCGGCTCCAAGCCCACTTCCTCACCCCCACGGGCCACCAGACGGTCGGCAACTGGCCCGAGCTCCGCGGCCGCGCCGCCACCCCGATCCACTCACCGGACACCGCGAACCTGCGCGCGGCCCACATCCTCACCGGGGTCCGCGCCCACCTGGCCTTCCTCGACGATGCCCGCGCCCGCGGCGATGACTACGAACCGCTGGACTGGGTTCCGGAGGTCACCCACCACCTCCCCGACACGGCGGGCGAGGACCGGCTGATCGCCGACGCCGTCTTCCACTACACCAGTGCCCAGCCGCGCCTGCAGTACCGGGCGTTCGTGGAGATCGACCGCACCACCATGAGCAGCGAGCGTCTGGCCCGCAAGCTGATCGCCTACGCCCGCTTCCACGACTACACGCCCCAGCCCCCCGGCCGCCGGGGCACCGTCGGCGACCAGGCCGCCCTGCTCGCCTGGCAACGGAGCTACCCCCGCTTCCCGCGCGTGCTGTTCATCCTCACCGGCGGCTCCCGCACCACCCTCACCAACCGGATCACGGACCTGCGCCGCATGACCGCCAACCACCCCCTGGTCACCCGCCTCGCCACCCACGTCCCCCTCGGCGCCACCATCCTCGAAGACATCGAGGCCAACGGCCCCCAAGCGGCTGTGTGGACTCCCCTGGCAGGTGACGCCGAACCCCGCAGCTGGACCCAGCTGTAACCCCTGCCCGCTGCCCCGTCCCGAACCAGGTCGGGCAGGGCGGCGGGGCGGGGGCGGCTGGAACGGCCGGCCCGGTGAGTGGTGAACTTCGCCGAAGCGGCATCGTGACGTCGGTGAGCTTCGGTGGTGAGGAGACCGGTGAGGTCCGACCGCAACCATTATCAGCAGCAAAGAACAAGCCAGAACGAAGCGTTCGGGCCACACCCAGGCGGGGAGCTTCCGAAATCCGCCCGTGCGAACGACTGAAGACGAAAGTCGCACCTCACAGCCTTGCACGCAGGCGACCGACCGGCATTCATGGGCAAAAGTGACGTTCGATCATCTGAGCCTCAAGAACCCCATAGGTCCTGGACCGTTGAGGTCGTAGGGTGCCGGATAGGTACACATCACAAGACAGCGCAGACACGTTGCAGCAGCGATTTACATGGTTCGGACCGGTGCTCTCAGTCCCGTCCGACAAGGTGACCCGGGGAGACTCCGTGACCACGGCACGACCGCACCAGACCCGCACCGCCCGCCGCCGACTCCTGACGTCCGTCGCCGTCGTCGCAGCGGCCACAGCCCTTACGGCCGGCTGCACCGGCGAGAGCAAGGACAACAAGGCCGCCGCCCCGAGCGCCCCGGCCAGCAGCGTCGCCCCCACCCCGTCGGCCGCCCCCAGCGTGTCCGTCGACCCCGAGGCCGCCGACAAGGCGGAGGTGCAGACGGCGTACACGAGGTACTGGGACGTACTGACCGCCGCCTACTCGACGGCCGACCCCCAACACTCGGAGCTGGGCAAAGTCGTCACGGGGACGGCCCTCGTGCAGAACCAGCAGGATCTCGCGCAGTACCGCAAGGGCGGACGGATCTTCGCGGGCAAGCCGCAGCACTCGAACATCGTGGTCACCTTCAAGCCGGAGGCGAAGCTCAAGACCGCCGTCATCACGGACTGTCTGGACATCAGCCAGTGGAAGCCCGTGGAGAAGTCCAGCGGGACGGAGGTGAAGCTGCCCGAGTCCCGGCTGCTGCGCTACGTCAACACCGTGATCGTCGAGAAGTGGCCGAACGGCTGGATGGTTCTGGAGGACAACCAAGAGGGGAAGGCGTGCTGAGAAAAGGAGGGTGCGTGCTCGGCGCGGTCGCCCTCCTCGCCGCCGGCATGTCGACCGCCTACGCGGATGATCCGGTCAAGGTCGACGACTGCGGAAAACGCGTGTGCCTCGAAGCCAACGACCGCGGCAACAGCGGCGGCAGGCCGCCCGCCGGGTCGGGGGGAGGGAAGTCGGGCGGGTCCTCGAAGGGGTCCGGGAGCAACGTCGACGGGATGGGTGAGGACTGCTCTTTCCGTCTGCTGGAGCCCCCTCCACCGGCCGACAGCACCCTGTGGCAGGGGCATGCGCCTGGTGACGGCGCGATCTACCTCGACCCCTGTGGCATCGGGAACGGTCTCCAGGGCGAAGCCCTGGTAGGTGCGGGGCGGGCCTTCTGGGCGCAGGATCCGCCGGGCGCGGTGGCGGTCGATCCCGCGGTGCTGGCGCAGCGTGCGGTGGATTCGATGCTGCTGTCTCCTCCGGCGATCGGCATCGTGCCGAAGCCGGGTGGTGTCGGTGTCGTGGGGATGCCGGTCTACATGTGGACGGCGACCGGCCCCGAGACGTACGGGCCGAATGTCGCGTCGGCGTCGGCCGGTGCCGTGACGGTTACGGCGACGGCGAAGGTGTCGAAGATCGTGTGGGTGATGGGTGACGGGAAGTCCGTCGTCTGCACCACCCCGGGCACGCCCTACAACGCCTCGTTCGGCAAGAACCCGTCGCCGGACTGTGGGCACCGCTACGCGAGCCCCGGGAAGTACCGCGTGACCGCCACCTCGACTTGGACCATCGACTGGACCGGTGGAGGACAGAGCGGCCAGCTGACGGAAGTCCGCTCCAGTGCAGTGGACATCGCCGTGGGCGAAGTCCAGGTAGTCGGCCAGTAACCCCACCCCTCCCCCTCCTCTCTTTCTCCTCTTTCTCCCCCCTCTTCTTGGAGGCATCGCTCGTGAGCAGCACCGTCACGCCCGCGCAGGGTCGTGCTCCCGTTCCCGGTCCGGGTGGTCCTGTCGGTAGCCCGGCGTCGGCGCCGCGTGTCGTTCGTCAGCGACGTCGTCGGCCTGGGCTGATCGCTCTGTCCGTGGCTTTGATCGCGGCCGGGGGTCTGTCCGGTGCGTTGCTGTTCACCGCGTCCGGGCAGCGGTCGAGTGTGCTGGTGGTGGCGCGTGATGTGCAGGTGGGCGCGGCGATCACGGATGCGGATCTGGCGCCCGCGTCGATGGCGCTGGATCCGGCGGTGAAGGCCGTCCCGGTGGCGAAGAAGGGCGGGATCGTCGGCCGGCGCGCGGCGGTGGCCTTGAAGGCCGGTTCCCTGCTGTCGCCGGGACAGGTGACCTCGACGTCCCTGGTCAAGGCAGGTGAGCAGTTGGTCGGTGTGGCGTTGAAGCCGTCGCAGCTCCCGGGGAGCCGGCTGGCGCCGGGGGCGAAGGTGTTGATCGTCTCGACTCCCGACCCGGCCCAGGCAGCTGCCGCGAACGGTGGCAAGCCGGGTGAGGCGGCGGTGGCGCCGAAGACGTTGCCGGCGACGGTGGTGGCGGTGGGTGTGGCCGCTCCGGCGACGGGTGTGGTCGTGATCGATGTGGCGGTGCCGGCCAGTGATGGGCCGACGTTGGCCGCGCGGGTGGCGACGGGTGCGGTGGCTTTGATCATCGCGCCGCAGGAGGGCTGATGACCGTCATCGCGCTGGCGGGCGGGCTCGGCGCCCCGGGAGTGACCACGACCGCGATGGCGCTCCTGTTGACGTGGCCGATGCCGGAGGGCCACCGCGTGCTCCTGGCCGAGGCGGACCCCGACGGCGGGGCGATCCTGCCCGGTGCCCTCCAGGGCACCCTGGACAACTCACACGGTCTGCGGAATCTGGCCGTCGCCTCCCGGCAGGGACAGTTGGGTGATGCGTTCTGGCGGCAGTTGGTGGACATCACCGACGCCGAGACCCGTGACCGGCTGGTGTTGCCCGGCCTGTACGACCCGGCGCACGCGTCGGCGATGGAGCCGGTCTGGCGGCCGCTCGCCGGCCTGTTCGCCGGGATCGAGGACCACGGCCACGATGTCCTGGTGGACCTCGGGCGTCGAGGAGCCTTCGGAGCGTCGGGCGTCCTGGCGCAGCGCGCCGACGTCGTGCTGCTGGTCGCGCGGAACACGTTGAGGAGCCTGCAAAGCGCGCAGGTGCGGCTGAAGGCGTTGCGGGAGCAGCTGGGGGCGGGGGCGGATGTCGCCATGGTCCTGGTCGATGAGGGGCCGTTCTCCCGGGACGAGGTTCGCAAGCGGTTGGAGGTCGAGGTGGTGGCGGTGATGCCGTGGCGGCCGAAGGAGGCTGCGGTGTTGTCGGACGGGGCGGAGCAGCCTCGCCGGTTTGAGGCGAGTCCGTTCATGCGGTCGGCGCGGTCGGCGGCGGTGCGGGTGCAGGAGATGGTGGAGATCCGGCGTTCGCGTCTGGCCCCGCCGACAGCGGGACAGGCGGTCACCAATGCGCGCTAACCCCATCCATCACGACCCCCGCGGTTCCCTCGCCGCCCGGCTGGCCGAAGCGCGTCCCTCACCCACCCGGCAGGTCCCGCCCGCATCGGTTCCGCCGGCGGGCTGGGGACCGGATGCCGTACGCCCGGCGGCAGCCGTTCCGGCGGTCTCGGCGGTCGTCGCCCCCACGCCGAGCGCTTTTGCTCCGCCGCTGGACTATGCGGCGGTGCGGCTGATCAAGAAGGAAGTCGGTGAGCGGCTGACCGACCTGCTGCGGGCCCGGCCGGGGCTTTCGGAGGCTTCGCGGGAGCAGCAGGGTCGTCATCTGATTGCCGAGCAGGTCGCCATATGGTCGGACGCCGAGGCCATCAAGCGCGGCGTGGCGACCAGTGGGGCCGAGGACGCGGCCATCGCGCAGGCCGTATTCGACCTTCAGTTCCGTGCCGGCCGGCTCCAGGCGCATCTCGACAATGTGCTCGTCGAGAACATCTTCATCAACTCGTACTCCGAGGTGTGGCTCGACTTCACCGATGGGCGTCGGGTCCAGGTGCCGCAGGTGGCGGACTCCGACGAGGAGCTGCGCGAGCTCCTGCACGATCTGGCCCGGCGCACGACCGGCCAGTCGGAGCGGAGTCTGTCGACGGCGGACCCGTTCCTGGCGCTGCGGTTGTCGGAGGGATCGCGGCTTCAGGCCGTCACCGAGGTCACCCCCGGCACCTATGTGACGATCCGCCGGCACAGCATGCGTGACGCGGATCTGCCCGCGCTGGTGTCCAGGGGCATGCTCGATACGACGCTGGAGGAGTTCCTGCGGGCGTGCGTGCGCGCGGAGAAGAACATCATGGTCGTCGGCGGGCAGGCGGCGGGAAAGACCACCCTGCTGCGGGCACTACTGCGGGAGATTGATCCCGATGAGCGGTTCGCGACTCTGGAGACGGAGTACGAGCTGTTCGCCCACGAGAACGGATACCACCGGCAGGTCGTGCCGATGGAGGCCCGCGAGTCGAACGGCGAGGTCGTCGGCGGGGTAGCGGCGGGTGAGATCACGCTGATGGATCTGATGTACCGGGCGCTGCGTATGACGCTGACGCGGATCGTGGTCGGTGAGGTTCGTGGGCCGGAGATCGTGGCGATGCTCCAGGCGATGACGAACGGCGCGGGCGGCAACCTGTGCACCTTGCACGCCATCCGCCCGTCGGTGGTCTTCGACCGGATCGCGGAGCTGTATCTGCTGGCACAGGCGAACATGTCCGAGGCGCTCGCCTACCGGCAGGCCGCGAACGGACTCGACTTCATCGTGTTCGTCGGGCAGATCGACGAGACGCGGATCGGCGGGCACCGGCACCGGTTCATCTCCCACGTCCTGGAGGTCACCGGCATCGGCGAGGGCGGGCGTCCGGAGACGAACACCATCTTCGGGCCGCGCCCGGAGTGGGGCGAGCACCGGGCGGTGCCCCTCATGCTCCCGCGCTGCGTCAACGATCTGCGGCGTGCCGGTTTCGACATGTCCCTCCTCGACGCGCCCACTGGGGCCTGGGGGACGGCGTTGCCGTTGCTGGTTCCGGAGGTGTCGGTATGACGACGCTGCTGATGTGGGTGCTGGCCGGACTCGCCATCGCGGCCGGTGTGGTCGGTGTCGTGGCCGGTGTGGTCGGTACGACCGCCCCCAAGGGACCCGGGATCGCCGCCCGACTGCGCGCGGGCCGCCGGCTCGCGGGCCGCGACGAGAAGATGGTCCGCCGTACCCGGCTGGCCGTCGGAGCCGCGGCGGGGATCCTGCTGTGGCTGGTGACCGGCGTGTTCATCGCCGCCGCGCTCGTGTTCCTCGCCGTGATCGGCGTGCCGTGGCTGCTCTCCCCCACCAAGTCCGCCACGGCCCGGATCGGGAAGCTGGAGGCCCTTGGCGAGTGGACGCAGCGCCTGGCCAACGTGCTGCGCCTCGGTCGCGGCCTCGACGAGGCCTTGCAGGTGTCCCGCAAGGGATGCCCGGAGGAGATCGCCGGCGAGGTCGGCGATCTTGTCGACCGGCTCCAGGTCGGATGGCGACCCGCCGACGCGCTGCGCGAACTCGGCGACGCCCTCGACGATGTGACGGCCGACAAGGTGGTGGCCGCGCTTGTGATGTCGGCGGCCGACCGCGGCCCCGGTCTCGCCCAGGCTCTCGACGACCTCGCGGAGTCCGTCCACGAGGAGGTCGCCCGACGTCGGGTGATCGAGGCGGACCGGGCCAAGCCCCGCACGACGATGCGGTGGATGACCATCATCACCCTCGGCGTCATCGGCGCCGGATTCCTCGTTCCCTCCTACACCGCCCCCTACGGCACCCTGCTCGGGCAGCTGGTGTTGGGTGTTCTGTCGGCCGGCTTCGTCGGGGTCCTCGCCCTCATGCGGCAGATCGCCGACACCAAGCCCACCCCGCGGTTCCTGATCGCCGACCCGCGCAGTGCCATCGGCCCCGCCCCCGTCCTCGACGAGGCACCCGAGAACGAGGAGGCGATCGTATGACCACGCCCGTCGCGGCGATCCTGACCGGCGCTGTCATCGGCGCGGGCGTGGCCCTCGCGGTCCGCGAGATCCTGCGCCCGGCCCCCGCCCTCGGTCCGGCGCTGCGCCGTCTCAACGAGCCGGCCCAACCCCGCGTCCTGAACGCGGAGGCCGACCGTGACGAACGCTGGGGACAGTGGCTGCTGGAGCGCCTCGCCGAAGCCCCGGGCGTACGGATCCCCTACAAGGACCTCGCCCTGGTCGGCACCACCCCGGGCCGTTTCCTGCTGACGAAGGTGGCGCTTGCGGGCGCCGGTTTGTTGCTTCCGCCACTGTCCACGATCCCGCTCCTGCTGCTGGGGGTGCCGCTGTATCTCCCGGCGATCGTGGGAATCCTCGCCGGCGTCGTGCTGTGGTTCGCCCCCGACCTTGCCCTGCGGGACAAGGCCAAGCGGGCACGGGCCGAGTTCGCGCACGCCATGGCCGCCTACCTCGACCTCGTCGCACTGCGCCGGGCCGGGAACGTGTCCGCCGAGCAGGCCATGGAACAGGCCGCCCAAGTGGGAAAGGGATGGGCCTTCCAGCGCATCCAGGAGGCTTTGGCCCGCTCCCGTGTCGACAAGGTCCCGCACTGGGAATCCCTGGCCCGGCTCACCGCCGAACTCGACCTGCCCGTTCTCGACGATCTCGCCGCCATCATGCGGCAGTCCGCTGATGACGGCGCCTCCGTCTACTCCACCCTGCGCTCCCGCGCGAAGAACCTGCGCACCGAGCTGCTCGCCGCCCAAGCCGCCGCAGCGAACGCCAACTCGGAGAAGATGACCGCCCCCGGCGCCCTGATGGCTGTCCTGGTCATGCTCCTCATCGCGTTCCCCGGCGTCATCCGCATGATCAACACCTGACACACCTGAGAAGGAGTCCACTCATGAAGCTCGCCATCCGTCTGTCTCTCGCGCTGCGTTCGCACTGGGAGGAGATCAAGGAGCACAGCGACAAGGACCGGGGAGACATCTCCATCACCACGATCATCATCTGGGTCGCCGCCGTCGCCGGGGCCCTCGCCATCGCCGGGACGATCGGGATCGTGGTCACCAAGTACAACACCAAGCTCTCCGGCATCTGAGCACTGCACGGCAGGGCACAACGAAGCGTGGCAGCAGAACCATGGGAGAAGGGGGCGGGGTGTCGGACACAGAACGAGCCACAGCCGGGGAGGCACCTCCCCCAGACGACCAGGAGCGGAGCGACCGGGGGGAGGCGTCCATTCAGATGGCGATCGTGTTCCCGTTCGTCATCCTGATCACGGTCGCGGTCGTGCAGGCCTCCATGTGGTTCTTCGCCCGCAACATCGCGCTGACCGCAGCGCGCGAGGGTGTGGCCGCCGCCCGTGTCTATCAGGCGCCGGAGAGCGCGGGCGCTGCACGGGCCCGCGAGACCCTCGGCCGGATCGCGGGCGACAGCCTGAGCGACCCCACGGTCAGCACGTCCGGGAGCACCGCAACCGAGGTCCGGGTGACGGTCACCGGCACCGCCCCCTCCCTCATCCCGGGCCTGTCCGGACTGAGCGTCTCTCAGTCGGCAGGCGCACCCCGTGAACGGTGGACCACCCCATGAACGCACCCCGTTGGGTGAGCCGGCTCCAGGAGGATCGGGGCAGCGAGACGATCGCGGCGGCGATCGTTACGCCGCTGCTGATCATGTTGCTGTGCATGGCCATCGCCGGAGGCCGGATCGTCACCTCCGGGGCGAAGATCGACGGTGCCGCCGAGGACGCCGCCCGCGCCGCCTCCATTTCACGCACCCACTCCGGGGCACAGGCCGAGGCGAGCTCCGCGGCCGCCCGGTCCCTGGCCGATCAGGGCATCCACTGCGCCTCGACGAGTACGAGCGTCGACACATCCGGACTCGCGGTGCCGCTCGGTGAAGTCGGCACGGTCACGGTGACGATCTCGTGCACGGTCGCGATGGCCGACCTGCTCCTGCCCGGGGTGCCCGGATCCAAGACGCTGACCAGTCGGTTCACTTCCGTGGTGGACGCCCACCGATCCCGGGAGGGATGAGCCGTGACCGCAACACCAGCACCAGCACCAGCACCGCAGGGGACCGAAGTACCGGGGCCTCGATCGGTGTGGGCCCGGCTGCGGGCGGGTGACGACGACGGCGGGATCGCCGTGTTCACCGCCATCGTCGCCATCGCTCTGCTGGGCATCATCGGGCTGGCCATCGACGGCGGAGGCAAGCTGCGCGCCACCGAACGCGCGGACTCCGTCGCGATGGAGGCGGCCCGCGCCGCCGGCCAGGCCATCGACCCCGCCGCGGCCGTCACCGGTACCGGCGTCCACGTCGACCCCGCCGCCGCCCAGGCCGCCGCCCAGGCCTACCTCGCGGCCGCCGGCACCCGGGGCAGCGCCGCCCTCTCCCCGGACGGCACCCACCTGACCGTCACCGTCAACGGCAGCTACCAGACGAAGTTCCTGGCGATCGTCGGGATCGGGTCCATGGACGTCACCGGCCACGCGGGCGCCCGTCTTCTGCACGGCATCACCCAACCTCAATAGCCCCTGCCCCTCGATGCGAGAAGGACCGGCCATGCCGAAGCCCACTCTCCCACGCACGCCGGCCCGGCCGGCCCGCAGCGGCGCCCGCACCGTCGCCGCGATGCTCCGAGCCGTGCTCAGCCTCACCGTGCTCGCCGCCCTGATCGTCGGCCTGCCCGCCCTGCTGTGGTGGGCAACCACCATCGTCGGCCCGCCTGGCCTCGCCGCTCTCTCCTCCCTGCTGTCGACCGACGACTCCGGCCAGGTCTTCCTCCTCCTTCTGGCCGTCGCCGGGTGGATCGGCTGGGGTTGCTTCGCCGTCGCGGTCCTGCTGGAGATCCCCGCGCAGCTCCGCGGCCGTGCCGCCCCGCAGATCCGGGGTCTGGTCGGTCAGCGGGCCGCCGCCGTCCTGGTCGGCGCCATCTTCGTCGCACTGCCCACCGGCACAGCCCTCGCCGCCCCCACCCTCGCACCCCCCGCCACCGCCCAACCGGCCGGCGTGAGCGCCACCAGCAACCCCGGCGCCCCGAGCGAAGCCCGACAGACGAGCGGTACGACGGCCGAGGCGCAGGTGACCCACACGGTGCGCGACGCGCGACCGGCCGAGAGCCTGTGGTCGATCGCCGAACAGCGCCTCGGTGACGGTGAGAAGTGGACGGACATCGCCGCCCTCAACGCCGGCCGGACCATGACAGACGGCCAAGTCTTCGACGCGGACCAGCCCATCCATCCCGGATGGATCCTGCACCTGCCCCCCACCGCCACCACGCCCAGGGCCCCGGCTCCGACGTCGGCCGTCAGGACCGAAGTGCCGGCGGCGGCCTCTGCCGCGCCGACGGTCGGCCTCGCGGCCCAAGGCACCCGCGGTGAAGCGTCGGTGGCGTCGGCGTACACGGTGCGCGACGGCGACAGCCTGTCCAGCATCGCCGAAGGACAGCTAGGCAATCGGGACCGCTTCCCCGAAATCTGGGAGCTCAACAAGGGCGCCGCCCTGCCCGACGGCGGGGTCTTCACCGACCCCGACCTGATCTACCCGGGCCAGCAACTCACCCTGCCCGACGGAGCAAAGCCCCAGGAAACGGCCAAGCCCGGTGACACCGCCAAGCCCGAGGACGTCCCGCCGGCCGGACGGGTCGAGGCCCCCGCCGTCCCCACGCCGCCCCCCGCCGTCACCCCATCGGCGACGGCACCCACACCCCCGGAGCAGACTGCTCCCTCCCCCACGCCCCCGGCGAAGGCCTCGCCCACCACAGCGCCCACCACGGCACCGACCGCGACCGCACCGGCTGCGTCGTCCGCTCCTCAGCGCACGCCGACGACGTCACCGACCGCCCAGGTACCCAAGCAGCCGGCCCCGGCGCGGCCGAGCGCGTCCGCCACCCAGGTCGAGGCGCTGCCCGCGGCCGATCGCGTCAACTGGGTTCTGGTCGGCGGGATCGGGACTCTCCTGGCGGCTTCGCTCGCCGGGGCTCTCGGTGTGCGTCGGATCCTTCAGCAGCGGGCCCGTCGTGCCGGTCAGACCATCGCCCAGGACACCGATCCCACCGAGACCGAGCAGGTTCTGGCGGCCGCGGCGGAACATCGGGGCGTCGAACTCCTCGACCGGGTGCTGCGCGCTCTGGCCCACCAGGCCGCCGAGACCGACGTCGAGCTCCCGACCCTGCGGGGCGCCCACCTCGCCGCCGGCGGCGTCACCCTGCTCCTCGACGAGCCCGCACCGCCGTGCGCCCCGTTCGTCGCCGGAACCGACGCCCGCACATGGGTCCTGGACGGCAAGGCGATTCTTCCGGCCGCTGATGATCTGGCCGACGTCCACGCCCCGTATCCCGGGCTGGTCACGCTCGGGGCGAGTGAGGACGGGCTGCTCCTGGCGGACCTGACCACCTGCCGCGTGCTGCTCCTGGACGGGACCGAGGACGAGGTCCTCGAAGTTGCCCGGGCGTTGGCCCTGGAGCTCGGTACGTGTGCCTGGACCGACTACAGCGAGATCATCACCGCAGGCCTCGGGAGCCGGCTCGCAGCGCTCCTGCCCCAGGGCCGGATCCGCACGATGCCCCACCTGCCCGCCGTCGCCGCCGACCTCGGCGAACTCCTCCTCGAAGCCCACCAGAACGGCGGCCAGGCCCTCCCCTGGATGGTGATCGGTGCCGGGGACCACGACGAGGAGCACGTGACCCAACTCGCCGACGCCCTCGCCGCCGCCCGCGATCTGTTCACGGCCGTGGTCCTGCCCGCCACCCCGGCCACCCGTCGCGTGTTCCCGGCCGCCGAGGTCCTCGACGTCACCCGTGACACCGACGCCCGCCTCGACCCCCTCGACCTGCTGGTGACGCTCCAGCGGGTCTCCGACGAGCAGTACCTGCAATACGTGCACGCCCTCCAGGTCACCACCGAGGCCGCCACCCCGGCGACCGGGGCGTGGGAGTTCAGCGAGAGCCACGGCCAGGCCGCCGGTTCCGGGACGCCGCTCACCATTCGAGTCACCAGCCAGGACGCCACGGACCCGGGCAAGCCCTACGCCGCGCTCCTCGCCGGTCTGGCCCCCACCGGAGCACCGACCGCACCCCAGGCCACCGAGGAAGCGGAGAACCCGTCCGAGGGGTCAGATCCCGAGACGTCCGATACCGAGACGTCCGCTCCCGAAGCGACCGGACCCGCGGTCGGAACCTCCGTACCGAACCAGAGCGGCGGCCACTCCGACGGTAGGCTCGCCGCTCCCCCGGCCACTCCCCCGGCGCCCGTCACCGCGGCGGAGAACTTCGTGCGGATCGAGATGCTCGGGCCGCTGCGGATCACGGGCACCGCCGTGTCCGCGCACTCCCCCCGCACTGCCGCCGTCGCCGCCCTGATCCACCTGCGGCCCGGTCGCGGCGTCGAATCCCTGTGCCAGATGATCGACCCGGTCAATCATTGGAGCACCAGTACGCTGCACTCCCGTCTGTCGGAGCTGCGCGGCGCGATCGGGACGACCGCCGACGGCCAGCCGTTGCTGTCCCGGCCGACGCGTGGCGCCGGCTACACCTTCCACCCCACGGTCATCTCCGACTGGCAGGCCTTCAAGACGTTGGCCTCACGTGGTCTCGCCGCCGGCCCGAGCACCGGTATCGCGGACCTTGAGGCCGCCATGGCTCTGGTCAGGGGCACGCCGTTCGACGGGCGTACGCCGCCGTGGGCCGAGCCCGTCGTCCAGGAGATGATGGCCCGGATCACCGATACCGCGCACACGCTGGCCTGCTGGCACGCCGACGGGAAGCAGCCCGATCTCGACGCCGCCCGCCGCGCCGTCGATCGGGCGCTCGGCGTCGAGGTGACGTCCGAGGTCCTCTACCGCGATCTCCTGACTATCCACTGGACCGCGCAGAACACGGCGGCCGTCCACAAGACGGTCGCGCGGATCCAGAAGATGGCACGGACCTACGACATCACCCTCGACGACATCACCGAGGACACCATCAGGCACGTGCTTTCCGTCCCGTCGCCCGCACGGCAGGTCACCGTGGCCTGACGCAAGACCTCGACCAAGAGCACAGATCGAAGCGAGAGGGCCGGACCCCGGCATCGGGGGTTCGGCCCTCTCGTACTGCGGTTGAAGACGAGAACCCCGGACCTAACGGCCCGCATCGGCACGACAGCGGGACAGCACATGCCGTCCGGCCGCGAGGAGTTCCGCGCGGGCCTGCGCCTCTCCCACCGGCGGCCGCGAACTCCATTCCTGGCGTACTTCCGCGACCGCGGCGCACACGGACAGCACCTCGTCGACCATGTCCGCGTCGAGGGGCTCGATGTCCGGTCCGGTCACGACAACGTCCCCGTACAGGCCGTAGGGGATGTCGATGCCCCGCCAGAGGGAGGCCAGGACCCACGCGGGCAGGTTCATCGGGCATTCGCTCTGCCCGCTTCCGTGGACGTGGAGGTGGGCGCGCCGGTGGTAGACAGCGCGATCCGAGGGGCCCCCGACAGCCGCGCGCACGGTCTGTCGTCGTTCGCTGTCGTCGTCGGGCCAGGGCAGAGCGACCGCCGCGCCGTCCGTGTCGATTCGCAGCACCGTGTCCATGCAGATCCGATCTCCCGTTTCCCATTCGCAGGAGGCGACTTACGCCCCTGACGATGATCGTCGAACGCGGTCACCGCTGGATCCGAATCGGACAAGTCCGTCGGGCGGTCGGTGGTGAGGTACGTACTCACCGGCCACGGGCCCAAGTTCACCGGCCGGCGATCGGCCACCGGGACCTCACCGAAAACCTCACCGGCCAGACGACGGCCACCTCACCAAGAACCTCACCGGCCACGGGCCCAAGTTCACCGGCCGGCGATCGGCCACCGGGACCTCACCGAAAACCTCACCGGCCAGGCGACGGCCACCTCACCAAGAACCTCACCGGCCACCCGCCAAACTCACCAGCCGACGATCGGCCACCGGCGTCGACATCGGCCATTCGACGGTCGCCGGGGTTGGCCGACGGGGGTGGCCGATGCCGACGGGATCGGCCGTGGCCGATGGCCGATCGGCCACGGGCCGGCCGTTGGCCGACCATGGAGAGTGGTGGCCGATGGCCGATCGGCCACCGGAAGCCGGGTTCGTCGCACCCGCTCCTGCGTCGTGTGAGCCGAGTCAGGGTGTGGCCGATCGGAGGTTCGGGCGCCGCCTCAGGGTGCGGTCAGGCGTTCGTGCTCACCGAGCGCAGGTGTGCGCGGCCGGCTTGGCGCCGGTGTTCTTCGAGTTGCTGCGCGGCGCTCTTGAGGCGGCGCAGCCCGGTGCGGGTCGGGACGCCGAGCCGGCGGCCCACCTCCGCCCCTGCGAGCTTCTCCCCCGCGGCTTCGGCCTCGGTCAACCAGGTGACCACGAGCTGGATCTGGCGGTCCGCCTCCGTGAGCTCCTCGTCCTCGACCTGTTCTGCCGGCAGTCGTGCCGCCGTGGCACCCGAATCGGTGGACGTCGCTTCCCACAGCTGATCCTGCAACGGGTCCGGCGCGGGCCGGCTGATCTGTCGGGGCAGCCTCTCGGCAGCGCCGGCCGATACGGCCGGGTTCGCCGGAGCGGCCGGAGTGGCCGACGGTGTGTCGGTGGCGGCTTCGGTCTCCGGCTCCGATGCTGATTCGGTCAGGGAGGCTCGGGGGGTGAAGAACGGATGGGGTGTGGCCGATGGCCGATCGGCCACCGGCGGCACCTCCCCGCCATCGGCCACCGCGTCGATCGCCTGCCCATAGGCCGGTCGGCCACCGACCCCGAAGTCCGTGCTCGTCCCATCGGCCACTCGCCCATCGGGCGCCGCGGCGGTGGCCGATCCGTCGGCCGGTCGGCCACCGCTGGCGAAGTTCGCGACCGAGGCATCGGCCACCGCTTCGGCGACCCGGTCGCGGGCCTGTCGGTCATCGGTCACGGCTGATTCCGCCGGAGCCAGGAGCAGCTCGACCTCAGCCGCCGGGAGGGGTTCGCCCGTGGCGGAGTCGCGCACTCCGTACGCGTCGGCCAAGTGCTGGGCGAAGGCTCCGGCGTCCGGCAGGACTCCGGTTGCCGCGGCGAAGGACCGGTAGGCCTCGAACATGTCCTCCGGGGACAGCGCCTGAATACCTTCGATCGTCTGCACTGCGCCGGCTGGAGCCGGCTGCGGGCCGTCGATCAAAGCCCCGGTCCCGACCGCGTGCTCCGGCGACACGTCAGCCCGCTCGATGGTCAGTTCGTGCCGTGGAACCGCAGCCGGCTCCCGGACGAGGACGGGCTCCAGGCCCGCGGCAACGAGACCTGTCGCGGCCGTCTGCGACAGCGGGACCCCGATCCGGGCCAGGCGCAGCGGCATCAGCGCTTCCACGGGAGCTTTGCGGCGCCAGGCCCGTCCGTATCGGGCCTGGAGGCGGGCCTGGTAGATGAGCCGGTCCTGTTCCATGGTGACGGCCTGGTCGTAGGAGCGCAGTTCCCACAGCTTCATCCGGCGCCACAGCTTGAAGGTGGGGACGGGGGAGAGCAGCCAGCGTGTGATGCGCACGCCCTCCATGTGCCGGTCCGCGGTGATGTCCGCGATCCGGCCCACGGCGTGCCGGGCGGCCTCGACGGTGACCACGAACAGGATCGGGATCACGGCGTGCATGCCGACACCGAGCGGGTCCGGCCAGGCCGCCGCGCCGTTGAACGCGATCGTCGCCGCGGTCAACAGCCACGCGGTCTGACGCAGTAGCGGGAAGGGGATTCGCATCCAGGTGAGCAGCAGGTCCAGCGCCAGCAGGACGCAGATGCCCGCGTCGATGCCGATCGGGAACACCAGCGAGAAGCCGCCGAAGCCCTTCTGTACGGCCAGGGCGCGCACCGCCGCGTACGAACCTGCGAAACCGATGCCCGCGATGATCACGGCGCCGATGACGACGACGCCGATGAGTATCCGGTGCGTACGTGTCAGCTGGATCACTGGCTGAGGCTCCATCCTTCAAGGCTGTGGTCCCGCCTGACTACCTGTCCCATGGTTCCGATCTTTGCAGGGGTCTGGGGATGCTGAACATGCGTGGTGCCCCGGGTCTGCCCGGGGCACCACGTGGAAGCAAGTGCTCCGTTGTCAGTCGACGATGAGGTTCGCCAGCATGAGCCGCTGATCGGCATCGAGCTTCTCTCGGAGGAGGTCTGCCAGCTGCGAAAGATCAGGGAGGGGATTCCACAAGGCCGGAAGGAGCACGGCGTGAGTGGACGACGTGGGCGGGCGGGCGACCGTCTCCTGTGCCGGAGTGGTGATAACTGAGTTATCACCGGCCCTCGGCGGTGAGGTGGTGAGGCCCTCCTCGCCTCCGCTGGTGATAACTGAGTTATCAGCCTGCTGCTCCGCGGTGGTTGCTCCGTCCCGAGGGACCGGGACCGAGACCGGCTGAGTAGCGGCTGCTGCATACGGACTGCTTCGCGTTGTTCCGTGAGGTCGCCGATCACGGCGAGGAGCGGGGGATGCTCCATCTTTTCCCAGCGTTCAAGGGAGGTTGTGGCCACGGTGCCGCGGCGAGCTTCGTACATGTTCACGACGAAACCGAGGTAGTCGACCTCCAGGGCGAGATCCTCCTCCAGAGCTGAGATCTGGTCTTCGAGCATCATGAATGCCTTGGCCGAGCTGTCCTCCGCCTGCACGGGGATGATCACGCCAGAAACGCCCTGCTCCTCGCCGTCGCGGCGACGGGCGTAGTAGAGGGCGGTGTCCATCGTCGTTCCCAGCGACGGGGGGCAGTCGACGATCACAACATCGACGCCGTCCTCCAGGGAGCGGAGTGCCTTCTCCAGTGCGGGCTCCTTGGTACGGAGCTTCGACAAGGCCAGCATGGTGTCGAGGAGAAAGCCGTCCATGCAGGTGGGTAGAACTCGGAGTCGGCCACCGAACTTGTCGTGCTCCAACGTGACCACGAGTAGGGAATCCGCTTCGCGGGTTCCCCCGTGGGCTTCGCTGCGCTTCGCCCTGGGCGGGCCGCTGCGCGGCCGCGGGGGCCTGGTCGCTGCGCTCCCCTGCCCCGGGCCGGTCTCGTGCCCACCCCGCCCGGCCCCTCCGCTCCTGCCAGCGGCCCGCGCGGCGGGCACGGGACCCAACTAGGAGGGCTCCTGAGCAGTCCTGACGGGTCGTCTCCAGGCCTCTGAACTGGGGTTATTACCCGTGGATGTTCCGGGAGGCGAACGGGCGGCACAGAACCCCACGCGCCCTCCGGTCCTCCCCCAACACTCCACCCACCACGAAAACACACCTAGCTGACGGTCAGTCAGACACCTTCGAGAAATTCAGAACGTCGCTACATTCCCATCTTCAGAGTAGCCGATCGCGGCGCTCGCATTCACCTATAAAATGAGAGAACAGCAAATCGAATCGACTAAAGGAATTCCAGTGGATATCTCAACTCTAGTGACAGTAATTGAATTTGCCGCGAATCTCATCATCTCCTTAGGCGTCATCAAAGAGCTCTCCGTCGCTCCATTAGGAAAGCTGAGGAAGAAACGAACCTGATGTGGTCGGTCCCGCTCTGCGGGGCCGACCCTCACCCGTATGGACTGGGCCGCGCGCCCTCGCTGGCAAGGCGGCTGAGGGTGGGGGCATGCCCGTGCCACGTCTGGTCATCTACCCGCCCGACGAGAACGGCTGGCGCCGCATCCGCTGGGACGGCCAGTCGATCGGCGTCGCCCACCGCCCATCGGACATCCTCGACTTCCTCCGCGACGCGGGGATGGAGGACCCCGAGGCCTTCGACCTAACGGGAGAGCTGACGGAATGGCGCGGCGGCGGGCCCGAGACCTGGGCGGAATCACCACCCTGAGGCTCTGGGTGACGTCGCAGCCAGCCTCTGCCGGCGCTGCGGCACCTGTCCACGAAGGCGGACAGGGTGTCCACCCTCGTGGGCAACCTCGCTACAGTGGAGACCTGCGTACTTGCTAGCTAGCAAGTACGCAGTGAAGGGGCCAGCCCGGGTGCAACCGGACCAACCCCTTCACGCAGTGGCAGTGCTACTGGGCCCGGCCGTCTATCACTCGGCCGGGCTCACTGCTGAGCCCTGCCAACGTCCGGTCCACAACGCCGTCAGACGTTCTGCACCACCCACTCCACCAGCTTGACGAGCACCGGCACGACCGCCGACCAGTCGATCAACGCCTGCCGGATCGACAGCCGCCGTTCGTCCCGCTCCTTGTCCTGCACCGCATTCGTCATCTGCACCTCCGAGTACTCCCGAAACGTCCCATGGCTGGGACCCCAACACCGCGCTCGGTGAAGGTGCGAGAGGGGGAGCCCTCGAAGTAACCACAGTCTACGAGCAGTTGGGGTCCCCCACCGGCCCGGGGACCACAACTTGTGGGCGGCGAAGGGCAACCAACCACTAAATCTTGGGTTGGGGTGGATTTTCACCACTCGGTGTGTCGCGCCGAACGGCATCAGCCCCTGACCTCTGCGTTCCGTACCGCCTCGCCCGTAACGCCCAGGTCACGCGCCTCGGACGGCCGCTCAGGCTGCGCCGATCCACTCGAACATGGGTTTGGCGCCACCTTTCGAAAGCAACTTTCGTTGCCTGCCAGAAGGCGAGACATCTCCATCAAGTGGGTAGCCAAAAGGCTACGTACGCGGGCAGATGGGGACGGCCTACAGACAGTGCCGAAGGTGACTCCAAGGAGTCGATGCCGCCATGACTGTCATGATTACGTCGTTCTTCTCGTCATCGAGGTCATCCGAGCACAGGGCGAACGTGTCGAGATCGGCATGTCCCTGGTGTGTACCAAGAGTGCAGGCGCCTACCGGCCCCTCCCCCTCCCCTTCAGTTATGGGGTGGAGCACGCAAGATGTTCACCCCGAGATCAAGCCTTGTCGTGGATCACAGACTCACGTCGACGTAGTCGATGTCCGTGAACTCGACCAGCAGCCCATCCGCACGGCCGCCACCATCCTTGAAATAGACCTCTTGCAGCCCTGCGGCGGCGAGCTGTTGCAGCTCAGCCTCGGAGGCACCGGCATCATGGGCGGCGAGGAGCCGGCCCGCGAACTCCGGCGGGAGGTGCTGGGTGATCCGCCGCATCCGCCCGTCGTCGGTGGTTCCGGGGGCGGCGGTGAACCCGAACCGGACCCGGGTCTCAATGACCAGGCCCGTGGACTTCGCGGCCCGCTCCCGGGCGCGCCTGCGGACCAGGGGCTGCCAGCGACGCCGGACCTCGACCTCCATGCGCTCCCCAAGGGCTGGCTTGGGCTGCTTGATCTGGTCCTTCACGTACCGCTCGACGGTGCGCTGCGAGATCCCCAGGAGAGCGGCCACGGCCTTGGTGTTCTACTCCTGGCGGACCAAGTACCGCATCTGCGCGCCCGCGGACTTGGGGATCGGACGGGTGCTGTGCGCTTGTCCGGCCCGATCGAGGCTGTCTCCGACGATGCCCATTGCCCCCTCATTTCTGTCCCACACCGTGGGGCACTTTCATGATCGTCAATCGTGGCGCGGCCAGGCCACACTCTTGATGACATCGCGAGTTATAGGGAAAACGGGCCAGAGCTAGTACTCGCCCATGACCTAGAGTTCGCCGACGGCGACGCTGGTGCACCCGGTTCCGCCCTCCTGGCACCTTCGCGAGCATCTACCTCGCCGTTGGAGACAGAGCTCAGCAGGATCCGCGTGTACGTGGGCGCTCGATGCCCCGGACCGCCTTCAGCATGGGGCGGGCCGCTCACGCCAGCCAGCTGCGGGCACCTACGGGGTATCGCCGGGAACCACCCACAGCTGCACAACGCCGAGATCCTCGATGGCGTCCTTGTCGATCTCTGGGTTGTCTTCGGATTCGAAGATCCTCTTTTCGAAGCTGGCGGCCGCGAGGAGGGAACCATCAGGTGAGAACGACACCGTAACCGCCGCATTGTGACGGGTGGCCAAGGGTTCACCGACAGGGGTGCGGGAGACCGGATCCCACAACCGCACCGTGCCATCCTCGGCGCCAGCGGTCGCCAGCAGCGAGCCATCAGGAGAGAACGCCACCGCGACCACCTCACCGTCGTGGCCCGTGAAAGGTTCCCCGACAAGGGTGCGGGAGACCGGATCCCACAACCGCACCATGCCATCGGCGCCGGCGGTCGCCAGCAGCGAGCCATCATGCGAGAACGCCGCGACCACCTCACCGACGTGGCCGGTGAGAGGGTCCCCGACAGGGGTGCGGGTGACCGGGTCCCACAACCGCATGTCGTCATCTGCCCCGGCGATCGCCAGCAGCGAGCCATCAGGAGAGAACGCGAGCGAGTTCGCCATGCCGTCGAAGCCAGCGAAGGGGTCGCCGACAGGGGTGCGGGTGACCGGGTCCCACAACCGCACCATGCCATCGCTGTCGCCGCTCGCAAGAAGCGAGCCGTCAAGAGAGAACGCCAGCCCGCGCACAAAGTCAGTGTGACCGGTGAGAGGGTCTCCGACAGGGGTGCACGTGACCGGGTCCCACAACCGCACCATGCCTTCGAAGTCGGTGCTCGCAAGAAGCGAGCCATCGGGCGAAAACGCCACCGAGAATCCCGCAGCCTTGTGGTCGGTGACCGAGCCTCGGACGAGGGTGCGGGTAACCGGGTCCCACAACCGCACCGTGCTACCGCTGGGGTGGAAGGTGGCGGTCGCCAGCAGCGAGCCATCAGGCGAAAACGCCACCGAGAACACCACACCGGTCCGCAGGGGCGGCAATGCCAGCGCTCCTGCCCGGGCCGCGTGCAGGAGCGCTCTGACCGCGAGCGATGATCCTGGCCGCGGCGGCGGGCCACCCTGGCGGGGCACGCCAGCCGCCGTGGGGCCCGCCAGCACCTCGCCGGCCAGAGTCGGATCGCCCTCTCGGGGTGCGGGGGCTGGGGCAGCGCCGTTCCGGCGGCCCGGGCGTAGTTCCGCTGTCGCGCGCCACCGGTTGCGCCATTCGTCGAGTACGGGGTCGGTGCGGGCCGGGGCGGAGATCTCCTCGCCGTCCGCGTCCCAGGACATCAGGGTCCGAACCAACAGGATGATCTTGTCGACGCTTACGAACCGCGTGCCGGCGAAGGCCGTGCTCTGCGTGGCGATCGGCAACTCCGTCCCGCTGCTGATCCGCGCCGCCCGTAACGCGATCCGGCGTAGCGAGGGGTTGCCGCGTTCCACCTTCAGTCGGCGCAGGTGCCGTGCCTGCTCGGCGAGGGCGGCCTTGAAAGTGTCCGTGCCTTGTCCCGCGTCGGTGCTGTCGATCACGCCGGTGTCCCCCCTGCCGGTGCCTGTCCAGCAGGGTAAAGGCCTGCCGACGGAACAGTAGGGAACTTTCGCGAACACCCCGGAACAGCCCGGACCGGGAGCGGCCCTGTTCCGCGGAACAAGCCAGATGTACCGCGGTGAACACTCTCTGATCGACTGTCATCCGCTGTGTTCGCCCCGTGCCGGCCAACACTTCCAACGGCTCCAGGGTCGAAGCATGACAACCCACCAGAACAACCAGCCCACCCCGCCCCCGGCCGACAACGGAGCCTTCCTCCCCCTGCGCACGGCCGTGGTCCTGCTGACCGCACTCGTGCTCGGGCTCATCATCGGCGGCCTCACCGCCCTCACCGGCACCCACCCCGCCACCGCCGTGATCGCCGGACTCACCACCGCAGGCGCCAGCACCGCCGCCCTACGAACCCTCATCCAATGACCCCCCGAACAGCACTCAGCACGTCCCGCAGCCCACCCTCTGTTACCGGCGGTGCGGACCGGGTGGGGATCGTCAGCCGGAAGCAGCACCTCCAACGGCTCCACCCGGCGCAACTCGACGCCTTGGCCGAGCCCAGGGTGGAGCGGGCCAGCTCCTCTGATCCTTCACGTACCACTCGACAGTGGTGGGCTTGAGCCGGGGGCCACGCACACCTATCCCGTGCCACCAGCACCAGGCCCTGCCAAGGTCTGAGCTCGTCTCGGCCCTGGCCACCTGCGCGAGCATCTACCTCGCCGTCGGAGACAGCAGTTTCATCGGCGTCATCAGCGCCGCCGCAGCCCTCTACGGCACCTTGCGCCTGCGGCGCTGCCCCAGGAGAAGCCCCGCACCCATCGAACCACTCGGCTTCCGCGAAGTCCCTGGGTGCGGGAGCCGCCGTCCGTTTCACAGGGTGCTGTTGTCATCTTTGACGGCGGCGAGCAGCGGCGGCTACGGCGAGGTGTCTGGGCGGGGTTCGGAGCGGCGGGGGCGCGGCAATGCGTGGGTAGAGGCAGCCGTAACGAGCCGCGTGCTCCACACAGCGGTCCCAGCCTTCTTGGGTAATCAACATGCGTGAAGGCTCGCCCGAAGGGCGTTCCAGTTCGGCAACTACGAATCCGCGGGCCGAGAGCCCTCTCCACGCCTCCGCAGCCTCTTCGTCAGAGGGGGAACTGTTCACCCACACATGTCCGTGCTCCAGGACAGTCACCATGATGCGCCACTGTTGGCTCGTCATGGCCTCGGCGAGGAAGCGCACAAGCACGGTGGCGGAGTGAAGGGGCTGGGCCTTGATGATGTCCTTCGTCCTACTGGCTCGTTTCCTGGCGTCGGCTGCGAAGCGAGGGGTCTGCGCATAAGCCTCGTCGAGGCGGGCGATCTCAAGGCGCTTCAGACGAAAGCGGTAGTTGTTGAGCTCATGGTTCACCAGGCGGCAGACCACGCTGGCCGGACGTCGCAGCAGAGCGGCGATGGCCAGAAGGGCGGTTTCGTCGGGGTTGACGACAGCCGGCCTGTACGCCTCCGAAGCTCGGGCGAAGATCTCCTGGAGATGTCCGGCTATGGCTTCGCGGCGTTGCTGGGCCACGGGGTGGTTGTCCAGGGCGCGATGGATCATCGGTAGTGGGATCTTGAGCGCTTCGGCAAGGCGAAGGGGAAGGGTGCCGTCGTCCCGGACCGGGAGAGTCGCATGGCGTTCGATGTCCCGGTAGGCAGCGCGGCTGATGTTCAGGCACTTGGCCAGTTCGTCGGCGGTGAGACCGGCGTAGCAGCGGAGATCTCTGATCTGCTCCCGCTGGACTCTGTTCGGCTCGTACAACTCACGAGGGTGTACCGCGAATACCTGGGCAATCTGAATGATGCGACCGGGTTCGGGGGTCGAGGTACCGGCTTCGTAGGCCAGCACTCGGGCTTTGGAGGTCTTCAGGCGCTCGGCGAGGTCGGCGGCGCTGAGCAGCCGGCCGTCCACTTGCCTACTCGCGCGTAACTGTTTCAGGATGTCTGGGGCGAACTTGGCCGTTCCACGCGCCATCGACGCCTCCCCCCTATGGCTCCGCCGGAGAGGCCAAGGTACCGTTTAGGAGCAACTCGGCGCCTTAGGATTCACTCGTAGGTGCTATCGGTAGCGTTCGCCCTGGTCACGGACCAGCTGGGGTATCGCTTAGGGTCAAAACGTGTTCCATTGAGGGGTGTACGACCGGCAAGGTCGTCCCATCAGCGGGATGCTTGCGGGAACACGTTCCTCGCAGCGCCTGGTTGGAATGTGACTACTTGCCGAACAAGAGAATGACCCGCGTCCATGACTGGGAATCTCGAACGCGGGTCCGCGCCGGTTCGGCATCAGGCGGCGGGTGAGGCTACTACCTCATCCGCCGTTGCCGTTGAGCAGGTCGAGTATCTGGTTCACAAGCTGAAGCATGTCTGCAGCTCGGAGGATCCAGGACCAGCGCGACGACGAGATACCTTCCGGCTCCGAGGGGCCCCGGCTCGGTTCATCGTCCTCCCGGCCCGTCGGAGCCGGGGGATCGCCCTGACCCTGCGGGTCCGGAACTTCGTCGTCCCGGTCCTTCGACCATCCGGAGTCGGTCATCCGACTCGCTCCCTTCCATAGGCGGAATAGGGCCGGTTGGCCCTTAAGTCGCCTACCGGCAGCACCGCCGGAAGAGAGATGGGATGAGCCTACCGGTTCGCATGTCCGTGCAGGTGCCGGGACCGGTCAACGTCATGACTTCACTCGCGGTGACCTGTTCCCCCAAACCCGTATCACCCGGAGTCACTTGCTGCCGGAAGATGAGCGAGGACCCCATCTCACATGCGGTTTCTGCACGAGGTGGACCGCTTCCACCCGAGTTTCCTCCGCGCTTGAACGAAGGTGCACAAAGGCGCATTTGAGGAGCGGCATGGGGGCGCATGAAGCGGCGCACAAGTCGTTGAGCAGTCGATTCGCCTGACTTGTGAGGACAAGCCGCCTGGCGTGAGCCGCAGCGCCTGCCCGAGTCGGCACACCTTACGGTCCCAGGCCGGATCGCGGACCTCCAGCGGGGGCCCGCTGGTTCCGGCGGAGATGTCGTGATCGTTCGCTCGTCGGAGATGACGACAGCGGGAAGAGCTCAGCAGGATCCGCGTGTACCCCAGCTCCCGGTGCCGCGGCGGCCTCCCAGGATCCCCAGCGTGGGCCGGGGCATGTCACGGCGGCGGATCGCGACGGCGAATGCCGTGGCCGGGGCGGAGCCGACCCCTTCGACCGCCGCGATCGAGGCCGTAAACGACGGGTGCGCCATGCACGCGTAGCTCGTGCCGCCCAGGACCAATGCGATAACGAGGGCCAGGAGCAGCGTCTGCATCGGGTCGGGGCTCTGTAGGGCCGGCTGCTGGGGTTGAGACTACGGGTCGTTGACGGGTGCCGGAGGCCGTGGGCGATGTCGATGTCACCTCCAGCGACAGCCCGGCCGGTCCTGACGTAAGGGCCGTTTCACAGGCTGCTGGAGCCCGGCGCACCGCGCCGGGCCCCACAGAACTTCTCGCGCGTCCGAGGACCGTTTGGAAGCAGCCGATGAACCGCTTTCACCTCGCCGGCCGCAACCCCACCCGTGGGTGGCTTGGATCCTGAGGTGTGACCGGGTAGTGGTTCCCGCGCGTCCGGCGTTGGGCGACGCGGGCCGCGGTTCACCGCTCGGGGTGGACCGCGGACCTCGTCAGCCGGCGGCTACGACTGCCGCGAAGTAGGCGTCGGCTGTCTCCCTGCAGATCTTGCGCTCGGCGGCGGTGTGGTTTCGGGGGAAGGTCACGGCGTTGCAGATCGTGTGGAGGTCTTGCTGGAAGATGCGGTCGACGCGGTCCTTGGGGGCGTTCCAGTCCGGACCGTGCTTGAAGGTGTCTTCTCCCTGGAGGTCCTTGTAGTTGCGGTAGCCGAAGTCGTGCCGGATGCAGGCGAGGGTGAAGTCGAAGTCGCTGATCATGTTCGGGGCGGGCTCGTTGCACTTGTTCGTGGTCCAGTCGAACTCGTACCGGTCGGGCTCCCCGGTGCGGTGCGCGCCCAGTGCCCGCGCCCAGTCGTTGAAGGCCGCGTCTCCGGGCTGGACCAGGCTGTCGAGGCGCGCGAGCTTCTCCTCCCGCGTGGCCGGGGCGGCCGGGGCGCGGAGGTCGCGCCATTTGTCGTTGCTTCCGTCGCCGCTGTAGGTCTGGACGGAGCGCTTGTCGGGGGCGAGGCGGTAGAGGAGGTCCCCGGTGGTGACGAAGGCGGCGGCGGGTCCGCTGACTCGGTTCCAGAGGCCGGGACGGCCGTTGTACTTGTAGAGGTCACCGGTTTCGCGGTTGGTGGAGTAGAGGGTGTTACTGGCGAGGATGGTTCCGGCCGGCCCGCCGACCGGGTTCCACTTCTTGCGGTCGACGTCGTACTCGACCACCGCGCCGCCATCGGGAGTCAGGCCGTAGAGGTTCTCGTCGGTCACGGCGAACGCGGCACCCGGTCCGCCGATCGTGGTCCACTGGCCCGGTTTGTCGTCGTACTTGCGGATGTCGCCGGTGACCGGGTCGGTGGCGAACAGTGTCCCCTTCTTGCGGCGCTTCTCGAGGTCCTGCACGGCCTTTATGCCGGTCAGGCTGACCTTTTCGGCGGGAATGGTGTAGAGGCTGGCCGCCTGTTCGCCGATCCTGGTCCAGGCCGCGTCGCCCTTGCCCGTGTGCTCCCAGACCCCGGAGCGGTCGGGGCTGATGCCGAAGAGCCGGTCGAAGCTCTTGTCGCCGGAGACGTGGGTGGTCGTGGCCACGAAGGCGTGGCCGGGGTCGCCGATGCGGGTCCACCGGCCGGGTTCGCCGTCGTACTTGGTGATGTCGCCGGTGGCCTGGTCGGTTGCGTAGACGCCGTCACCGCCCGCGTAGAGGTTCTTGGTGGCGCCGCGCACCTTGAGCCAGTTGGCCCGGTCGGAGGACCACTCGTAGACGCCCTGGTGGTCTGCGGAGAGGGCGTAGACGGCCTTTCCCGCGGCGACGATCGTCTCCAACGCCAGGGCCGGCGCGTTTTCCCCGGAGGCGGCCGCCACGGCCACGGTGTCGCTCCGGGCCTCAGGTCCATCTGATCCGGTGCCGAGGGCGGTCGCCCAGCCCAGGCCGCCGGCCAGCGCGCCGACCAGGGACCAGACGGCGATCCGTGCGGGCCTGCGGCGAGCAGCCGGCACAGGGTGGGCGCTTGCGCCCCGACCCGTGTCGTGGTGACGGAACAAGGAATTCATTTCTCTTGGCCTCCTGCGTCGTGTGTCTGACGGCTTGGATGCCAAGGTGCGGGGAAGCCCCCGTTGTCCACGGGTCCGGACGGCGAAACCCCAGCTCAGCGACTGGACAATGCGTATTGTCCGGGGACACGGAGGCCCGCAGTGGTGGTCCGGCCCGCCTGGAGACGGCCTAGTTCCAGGTCTGGAGGGGGCTGCCGTCGCAGGGTTCCTGGACGGCGAGCGCGCCGTCGCCCTGGCCCCGGATGGTCAGGCATTTCTCCGAGGCGTTGACCAGGCTCCAGCCGCCACCGGCCTGTGCTGCCCAGCGCCACGCCTGCCCGCTTGATCCGTTGCAGGTCCACTGGTTCGCGCTGGCCCCGTCGTCGCGGGAGTCACCTCGGATCTCCAGGCACTTGCCCGAGTCCATGTGCACCAGGGTTGTCCACCCGCCCGGGTTCGTGGTGGTCCATTTCTGGCTGGAGGAGTTGTTGCACGTCCACTGGTTCGCCGTCGCGCCGTCCTCCCCCGCGCTGCGACGTATCTCCAGGCACATCTGGGTTCCCGCGTTCGCCCAGGTCCGTAGCCCGCCCCCCACGGCCGGCGGCGGTGCCGGCTTCGGCGTCTGCGCCTTCGGCGTCTGTTCCTTCGGCGTCACCCCAGGCGCGGGGCTCGGCGGCTCCGGCTTCGGGGTCGGGGTGGCCTCCTCTCCCGTCGGGCCCGGCGGCGACGGGGTGGTCGTCGCTTCGGCTGAAGGCCCGGAGGTTCGGGGCGCGGGGATCTCGATGGCCGGTGTGCTGGGGCCCTTGCCGGGCGTGGCAGGGGTGTTGAGGCGGGCTTCGGGGCTGCGCTCCCCCGCGTGCCCCTTCTGGTAGGCGGCGATGGTAATGCCGCCGATCACGCAGGCGGCGACCAGGACGGCGAGGCCGATGCCGGCCGGCAGCCGCGGCCCGCTGCGCCTGGTGTCCTCCTGCACCGGTTCGGTGCCGGCGGGTTCCGCCTTCGCTTCGGTGGAGTCCTGGGCGCTGTCCTTCCCGGCCGACGGGGTGCCCGCAGGCCCGTCCTGACCGTGAGGTCCGTCCTGGGTTTCCACGGAGACCCCGGGGGCCGGGCCACCCGTGGCAACGGCCCCGCCACGATGGTCGTCCGCGTCCGCGCCGCCGTCCTCGGTCTCCCCCGCGCCACCGGGGCCACTGGACGGCTCCGCCGACGCGTCGGCGCCAACGGCTCCCGGGTCCGATGACGAGCTGTCCGCGTTCCATACCCGGAAGGCGTCCTGCCGGCGGGCGGCGGTGTCGTGGAGCGCGGCGAGACTGCCGACGAGCTCGCCGCCCGCGCCGGCGCCCTCTTCGCCGCCGGGCTCCTCGCCGGCTTCGGACTGGGCCGCCCCGTACGCCTCCAGTGTCGCGTCCCGCACCCGGCGGGCCTCGGCGACGTGCTCGCGCAGGACGTCGAGCTGCGCCGCGATCGCGGCCACCGGGCGGCCGGAAACGCCGGTGTGCCCCGCGTCGGACGGCTGGCGTGCCGCTTCTTCCTCCAGCACGTCGATCCGGGCGAGAAGTGCCTTGATCAGGCGGCCCATCTCGGCGATGTCCTGCTTGGCCCGCTCCAGTGCTTCGTCCAGTCCCACTGCGGGTCGCTCGGCCTCGGCGGTCAAGGCCAGGGCGTGGAGGTCGCGGGCCTTGGCCAGCATGATCTGCTGCCCGCGGGCATCGGGCACCCGGTCCTTGATCACGGTGTTGAGCCGGGGAAGCGGAATGATCTGGGCCCCGGAGCGGTAGTCACCCCACATGGTCCTGCCGCCGGGGTAGCGCTCGGCGAGCACACGCAGACTCATGCCGTCGGTCAGATCCCGAAGGAACCGCGCCAGATCGTTGGCCGCCTCGGTCGCCCCTCTCGGGTCGCCTTGAGGGCGCCCTGCCTTGGTCACTTCTCCCCCTTGTGTTGTCCGCGGACAATCCCTTTGTCCGCCCCCGGCACGCACGCGACCTGCCCATATGCCGTACCGGACACCGGTCATCCCCTCCGCTACCCAACCTGGGACGCCAGGGACCGGGCCCGACGCCCGTCCGTGAACCGTTGCCGCGCGCGATACCGGCTCCAGGCGACACAGAACAGGTCCCGGCAGCAGCCGTCCACCAGGGGGAGTCCAGTTGTCTCAAATACGTATGCCCGTGACCGTCGCGGTGGCGGTCGTACCGGCCTGCCTCATCGCCGCGTTCGTCACGGCACCGACCACCGGACCCGGCGAACAGACCAGCGGCATCGTCAGCACGGCGGCGGCTTCGGAACGTTCGAAGGGCGGAGGCCCGGTCACCCGCGGGCAGGTGATCCGGCGGGCCCAGTCCTGGGTCGACCAGCGGGTCCCGTACAGCCAGAAGAGGTACTTCCCCCCGACCACGGGCTGGAGGACGGACTGCTCCGGATTCGTCTCCATGGCCTGGATGCTCCCGGACAGCGAAACCACGCTGACCCTGCCGCGCCTGACGACGCCGATACCCACCTCCGAGCTCCGCCCCGGCGACATCCTGAACTCGCCCGACCACGTGGTGCTCTTCGCCGACTGGATCGACCAGAAGAAGGGCACCTTCAGCTTCTACCAGGAGAGCAACGAGCGCGTCCCGACGAACAAATCGACCGGCAGCCTCAACGCCGCCAAGATCGCTGGTATCCCCGCCGGCACGTACAAGGCCTTGCGCTACAACCGGATTGCCGACGACACTCCCGCACCCGCGCCGACACCCACGACGGCCCCTTCAGCGGCGCCCACGAAGACCAGCACGCCCCAGGCCAAGCCGAAGCCGGCCATCAAGCCGACCACGAAGCCGGAGCCGACCAGCCCCGCTCCGGTGAGCCCGTCGAAAAGCCCGGCTCCCAAGCCGGAGCCGACGACGCCCCCGCCGCCCGTGGTGGGGGGCGGGCTGCGAACGTGGGTGAACGCCGCCACGAACATGTGCCTGGAAATCCGCCGCAGCCTGGGCCACGACGGGGCGACCGCGAACCAGTGGACGTGCAACAACTCCTCCAGCCAGAAGTGGACCACCACGAACCCCGGCGGGTGGACGACGATCGTCCACATGGACTCCGGCAAATGTCTGGAGATCCGGGGCGACATCGTGGCGAACGGCGCCACCGCGAACCAGTGGACGTGCAACGGGTCGGCCACGCAGAGCTGGCGGTGGCAGGCCCAGCCCGGAGGCGGGTGGAGCCTGGTCAACGCGAACTCCGGCAAGTGCCTGACCATCCACGGCCACGGCGACGGGGCCCTCGCCGTCCAGCAGCCCTGCGACAACAGCCGCCTGCAGACCTGGAACTAGTGCAGGGGGGTGGTGCTGAGGTGGTGGCGGTCTTGGGGGCCGAAGGTGGACCAGAGGGCGGCGGTGAGGAGGAGGAGGGCGCCGAAGGCGAGGTAGACCGGTTTGCCGCCGAAGCGGTCGAAGAGGAAGCCCGTCGCGAGGATCGCCGCGGCGCTGACGATGCGGATGACGGCGTCGAGCAGGCCGTGCCAGGTGCCGAGGAGGTTGGCGGGGGCGCGGAGTTGGACGAGGAGGCCGGCGGACCTGAGGTAGACGGTGAAGCCGATGCCGAAGAGGATCAGGGCGGCCGCGAGGATCCACTGGGTCCGGCCGAACAGCGCCGCGGTCAGGGTGCCGGCGCCCGCCAGGGCGGTGGCCCAGCGGAGGCTGGTGTAGATGCCGTCGGGGCCGGCCTTGGCGACGGCCAGGCCGCCGATGATCGCCCCGATCGTGGAGAAGGCGAGGAAGGAGCCGGCGCGGGCCGGCGACATGTCGAAGGTCTCCCTCATCAGGGACAGCAGGGAGAGGATGACCGTCGAGAGGGCGAGCACGGTCAGGGCGTGGAAGGTGAGGAAGCGGCGCCAGGCGGGGCTGGTGGCCAGGGTCTTCGCGACGACGCGGCGGGACGGGAGCGGCTCGGGCGTGGTGTCCGGTTCGGGTGCGGGGTTCGCCGCGTCGGTTCCGTCGGGGTCGGCAGCCTTGGGCCGGCGGGCCACTACGGCGACGAAGGCGGCGAAGACGGCCAGGGCGAGGACCTGGAGGCCCGCGGCGACCAGGAGGGCGCGGGAGCCGGGCATGAGGGCGATGACGAGGCCGGCGACCACCGGTGCGAGGAGCTCGCTCGCGGAACGAATGGTTCCGCCGATGCCCTGGACCCGGACGAGGGTCTTGGCGTCGAGGATCCTCGGCAGGAGCACGAACAGGGCCATTTCCCCGATGTGGTGGACGAGGTCCACGGTCGCGGCGGCCACGACGATCGCCCACAGGTGGGAGGAGAGGAAGGTGGAGCCGATCCCGATGAGGACGAAGACGCCGATCTTGACGAGATAGGCCGTGACGAGGACGGACTTCGGGTTGCCCCGGTCCAGGAGGGGGCCGGCGGCCACGGAGGCGACGACTTCCACGCCGTAGCCCACGCAGTAGACCAGGCCGACCGTGCTGACCAGGCCGGAGAGGTCGAGGGCGAGGTTGGCGAACGCGATGTCGTAGATGCCCTCGCTCATGGAGCGGGACAGCACGAGTAAGGCGAAGACGACGAGCAGCAGCGTCAGCCAGCGTGACGGGGTGGTGAGCGGGGTGCGGCCGGCCGCCCTCGGGCCCTGTTCCGTCGTGGTCATCGGTAGGCCAGCTCTCGGACGACCTCGCCCGGGAGCGCGGAGCCCGGCGCCTCGAACGTCGGGAGCGGTCCGCCGGCGGGGACGGGGACGAACAGTTCGGGCAGGCGGGCGCCGCCGCTGTCGTGGACCTCGTACTCCACCCGGTAGTGGAGGGTGCCGTTGCCGCGGGCCCGCATGAGGACGCCGGGTTCGATCGTCAGGACGACGCGGGCGTCCCGCGGGAAGGGCAGGACCTGGGAGGCCCCGAAGGTGGGGGAGTCCGCGCGTCGGTCGATGAGTTGGAGTTCCATCTCGGGATTGTCGTACAGCAGGGGGGACAGCTTCAGCGTGAGATTGGGATGGGCGCTGAAACAGGGCGGCCAGGCCTCGGGAATGTCGTGAACCATGGTGTCGGCGAGGCCGTTCTCCACGTTGGAGCCGATGCCGTACGAGTCGTCACGGATGGACTGGTAGGAACCGACCGCGGCGTTGACCGTGGCGAGCTGCGACCGGGGCAGGTCGGGCTGCTGCCCGGCGAGGTCCCGGTCGATGAAGTAGCGGTGGAGTTCGCCGCCGATCTCCGCGGAGGCGACGACGCCCTGCTCGGTGGCGCCGCCGAGCCAGCTGCGGGACACCACCTTGGAGACGAGGAACTGGGCCGGTGTCGGCAGCTCGACCGTGTTGGCGACGGCCCGCGGGCGGGAGCGGTTCATGTCGGTGACGGCGTAGGTGGCGTTGTCGTCGAACGGCGACCACGCGGAGGAAGGGTCCTCGGGTGCGTGGAGCGAGTAGTCGTTGCGGGTGGTCACGGTCTCCAGGCGTTCGAACCAGTGCGCGTAGCCGGGCGGGACGGCCAGGACGCACGACCCGTCGGCCGGCACGTCGATCTCCAGCTTGCGGTCGTACTCCGGGGAGTCCGACCGGCAGTCGTACAGGTGGACGGTCACGGGCGGGGCGCCGGCCGGGCCGTAGAAGGACAGCCGGTCGTACTGGCCGAGGTGCACCGCGTACTCCTCGTAGGCGAAGTGCGGGCTGTGCACCATGTAGTGGTAGGGACGGTCGTTGCGGGAGGACCGGATGTGCCGCGCTCCCGGGAGGCCGGACTCCTCGCCCGTCGTGCGCGTCTTGGTCATGATCAGGTGCGGCTTGGGGAGAGCGGACATGGCGGCGTTCCTTTCCGAAGATGCCTGGGGGCGGGCACACCGGACCGGTGCGCCCGCCCCCCAACGACTACTGCGGTGCTCAGACGGTGGTGACGACGACGCCCTCGGGCAGGGCCGCCTTGAACTCCTCCAGGTCACCGTAGGCACGCGAGGTGATCTGCTCCTCGGTGTCCGCGTCGATCATCGCCTGGGCGATCTTCCCGAGGATGCTGCGGAAGTACTCGGGGGTCTCGAAGTAGGGCTCCAGCGCGGAGGTGAGGCTCTCCAGGGCGGCGCGGGCGGCGGGGTCGGTGACGTCACCGGACATGGCGGCGAGCTCGGTCTTCCACGCGGTGGTCTCGACACTGGTGATCGACATGGTGCGTTCCCTTCGTTGGGTCCTTCGGTGGCGTCCGCGGGGTGCTCGTGCGCGGACGGTTCTGCGGAGGGTTCCGCAGCGGACTTCAGCGGGTGAGCGACATTGCCTTGGCTTCCATGCGCGCCAGCGCGTGGAGAGCCGGGCCGGGCAGGTAGCGGTCGCCGTCCTGCTCGGGCCTGCTGGGACCGGCTCCGGAGGGGTCGGCCGTGATGACGTCGCGTCCGAGGGGGTGGTCCAGGACCCAGGGTTCGAGGTCGAGGACTTCCATCTCGGAGCGGAGCCAGACGCGGCCGGTTCCGGCGAACCGGTACCAGGTACCAGGGGGGACGCGGACCCCGATGGTGGGGTCGCCGAGGGGGATCACGGAGTGTTCGCCGTCCGCGGTCACCACCTCGATCCGTGCGTCGGTGCTGCCGGCCAGCCAGGTGAGGCGGCGGCGGGAGTACTCGTGCCGGACGTACCGTCCGCCGGTCGTTTCCCCGTCGCCGCGGCCGGCGTCGAGGTCCGCTTCCAGGACGTCCGACGTGCAGCTGTCCGTGGAGGGCACGACGGTGAAGGATTCGGGTCCGGTCAGCACGAAGTTATTGCGGGAGGTCAGTTCGTTGCCGTCGTCGGCGGTCTCGGCGGCGCGCCACGCCGGGCGGATGGTGGCGTAGGTGGTGCTGCCGCCGATGGAGACGCGGTAGCGGGCGGCGTAGGCGCCCTGGTCCTGGGAGTTGGTCTGCTGGGACATCCGGGAGAGCAGCAGGTGGGCGGCGACCGGCAGCTCGTGGCGGTTGGTCCGTACGACGGGCGCCCGGGAGGAGGAGCGGAGGAAGGAGACCAGGTCGTTGTCCGGTTCCCAGTCCGGGTTCTGGTCGGCGTACCAGACGGGTTCGTCGCGGGTCACGACCCCGCCGAGACCGTCGAGGGTGTGGGCGACGCCCTTGGGGATGATCAGGACCCGGTGGGGCGAGACGGCCATCTCGATGGTGATCTCGTCGCCGAGTTGCGGGGAGTCCTCGCGGCAGTCGATCAGGTGCACGGTGATGCGCTGGCCTTCGCCGAAGAAGGTGAGCCGGTCGTCCTGGCCCACGTGGATGCCGTAGGAGGAGTAGGTGAAGTCCTTCTCGTGGGTGACGTAGTCGGTGATGCCCGGGCCGTTCGAGATGCGGGTCACCCGGACGACGCCGTTGGTGCCGTCGCTCTCGCTCACGTTCGTGGTCTCCAGGCGGGCTCCCGGGAGGGAGAACTCCGTGGCGGTGACGTCGTCGGGCACCTGGAAGGTCCCGATGTGGCGGCGGGCGGTGGTCCGGTCGAGCGCCGTACGCGGCGCCGCGTCAGCGGTTTCGAGCATGGTGGGTTCCTCTCTCGTGCCAAACGTGGTGATGGCCGACGCGCGGGCCGCGGGGCGGGTGTGGTGGAGGTGGCTGCGGTCACCGGGGTAGGGGGCCGTCTCCGTCCGCGGTGTCCGACAGGTGCCAGGCGGTGAGTCGTGGTGCGCGTTCGACGGCGCGCAGGCACGCGGCGCGGGCGGTCAGCAGGGCCTCGGCCTCGCAGTCGGCCAGGACGAAGAGGACCAGGTCGATCTGGTCGTGGCCGGCGCGCGCCCAGAGGTGCTCGATGCGGTCCGCGGGGTCGAACTGGGCCGTGAGCAGTTCCCTGAGGTCGTCGGGGGCGGCTGTCGCTCCCCGGGAGCCGACCAGTCGCATGGTGATCATATGCATGGCGATCTCGGGCCCTCGCGCCATCGGCCCGCCGTCGGTCCGCCGTCGGCGCCCGTGTCAGACCGGCCGCTCGGTACCGGTCCCGTCCTGGGGCGATACCCAGCCGAACCCGTCACCCGGCGCCACCGCCTGCCGTGTCCACCAGCCGAAGCCGTCGTCGGCCACGACCGCCTGGTTCGTCCCCCAGCCGAATCCGTCACCGGCGGACGTACGGCCGGCGCCCGATGCGTCCTGGGCGACGGCGCCCGAGGTGGCGACGGCCACGACGAGAGCGGCGGACGAGAGGAGGACTGCGGCGACCCGGGACATGACGGACTCCACCCTTCAGAAGCAGCTTTTTCCTTGACTGTCGCTTTCACCCCGGTCCGTGGGGTGTTGCGTTCGATGGCATAAGCCTGTCCCACCGCGGTGGCGGTGTCACCAGGCACAGACCGGCGTCAAATCGCCAGGCGGAGAGACGCCACCTCGGGCGAGGTCCCCTTCCCGCAGCCGTCGGCAGCGGGTCCCGTGGGCGGGAGGGCGCGGAGCGGGAGCACGGTGTGATCACCGTGACGGGCAGGGCGGCCGGGCAGTGCTGGGCCTGGCGGGGATTACGGGGATTGCGGGGTTGAAGACGTCATGCCCATGCGAAAGCCTTCGTCCACCGGTGGTCCTGACCGAAGGGAGACCACATGCTCCAGTTACTCGGACTCACACCCCATGCCGAGACCGTTTACCGGGCAACGCTCCAGAACCCCGACCACGGTGTCGCCGATCTGACGGCCGACACCGGGCTCCCGGAGAAGGTGGTGCGCGCCGCGTTCGACGAACTGGCGGCGCTCGCCCTGCTCAAGCCGTCCGACCAGCGCGGGGGCAGCCTGCGTCCGGTGAGTCCCGACGTCGGTCTGGCCACCTTGCTGGCCGGCGCCGAGGCCGACCTCGCGGCACGGCTGGCCCAGGTGGAGACCACGCGCGCGGAGATAGCCGCGATAGCCGCCGAGCACCTGGGCACGCGCATGTCGGACAGCGCCACGCGGCTCGAAGGGCTCGATGCCGTCCGTACGCGGCTGGAGGAACTCCAGCGGACCACCGAGTTCGAATGCCTGTCCCTCAACCCCGGTGGCGCGCACCGGCCCGACGCCCGCAACGCCGCGACCCCGCTCAACGAACAGGCCCTGGAGCGCGGGGTGAAGATCCGGGCGGTGTGCCGTGACAGCTTCCGCAACGACGCGGACACGCTCGCCTACGCCCGGTGGCTCATCGAGCACGGCGGCCAGATGCGGACCGTGCCCACCGTCCCGATCCAGATGATCATCGTGGACCGGCGGGCCGCGATCCTGCCGCTGGACCCGGAGGATCCGCGCAGGGGCGCGCTCGAAGTGCACAGCTCCGGCATCATCACCGCCCTGTGCGCGCTGTTCGAGCTGTGCTGGTCGACGGGGACGTCCTTCGGGGAACAGCCACCCTCCGACGACAACGGGTGCACGCCCACGGAACGCGCCCTGCTGGAGATGGTCGCCGCCGGGGACACCGACGAGACCGCGGCCCGCAACCTCGGGATCTCGGCGCGCACCGTGAGCCGGATGATGTCCAGCCTGATGGAAAGACTCGACGCGGCCAGCAGGTTCCAGGCCGGCGTGAACGCCACGAGACGCGGCTGGTTGTAGGTCCGGTCGGGCTCGCGCGTCCGGGCCGGGGCGGGCCGGGGCGGAGCGGGGCCGTTCGGGGGCCTTCCCGGCGGAGTCGACCGGGCGCGCAGGGCGCCCTAGTCGGCGGCCGTGGGCAGGGCGAGGAGGAGGGGGCCGCGTTCGGCTGACCGTGCCGTGCGGTGGGTGCGCGGGGAGTGCAGGCGGGCGAGGTAGTCGTGCGCGGTGGGGAGGGTCTCCAGGAGGGTGTGCTGGTGGCGCTTGATACGGGTGAAGTGCTCCTCGGCGGCGCGCAGGGCGGCGGGGTGGCGGGCGAGGGCCGGGGAGGGGCCGCCCGTACGGGGGCTGAAGGCGGTCAGCAGGGTGCGGAGCGGCTGCTCGTCGGGGGTCGGTGAGAGGCCTGCGCGGTGGGCTTCGAGTGCGGCCCGGGCGGTGTCGGAGAGGGGCAGGGGGTGCCGGGCCGGGTGGCGCAGCCGTAGGAGGTCGAGGGCGCGTTCGTGGTGCGCGGCGGCCGCCCGGTTGAAGCGGGCCGCGGGGGCGTCCGGGCGGTCGGGGGACGGGAAGTCCCGGATCAGGCGGTCCAGCAGGTCCAGGGTGGCCGCGTGGTCCTCGGCGAGGGGGTCGGTGAGGCCGGCGGCCGCGCCGAGGGCCACGCAGTTGTGCACCCAGGAGCGGCGGGGGCGGCCGGGGCGGTGGCGGGTGTGGGCGGCTCGCGCGGGTGTGTCGCGCGCGCCGTGGGTGTCGAGCAGCTGACGGGCCGCCTCGTCGGGGGTGGTGCGGGCGCTCGCGTAGGCCAGGCCCGCGCCGTAGCGGCCGAGCAGGGGCAGGCGCCACGTCCAGCCGGCGGGGGTGGCGGTGGCGGTGGTGTACGGCTCGACGCCGTGCAGGGCGCTGTCGTGAGGGGCCGTCAGGGTGACGGTGCTGTCGGCGGGGACGAGGCCGGTCTCGTCGGTGAAGGGTTCGGCCAGCACGCCGGCGATCAGCAGGCGGGACTCGCCCGTGCAGTCCAGCACGAGGTCCGCGGCCAGGGTGCCGCGGGTGGTGTGCAGCGACGTCACCCTGCCGTGTGCGTCCCGGTCGGCGCCGAGCAGGTCGCCGGTCAGCAGCCGGACGCCGCGGGTACGGACGGCTTTCACGCGCAGGAAATGGGTCAGCATCGTGGTGTCCGCGTGCCAGCCGTAGGCAATTGCCGCCCGGCCGTCCAGCCAGCGCGGTGATTTCTTCGCGTCCATGAGCGGGGGCTCACGGAAACAGGCGCGGTCGGCGGGTTCCACGGTCTGTCCGCAGGCCCGGCGCAGGGTCCATGCGTCGGAAAGCGGAAATCCCTCGCAGTCCGGGAGCGGGCTGCTGCGGGGAACGTAGACGTGGGTGTGCGGGGCGGAGCGGTCGGTGTATTTGACGGCGGCGCTGAAAGAGGCGTCCGCGGCCCGCATCCATTCGTCTTCGAAGACGCCGAGCGGGTCGAAGAGATCACGCTGCGCGGTCGGCGCCAGCGCTGTGACCTGTATGGACGGGCGGTCGGCGGTTTCCAGGACGGTGATGCGGACCGTGTCGGGGAACGCCGAGGCGAGCCGGGCCGCGGCGATCCAGGCGGTGAGGGTGCCGCCGGCGATCACCACGTCCGTGAGGGGGGTGGGGGCTTTCCGGTCCGCGTTCTTGTCCATGGGGGAAGGGTGGGGCGGTCCCCCATATTCCTTCTATGGCGCAGCTGTATTCGCGGTGCGGGCCGGAATGGAGACCGTCCATAGGGGCCGATCCGAATCTGTTGGTGCGGGACCTGAACGGGGCCCGGATCCGACAGGAGGAAAACGCACATGTTCGAGACCCCCCAGGTCCAGCACCCCTTGGACATTCTGACCGACATCGAGAACAGCGCGGCGATCGACCAGGAACTGCTGCTGCGCGACAGTGGGACGCCGTGGGCCGATCTGCTCGCGGACTACGTCGACGCGCTGAACGAACTGGCCGCGCGGGGCACCGCGGAGAACGGCTACATAGCGACGTACGGGCTGGACGAGGGGCACGCCGGAGGCTGCGGCTGACGGCGGCCGGGGCACGGCGCCGGCGGCCCGGTGGGAACCACCGGGCCGCCGCGGGAGGAACGTGGGGAGGGTGAGGTCAGAGGACGGGCACCCGGGTCCGGGCGAAGAGCCTGACCAGGGAGGGCAGGCGGTAGCGGGGGACGGCGCCGTCGGTGTGCGGGCCGGGTTCGAGGAGGCGGGCGTCGGCGAGACGGTCGAGGACGTCCTCGGCCTCCTGGTACGGGAGGTCGAGGACGGCTGCCGCGTCGGCCGGGGTGAGGATCCGCGGGGCGGTGGCGGCGAGCGCGTCGAGGGCGGCCGCGGTGGGGCCGTCGAGGCCGTCCAGGGCGGGGCGCATCGCGTCGGCCAGGTCGAGGCTGCCGATGCGGAGTTCGGCCAGGCGGCGGTCCTCGGTGGCGAGCCGGTCGGCGAGGCGGGCCACGGGCCAGTGGGGGCGGTCGGCGAGCCGGGCCGCGGCGATGCGCAGGGCGAGGGGGAGGCGGTCGCAGTACTCGGCGACCCGGGCGACGGATTCCGGGTCCGCGGACAGCCGGTCGGGGCCGGTGATCCGGGCGAGGAAGCGGGTCGCCTCGGCCGGGGTCATCGGGCCCAGGCGGACCAGGCGGGTGCCGGCGAGGCCGGCCAGGGCGGGGCGGATGCCGGTGACGACGGTACGGGAGTCGCCGCCGCCGGGCAGGAGGGAACGTACCTGGGTGTCGTCGGCGGCGTTGTCGAGGACGACGAGCATGCGGCGGCCGACGAGGAGGGTGCGGTAGAGCGCGGTGCGCTCGTCGATGCCGTCGGGGATGCGGTGCTCGTGCACTCCGAGGGCGCGCAGGAACCAGCCGAGGACCTGGCGGGGCGGGCGCGGCATGCCGATCGCGTCCCGCAGGTCGGCGTAGAGCTGGCCGTCGGGGAAGGCGGGGCGGGCGTGTTCGGCGGCGCGCAGGGCCAGGGCGGACTTGCCGGTGCCGGGGGCGCCGCTCACGACCACGTCCTGGCCCGCGGCCAGCACGGCGAGGACCTCCTGCAGTGCGGCCTCGCGGCCGGTGAAGTCGCCGGGGGCGGCGGGGCAGCCGTGCGGGGGCGGGAAGGAGGGGTCCTGGGGGGCTCGGGCCGGGGGTGTGGCCGTGGGCGGGGGTGTGGCCGTGGCCGGGGGCGAGACGGCAGCCGCGGGCCCGGCCGGGGCCGTAGCCAGGGCCTCGGCTACGGGCGGGGATGTGGCCGGGGGTGTGGGCGCGGCCGAGGCCGAAGCCGGGGCCGGGGTCGGGGCCCAAGCCGGGGGCGCGGCCGAGGCCGAAGCCGGGGCCGGGGTCGGGGCCCAAGCCGGGGCCAGGGCCGAAGCCGGGGCCGAAGCCGGGGCCAGGGCCGAAGCCGGGGCCGAAGCCGGGGCCAGGGCCGAAGCCGGGGCCGAAGCCGGGGCCAGGGCCGAAGCCGGGGCCGA
>NZ_JBEXPG010000024.1:0-20507 GCF_040611935.1 Streptomyces sp. NPDC006512 | reverse complement strand
GGGGCCGAAGCCGGGGCCAGGGCCGAAGCCGGGGCCGAAGCCGGGGCCAGGGCCGAAGCCGGGGCCGAAGCCGGGGCCAGGGCCGAAGCCGGGGCCAGGGCCGAAGCCGGGGCCGAAGCCGGGGGCAGGGCCGGGGCCGGGGGGAGGGGCGGGGGGTGTTCCTGGGTGGGGTGGAGGAGCGTGGTGGGTTCCGGGGAGGCCGGGGGCGGGAGGGTTCCCGTGAGGATCTGCTGGTGGAGGGTGCGCAGTTCGGTGCCGGGGTCGATGCCGAGGTCTTCGGCGAGGAGGCGGCGGCCCGCTTCGTACGCGGTCAGGGCGTCGGACTGGCGGCCGCAGCGGTGGAGGGCCGTCATCAGCTGGGCGCGCAGCCGCTCGCGGAGCGGGTGACGGGTGACCTCGCGGGTCAGGGTGGCGACGAGCGTGGCGTGCCGGCCCAGGGCCAGGGCGGCCTCCGTGTGGTGTTCGACGGTGGCCAGGTGGGTTTCGGTCATGCCGGGGCCCTCGGCGGCGGCGAGGTGGTCGGTGACGCCGCTGAGGGCCGGGCCGTGCCAGAGGGCGAGGGCGTCGGCGAGGCGGCGTTCGGCTTCGGCGTGGCGGCCCGCGCGGAGGTCGGCGCGGCCGGCGTCGGCGAGCTGCTGGAAGAGGTACCAGTCGACGGTGGTGTCCCCGGTGTCCATGCGGTAGCCGGCGCCGTGCCGCCGCAGGCCGTGGTCCGGGCCGAGCCGGGTGCGCAGCCGGGAGACGTAGGTGTAGAGCTGGCTCGTGCTGGTGGTGGGCGGTTCCTCGCCCCACAGGAGGGCCGTGAGCCGCTCGTCGGTGACGATCCGGCCGTTCGCGAGGAGCAGGGCGGCCAGGACGGTCCGCTGCTTGGCGCCGTCCAGGGCGACCGGACGGCCGTCGTGCTCGGCCGCCACGGGCCCGAGGAGCGTGAAGTCCATGGTCTCCTCCGCGTCTTCGCCGGCGGGCCCGGACTGTCCGTGCCGCCCTGCGAAAAAGCTAGTGACCTGCGATTTTTCATCGTCCTCGGATCGATTTCAGTGGAGCGAAAGCGCTTTGAAAGCGGGGAAAAACGACGTCTCCCTAGCTTGGTGGACATGCCGAAGGGCAGCGCCGAGACCGACCCGAAGGAGACCCACCGTGAACCGCATCGCCCGCACCGCCCGCCGCACCGCCGCCACCGCCGTTCTCGCCCCGCTGGGCCGGGTCGCCGCCACCACGGCGGTCCTGGTGGCCGCGCTCGGTGCGGCCGCGGTCACCACCGTGGCCGGTGACGATCCGTGGGTCTCGGTCAGCGCCGCGGCCACGATGGACGACCCGTGGGTCTCCGCCCCGGCCGCCGCCCAGGACGACCCGTGGGTGTCCGCCCCGGCCGCGACCCTCCAGGACGACCCGTGGGTCTGAGGAGCCGCGGCCGCCGCGCGAACGCCGTGGACATCAGGGTCGTACGAGCGCGAACAGCTCCGGTGAGCCGACCGGTTCGCCTTCCGCGAGCACCACCAGGATCCGCTCCGCCCACTCCCGCCAGACCCGCGAGCCGACCTCGGTGAACAGCTCCGCCGCAGCCCGCAGGCTGCCCGCGGCGCCGGCCCGGTCCCCTCGCAGCATCAGTACGCTTCCCAGTGCGCCGGCCGCCCGTGCCTCCAGGAACGCGTCCGGCACCTCCGACGCGGTCCGCACCGCACTGCGCAGGACCGACTCGGCCTCCTCCAGCCGGTCCTGACACCACAGGGCCTCCCCCAGGGCGCGCAGGACGTGGGCCTCGCCCCGCCGGTCGCCGCTGCCCAGCACCAGCTCCATCGCCCTGCGGCAGGCCTCCTCCGCCCGCACCCCGTCCCTGCTCTGCAGCAGCGCCTCGGCCAGCCGTACGGTGCTGTGCGCCTCCGCCCGGACGGTGCCCAGCCCGCGGCTCTTGGCCACGGCCTCCGAGGACAGCATCAGCGATGCCTGCGCGTTGCCGCGCTCCAGCTCTATCTGCGCCAGCATGCCCAGTACATGGGTCTCGGCGTAGTGGTCGCCGACCTCCCGGAAGATCTCCAGGGAGAGCCGGCCCCGCTCCACCGCACCGTCCAGGTCGCCCCGGTGACGTTCGCACAGCGCGATGTTCCGGAGCACCAGGGCCCGTCCCTGGGCCTGGTCCAACTCCTCGAACAGGCGGAGGGCCAGGTTCAGGCGTGCGTAGGCGCTGTCGTGGTCCCACTGGATGATCTCCAGGGTGCCCAGGGACTGCTGCATCGCCGCCTCGCCGAGCCGGTCGCCGGTGCGGCGGGCGGCTTCCAGGGCGGCTTCGGCGGACTCGCGCCAGTCCTCCAGGTAGTTGCGGCTCTGGAAGAGGGTGACGCTGGACATCGTCAGGTCCCAGGCGTAGCCGGACTCGTCGTCGCGGGCCGCCTGCTGGATGAGGGCCGTGAGGGAGGGGCGTTCCGATTCGAGCCAGTCCATCGGGTCTTCGAGCAGGTCGGAGGTCAGGTGGTCGGGCAGTTCGCGCACCGGTGCGGAGCCGGGTACGACGGTGTAGTCGCCGCCGTAGATGCGGCGGTGCGCCGCCTTGGCCAGGCCCAGCCACACCGCGCAGGCGCGGCGTACGGCGGCCCGCAGTTCGTCCTCTCCGTCTTCGGCCACGGCGCATTCGCGGGCGAACAGCCGCAGCAGGTCCTGGCACCGGTAGCGGACGTGGCCGCTGCCGGCGCTGAGGGGTTCCAGCAGCTGGGCGTCGACGAGGTGCTCGATGAGGTCCTCGGCGTCGACGGGGTCGATGTCGAGGAGGGCCGCACCGGCCCAGGCGGAGAATTCGGTGATGTTGAGCGAGCCCAGCAGGCGGAACATGCGGGCGGTGTCGGCGGGCAGGTCCCGGTAGCTCAGTCTGAATCCGGCCCGGACCCCGCGGGCGTCGAGGCTGAGCTCGTCCAGCCGTCGGCGCTGGTCCTCCAGCCGGGCGACCAGGGTACGGACGGTCCAGTGCGGTTTCGCGGCGAGCCGGGCGGCGGCGATGCGCAGGGCCAGGGGCAGCCGGTCGCAGAGTTCGCTCAGCCGGGTGGCGCCCACCGGGTCGGTGGTGAAGCGGTCGTCGCCGGCGACCTTGGAGAGCAGGGTGATGGCCTCGTCCTGGCCGAGGGAGGCCAGGTGCAGGGGGACGAAGGCGTAGTCGCCGGCCAGGGCCCCGCCCATGTTGTCGCGGCTGGTCACCAGGACGCAGCAGCCCGAGGTGCCCGGCAGCAGGGGGCGGATCTGCTGGAAGGAACGGGCGTTGTCCAGGACGATCAGGACCCGGCGGCCGTCCAGGACGCTGCGGAAGAGGGCTGTGCGTTCGACCTGTTCGGCGGGGATCTGCGGGCCGGGGACGCCGAGGGCGCGCAGGAACCGGTCCAGGACGGCGCCGGGGCGGCGGGGGGCCTCCTCCTCGTCGTAGCCGCGCAGGTCGGCGAAGAGCTGCCCGTCGGGGAAGCGGGAGGCGACCTGGTGCGACCAGTGGACGGCCAGGGCCGTCTTGCCGACGCCGCCGGTGCCGACGATCGAGCCGACGGGCAGGGAGGAGCCGCCCTGGTGCTCCAGCAGCCGGTCCAGGGTGGCGAGTTCCGCGGTGCGGCCGGTGAAGGAGGCCGGGGCGGGCGGCAGGTGGGCGGGTACGGCGGCCGCGGCGACGGCCGGGGTGGTGGTCCCGTCGGTCTGGGTGAGTCTGGGCGAGTCGGCGAGGATGTCCTCGTGCAGTTCTTGCAGTGCGGGGCCGGGGTCGATGCCGAGTTCCTCGGCGAACAGGCGCTGGCCGATCCGGTAGGCCTCCAGTGCTTCGGCGCGGCGCCCGGAGCGGTACTGGGCGAGCATCAGCTGGCCGAGGGCCTGTTCGCGCAGCGGGTGCTCGCGGACGAAGCCGGTGAGTTCGCCGATCAGTTCGCGGTGTCCGCCCTGTTCGAGGCGGATGGCGGTCAGCTGCTCGTGCACGCCGAGGCGCAGTTCGGTGAGCCGGGCGGCTTCCGCCTCGACGCGTTCGGCGGTGACGCCGGCCAGGGCGGGGCCCCGCCACATGGCGAGGGCGTCCTCGAAGTGGGCGCGGGCCTCGTCGGTGCGGCCGCGGCGGGCCGCTTCCCGGCCTTCGGCCGCGCGTTCCTCGAACTCGACGGCGTCGATGCGGTGCTCGCCGGCGTGGAGCATGTAGCCGGGGTGGCTGGTGACGAGGAGGTCGTCGAGGCCGACGGCCGTCTTGAGGATCTTGCGCAGTGCGGAGACGCAGATGGCGATCTGGTTGCGGGCGGTGGCCGGCGGGCTGCCGTACCAGACGGCGTCGGCGAGCGTGTCGACGGAGACCACCCGCCCCGGGTTGAGCAGCAGCATCGACATGATGGTGCGCTGCCGGGCGCCCTGGAGGGCGACGGGGCGGCCCTCGGCACTGATGTCCAGGGGGCCCAGGATCCGGAACACCAGCTGGAGCACGGCTGCCCTCCTCACTCGGCCGCAGCCGTACCCGAACGACCGATGCGCCGCTGTTTCTGGGGTACAGGCCGTGCCGCGGGGCGGGCAACGCGGGCGGCAGCAAGCTGCCAGGCCCGGCCCCGGCCCAGGTCAGCCGCCTGCCTGCCAGGATGCGGGCGGGAGGAGGGGGGAGGGCTGCCAGGGGGCGGTGCGGTCGGCCGCGGGGTGGGCGGTGCCTTCGTGAGCGGCCGTCAGGGCGGCGATCAGGGCGGCCACGGCGGCGAGTTCCTCGGGGGTGGGGCGCCCGTTGATGACTTTGAAGAGGGCGGGGGCCAGGGGGCCGTCCAGGACCGGGGTCGCCGCTCTTGCGGGCCGTGCTGCGGGCAGTGCCGTGGACATGGGGCCGTCCTCACATCGGGGGGTTGCCGTGCTTGCGGGTGGGGGTCACGGCGTGCTTGGTGCGGAGCATGCCGAGGGCGCCGATCAGGGCGGAGCGGGTGTCGGCGGGGTCGATGACGTCGTCGACGAGGCCGCGTTCGGCGGCGTAGTAGGGGTGCATCAGCTCGGCCTTGTACTCCTTGACGAGCTGCTGCCGGACGGCGCCGGGGTCGTCGGCGGCGGCGATCTGGCGGCGGAAGACGACGTTCGCCGCTCCTTCGGCGCCCATGACGGCGATCTCGTTGGCCGGCCAGGCGAAGGAGACGTCGGTGCCGATGGAGCGGGAGTCCATGACGATGTACGCGCCGCCGTAGGCCTTGCGCAGGATGACCTGGACGCGGGGCACGGTGGCGTTGCAGTAGGCGTAGAGCAGCTTGGCGCCGTGCCGGATGATGCCGCCGTGTTCCTGGCCGACGCCGGGCAGGAAGCCGGGTACGTCGACCAGGGTGACCAGCGGGATCGAGAAGGCGTCGCACAGCTGGACGAAGCGGGCGGCCTTCTCGGAGGAGTGGATGTCCAGGACTCCGGCGAGGGACTGCGGCTGGCTGGCGACGATGCCGACGACCTGGCCGCCGAGGCGGGCCAGGGTGGTGATGACGCTGGTGGCCCAGCGTTCGTGGACCTCCATGTGCTCTCCGTCGTCGACGATCTCGGCGATGACCTCGCGCATGTCGTAGGGGCGGCTGCCGTCGAGGGGTACCAGGTCGAGGAGGCGCTCGCAGCGCCGGTCGAGGGGGTCGTCGCAGGGTGTGGCGGGCGGGGTGGAGCGGTTGTTGGAGGGGAGCAGGGTGAGGAGGTAGCGGACCTCGGCGATGCAGGTCTCCTCGTCGTCGTACGCGAAGTGCGCGACGCCGGAGGTCTCGGCGTGGACGTCGGCGCCACCGAGGCCGTTCTGGGTGATCTCCTCGCCGGTGACGGCCTTGACCACGTCGGGGCCGGTGATGAACATCTGTGAGGTCTCGCGGACCATGAACACGAAATCGGTGAGCGCCGGGGAGTAGGCGGCGCCGCCGGCGCAGGGGCCGAGCATGACCGAGATCTGCGGGATGACCCCGGAGGCCCGGGTGTTGCGCTTGAAGATGCCGCCGTACCCGGCGAGGGCGGAGACGCCCTCCTGGATGCGGGCGCCCGCGCCGTCGTTGAGGGAGACCAGTGGGGCGCCGGCCGCGATGGCCAGGTCCATGATCTTGTGGATCTTCTCGGCGTGGGCTTCGCCGAGGGCGCCGCCGAAGATGCGGAAGTCGTGGGCGTAGACGAAGACCGTACGGCCCTCGACGGTGCCCCAGCCGGTGATGACGCCGTCGGTGTGGGGCTTCTTCGCCTCCAGGCCGAAGCCGGTCGCCCGGTGCCGGCGCAGTTGCTCGACCTCGTGGAAGGACCCTTCGTCGAGGAGGAGGGCGATGCGCTCGCGGGCGGTCAGTTTGCCCTTGGCGTGCTGCGCCTCGGTGGCGGCCGGGACGCCTTCGAGTACTTCCTGGCGGATGCGGACGAGTTCGGCGATCCGTTCGGCCATGGTCATGGGCGGCGGCTCCTTGCGGTTCAGCTGGTGCGGAGGGCGACGTAGTCGCAGAGGGCGAGCAGGGCGCGGCGGGCGGGCAGGTCGGGCAGTGCGGCCAGGGCGGTGCGGGCGCGGTCGAGCCGGCGGTGCATCACGGCCTCGGTCTCGGCCAGCGCCGGCGCGTGCTCGAACAGTTCCAGGGCGCGGGGCAGGGCGGTGGCCGGGACGGGGCCGGCGGTGAGGAGGTCGCGCAGTTCGGCTTGGGCCGGGTCGGTGCTCTCGCGGGCGAGCAGCACGGGCAGGCTCTGTACGCCGGCCAGCAGGTCCTTGCCGCGTTCCTTGCCGGTGAGTGCGGCCGGGGAGGTGAGGTCGAGGAGGTCGTCGGCTATCTGGAAGGCGATGCCGAGCTGTTCGCCGCAGTCGGTGAGGGCGGCGACGGCCGCGGCGGGGGCGCAGGCCTGGGTGGCGCCGATGCCGAGTGACATGGCGAGCAGGGCGGCGGTCTTGCCGGCGGCGACGTGGAAGTAGTGGGTGACCGGGTCCTCGTCGGGGCCGGGACCGGCCAGTTCGCGGAGCTGGCCGGCGACGAGCCGTCCGGCGGCGTGTGCGTTGAGGTGCACGGCGGCGGGTCCGAGGTCGGCGGCGAGCTGGGCGGCGCGGGCGAGCAGCCAGTCCCCGCCGAGGACGGCGGCGCGCTCACCCCAGCGGGCGTGGGCGCTGGGGACGCCGTGGCGGGTGGCGGCGCCGTCCATGACGTCGTCGTGGTAGAGCGAGGCGATGTGGACGAGCTCGGAGATGGCGGCGGCCTGGGTGACCCCGTGGGCCCACGGATCGCCGAACTCGGCGCCGAGCAGAACCAGCAAGGGTCGCAGGCGTTTGCCGCCCGCGTCGGCGAGGTGGCCGGTGAGGGCGGCGACGCGGGGGTCGAGGGCGTCGTGTGCGGTGGCCTGGAGCCATTTCTCGGCCCGGGTGAGGGCTTCCCGCATCCTCGTCTCGAACTCGGGTTCGTCCAGGGCGAGTCGGCTCAGCAGCCGGGCCGCGGGAAGAGCGGACGGCGCGGCCGTCCCGGCCCCGTACTCGTGTCCAGCGCCCATGGGCCCTCCGCAACAAAGGTGAATACTGATTTCACGGATATGCATTCGAGAGCATCGCCGGGGGCCCGGCCCCGTACAACAGGGCTGTCATGAAGGTGCCACTACGACCTGAACCCGCCCACGACCAGGGGTTTGGCAGCTTCCTGCCATGCGGATCGAGATTCGGTGGAACTGACAACAACCGGACAGCGCCGGATGCGCATTTCTTTTCCCGGGCTAGGCTCCGCGAGAAATTCCCTTGCCATAAAACGCTTGTGAAGGAGTCTCATGTTCGGACGGATCGGACGGTTTGCCGTCCTCCGGCCCTGGGTGACCATCTCGGCCTGGCTGATAGCGGCGGTGGCACTCGCCGCACTGGCCCCGCAGCTGAAGTCCACCAGCGACCAGGCCGAATTCCTGCCCTCCCACTACGAGTCGATCCAGGCGGCGAAGGCACAGGAACGCGCGTTCCCCCAGCATGAGCAGCCGGCCGCCGTCGCCGTTTTCCAGCGGACCGACAAGAAGGCCCTGACGGAGGCCGACAAGGCGGCCGTCGTCAAGGTCGCCGCCGGGCTCCAGGACAAGGGCCTGACGAAGGTCAAGGCGGTGACGAGCAGCCCGGAGGCCGTCTCCCCCAACGGTGAGATAGCGCTCGCGCAGGTCCTCGCCACGGTCAAGGACCCCTACGACCCGGAGCTCGGGGAGTCCGTCAAGGAGCTGCGCGCGGAGGCCCGGTCCCTGCTGGCCGGCACCGACCTGACCATCGGTGTCACCGGTGCCGCGGCCAGCGCGGTGGACGCCAAGGAGGCCTCGGGCGACAGCGACGCCATGATCATGTCGGCGACGCTGCTCCTCATCGTGGTCCTGCTGCTGGTCATCTTCCGCAGCCCGCTCATCGCGATCCTGCCCGTCGTCATCATCAGCCTGGCGTTCATGGTGGCCACCGGACTGATCTCGACCGCCGCGGAGCTCGGGGGGCTGAAGGCGGACGCGTCCATCTCGGCGATCCTGATCGTGGTCCTCTTCGGCGTCGGCACCGACTACATCCTGTTCCTGCTGTTCCGCTACCGCGAGCAGCTGCGCGGCGGACAGGACCCCAAGCAGGCCATGATCAGTGCCGTCTCGCTCGTGGGCGAGACGATCGCCTCGGCGGCGGGTGCGGTCATCGTCGCGTTCCTGGCGCTGCTCCTGTCCACGATGGGCATGCTGCGGGCCATGGGGCCGTCGCTGGCGATCTCGGTGGCGGTGGCGCTGCTCGCGGGGCTGACCCTGGTTCCGGCGGTGTTCTCGCTGCTCGGCACGAAGGCGTTCTGGCCGTCCAAGGCGTGGAAGAAGGAGCCGAAGAACGCCTTCGCAGGCAAGATCGGCTCTGTTGCGGCGAAGCGTCCGGGCATCGTCGCGGCGCTCACCTCGGCGGTCCTCGCGGTGCTCGCCGTCGGCGTGCTCGGCTTCCAGCCGGCGTTCGACGCCGACAGTTCCCTGCCGCAGGACCTCGAGTCCGTGACGGCGATGAAGGACCTCCAGCGCGGCTTCTCCGCCGGTCAGACCGACCCGACCTCGGTCTACCTGGAGAAGCGCGACGGCACCCCGCTGGACCGGGCGCAGCTGGAGGCGTTCGGCGCCGCGCTGAAGATCGAGGGCGTCGGCCAGGTCTCCCCCGCCCTGCCCGGCGCGAACGGCAGCGTCGCGCAGTACAGCGTGGTCCTGGAGTACCGTCCCACCGAGGACAAGGCCCTCGACCTGGTCTCCGGGCCGCTGCGTGACGCCGCCCACCGGGCCGCGCCCGAAGGCACCCGGGCGCTGGTCGGTGGCACTTCGGCCGTGCTCGGCGACATCAGTACGGCCGTCAGCCGCGACTACAAGGTGGTCTTCCCGGCCGCCGGACTCGCCATCATGCTCATCCTGGGTCTGCTGCTGCGCAGCGTGGTCGCCCCGCTGTACCTCATGGCGTCGGTCGCCCTCGGGTTCGCGGCCACCCTCGGCGCGACGGTCTGGGTCTTCCAGAACGGCGCGGGCGAGAAGGGGCTGCTGTTCACCCTGCCCGTGGTCGTCTACCTCTTCGTCGTGGCCATCGGTACGGACTACAACATCCTGATGGTGGCCCGCCTCCGCGAGGAGATCGGTGCCGGGCGCACCCCGCGCGAGGCCGTCCGCCGGGCCGTCTCCGCGTCCGCGCCGACCATCACCGCCGCCGCGGTCATCCTGGCGGGCACCTTCGGGGTGCTGATGCTCGCCAAGAACTCCATGCTCCAGCAGATGGGCTTCGCGGTCGCGTTCGGCATCCTGCTCACCGCGTTCGTCATGGCGCTGCTGCTCGTGCCCACCCTCACCAGCCTGCTCGGCGCCCGCGCCTGGTGGCCCGGGCACAGGAACACCCTGCCGGCCACGGGCGGGCAGGGCGGCGCGGCGGGTACGGGCCCGGGCGGGTCCGCCGCCGGGGACGGCTCCCGAACGGACGACCGCAGCATGGTCTGACGGCCCTCCGGGCCTCCCCGGGCACGACCGTGCGCCGCCCGGTTCGCCCCTGCCTCACGGGTGGGGCGGGCCGGGCGGCGTCGCGCGAGGTGCTTCCCGCCGGCCCGGCGCACACCGTCCGACCAGCACTGTCAGCTTCCTGCCAAGGTTGTGACGGCCCGTTCGGGCGGGAAAGATCGCCGCCTACGCTCCCTTGCGATCACTCACGAGGGAAGGCTTGGGGAATTGCGCAACCGAACCACGCTCGCCGCCGCGCTCGCCACCGGCGTGCTGACTCTGGCGCTCACGGCCACCACCACCGCCGCCACCGCCGCCGGGAACACGGGCGCGTCCGGCGGGCGCGCCGACCGGGAGGCGACGCCCTGCGGCGCAGTGCGCCTGACCGGTGAACTGCCCGCGCCGCCCGCCGGAATGGCCGTGCGGCAGCAGGTCACGATCGGTGAGGACTGCCGGCCCGTCCTCGGCGAGGTCACGCTCGTACCGGCACGCGAAAGCGCGGCAGCGAAGTCCGCCGCCGCGCCCGCGACGGGGGCCGCGGCCGCCACGGCCGCCGGTGCCACCCGTCAGTTCAAGAGCTGGAACGAGATGTTCGACTGCTGCAACATCCGTATGACCGGCCTGTACACGACCTCGCAGTGGACCTCGGACGGCAATCGCGTCACGGCCGCTTCCACCGAGGTCACGCAGCAGTGGAACCGCGAGCCGTGGAACGCCGGCTGGAGCCTGAAGTCCGCGGCCAAGAACACCGACTGCGCCACCGACTGCGATGTCTCGCGGACGGAGGCGCACGCCGACTTCACCTACAAGGGGATCTTCGACCCTTCGGGCGGCTGGTACGCCAACACGCACCACTCGGCCGTGGACCTGAAGGCCGACGGGACCGCCACCTGCAGTTTCGACGTGTCGTTGCGCCACACGTTCATCGGGTGGAACTGGCAGCGCGGCTGTCAGTGACCGGGGACGGCGCGGCCACCGAGATCAGCCGCGCCCAGTTCGTGTGATCGCCCTTCTCACCGATGAGCCTGCCCTCGGCCTCCACCCACGCGTGGGGGTTGAACGGCGGGTTCGTCAGTGTTCCGACGCACCACGTGGGCCAGGTGCCGCCCAGCCGGCAGGTCAGCGCGACGGCCACGGAGCGGGGCAGGCAGCTGCGCAGCCCGTTCATCAGCAGGCTGGACGTGAGTACGAGTTCTCGTGCCTCGGCCGCCTGTTCCGCGGTCGCCGGTACCGCGCCGCGCGCGATCCGGGTCAGGACGCGCTCCAGCCGGTGCGGCGCGAGGCGGGTGAGCAGGCGGGCCGCGCCGACCGCCGACCGGGCCGCCAGCCGGCGGCGCAGCGGGAAACGGGCCCGGTCGGTGGGCAGGGCGGTGGTGACGCTCATGCCGCCACCACGCCCGCCTCGGCCATCGCCGTCAGCACGGCGTGGACGTCGGCGGCCGCGCGCTCGGCGTCGACGTCGTACTCCTCGGTGAGGCGGCGGGTGGCGTCCTCGGCCTGGCCGCCGTCGAGCAGGGCGCTCACGATCGTCGCGGAGGTGGGGTTGAGCTGCCAGTAGGCGCCGGACTTGGCGTCGAGCAGCACCGCACCGTAGTCGGTGGTGGCGAGCTTGAGGTACTCGTGGTGGACCAGTTTCATGCCAGGGCTCCTCTGGTGTTCGCGGTCGTACGCAGCCACATCTCGGCGGCGAGGGTGGACACGAAGCGGTCGTCGCGCAGCTCCGGGGCGGTGGGGACGGCGCACAGGCGGCGCAGTGCGGCCTCGTCCACCAGGCCGGCCCGGCCGAGGAGGCTGTCCTCCCACAGGCCGGTCAGCGCCTCGCGGTTGCGGTAGAGGCCGGCCGCGGCGTCCATGGTGCCCTCGCCCTTCGTGGCGCGGGACAGGGAACGGCGGGGCACCAGGCCGTCCATCGCCCGGACCAGCACCGGCTTGTACGCCCAGGGGTCGACGCGGTCTTCGAGGCGGACCGAGAGGGCCGCTTCCACGACCCGGTCGTCCAGGAAGGGCGCGGACATCGGCACTCCGGCCACCCGGCCGGCCTCTTCGATCGCCTCGTTGTCGCGGGCCACCTGGTGGAGGGCCGCCAGTTCGACGTGCCGGCCGGGGGTGGGCCCGTACGGCTCGGCGGTGGGGGCGGCGGCGGCCAGTTCTCCCTCCAGCAGCCGCAGGCAGTCCTCGGTCAGCCAGGAGGCCACGGACGGCGGCCACAGCCAGCCGAGGGCCGGCCTTCCGGGCACGCGTTCCGGCAGGCCGCGCAGTGAGGTGGCCGCCAGGGCGCGACGGTAGCCGCGGCGGTCGGCGAGCTGGCGGGCGACGGGGGCCAGCGGCCAGGAGAGCAGTGCGCGGTAGCCGCCGAGGCGCCGCAGGGCGAGCAGCGGCCGGCGGGCGACCATGGTGTGCAGATGGTGGGGGAGGCCGACGAACAGGTTGTCGCCCCCGTTGCCGGTCAGGTGGAGCCGGGAGCCGCGGGCGGCCATCCTGGTGGCGATGACCATGGCACGGCGGCGGGACGCGGCCAGCGCGTTGGGGGCGTCGAGGAGCAGGCCCGGGTCGTCGAACCCGTCGTAGAACGTCGGGAGTTCCTCGTTCGGCAGGATGTAGTGCTCGACGCCCGGCAGGTCCTCGGCGGCCCAGCGGGCCCATTGGCCGTCCTCGTTGAAGGCCTCGTCGCCGGTGGAGGTGCAGGCGATCATCCGTGCGCGGGGGTCGCGGGCGGCGAGGAAGCACACGGTGGTGGAGTCCAGGCCACCGGAGAGGTCGGCGCTGATCAGCCCGCCCGGGGCGGTACGGACCTCCACGGCGGCCAGCAGGGCCTCCCGGACCGCCGCGGCTCCGTCGCCGATGGGCGTGCCGGGTTCCGGCGGGCGGTGCCAGCGCCGGTGGGACGGGGTGCCGTCGGGGCGGGCCAGCAGGGCCGTGCCCGCGGGGACGGCGGTGAGCGCCGACCACAGGGGGCGCTGGTCGAGCGGGGCGGGTGCCATGCCCAGGAGGTGGATGGCGACGGCGGCCGGGTCCGGTTCCAGGCCGGCCAGCCGGGCGAGTTCGAGGGCCCGGTCCCCGGCCACGAGGGTGCCGCGGGTGCGGGTGTGGAAGACGCGCCGGGCCCCGTAGGCGGAGCCCTGCACGCGCAGGGTTCCGTCCACGGAGGCCAGCAGGTGGAACTGGCCGGGCAGGGTGAGGGCCAGGTCGTCCAGCTCCGCCGGGTCGCGCAGCCGGCCGGCCCGTTGGGTGAGCGCGCCGGCCAGGTCGTGCGGGAAGGTGCCGATCAGGGCGAGGGCGGTACGGCCCGCCCGCGCCACGAGGAGGTCGGACGGTTCCCACCGGCCGACGATCCAGTCACGTCCGGAGGCGTGTGCCACGGACGACAGGCTGCCGGGCTGGTCCTCGCGCAGGCGCCGGGCCACGGCGGACGCCGCCTCGTTGTCAGGGAATACGAAGAAGAACGGTGCGCCGCGGTCCGGCATCGTCAGCTCCTGCGAGAGGTCCGGGAATTACAGCCAGCCGCGCACGCCGTTCCAGTCCCAGAATCCGGCCGGGAGGCCCATGCCGGTGTCGGCGCGGAAGGAGCCGGCGGCCGCGAACGCGGGAACCTCGTAGACCTTCTTCGTCATGGCAATTTCCTTTCGATGGCCGGGAAGAAGAATCCCGGCGGTCTTTTCGCTTTCCGGATCAACTTCACAGGGGGGCCGCTCGTGACTCAATGCGCCTGGCCTGTTCGGGCCTGACTGGCAGCAACCTGACAGCACGACAGAAATGGACGGGTTCGTTCCATAGAATTCCGGTCCGGTTGTGTGCCTTACGATCAGATTGGCAGCCTTGACGACATGACGACACACGTCAGCACCCCGGCCCGTTCGGCAGCCCTGGCCACACCACCGCCACCGAGATGGGCGGTCTGGGCCGCGCACGCCGTCCCCCTGATCGTGCTGCCCTCCACCCTCTGGCGCCTCGCCATGACCGTCGGCATCCCCGTCGGGTACAGCGAGGAGGTACTGCGCACCGACTACGGGCTTCCCGGCACCGGGTACCTGATCCTGCCGGCGATCTCGCTGGCCCAGGAGGGCGCGGCGCTGCTGACGCTCGGTCTGGTCCGGAACTGGGGCCTCGTCGCGCCGCGCCGGCTGCCGTTCATCGGAGGGCGCCCGGTGCGCACCGGGGCGGCGGTGACGGTGGCGCTGCTCGGCGCCCTGATCCTCACCGTGGTGACGATCAGCCAGCTGATGATCTGGGACACCGTGGACCAGTCCAACCTGACGGGCACGCACCGGGCCGTCATGGGCTGGCTCTACGCGCCGCTGCTGCTGTGGGGGCCCCTGCTGGCGCTGGTGACCCTCTCGTACGCCGCGCGGCGGCGGCGCCGGCGATGAACACGGCCGTTCTCGTCCTGCTGGCCGCGCTGTCCCTGACCGTCTTCGTCGCCGGACTCGCCTCCGGGGCGCGCCGGCTGCTCGGCGTGGAGCTGGGCAAGGGACGCGCGCTGCTGACGGGCAGCGTCGGGCTGGCCTCGGGCACGCTGGTCAGCTACCCGCTGCGCGACGTGCAGCCCCTGGCCCTGATCTCCCTGGAGATCGGGGTGTCGCTCGTGGTCGCGATGCTGTTCCTCGCGGCCACCGAGGTACTGGTGCCCTCGGGCGCGGTACGCGGCCTGGTGCGGCTGCCCCGCTCGTTGCGCCGCAGCTTCGCCCGCACCCGCCGGTACGGGCGGCTCAGCCGGATCTTCGTCCGGCACGGGCTGGGCCGTTTCATCAGCGGCCGCTCCCGGCGCGGGCCCGGGGCGGCGGCCGAACGCGCGGCGCTCGCGCCGTCGCTGCGGCTGGCGCTGGAGGAGGCCGGGGTCACCTTCGTCAAGCTGGGGCAGGTGATGTCCACCCGGTACGACCTGCTGCCGCCGGAGTTCATCGACGAGCTGAGCTCACTGCAGGACCAGGCCTCCCCCGACCCGTGGGAGGCCGTCGAGCAGGTGCTGCACGAGGAACTGGGAGCGCCGCCCGGCGAGGTGTTCGCCGAGTTCGACCCCCGGCCGGTGGCCGCCGGGTCGATAGCCCAGGTGCACCGGGCACGCCTGGCGTGCGGGAAACAGGTCGCGGTGAAGGTGCAGCGGCCGGGCGCGCGCGAGATCGTCGTGGACGACCTGGACATCCTCTACCGGTTCGCGGCGCGGCTGGAGAAGCACACCGACTGGGGGCGCAGCGTCGGCGCGCTCGCACTGGCCCGGGGGTTCGCGGTGTCGGTCCAGGAGGAGCTCGACTTCCGCATAGAGGCCCGCAACACGCTCTCCGTGGCGGCGGCGATCGAGGCGGCCGGCGGAGACTCGGTGATCCGGGTGCCCGAGGTCCACGAGGAGCTGTCCGGGAAGCGGGTCCTGGTCACCGAGTGGATGGCGGGCACTCCGCTGCACAGCGTGTCGCGGCTGCTCGACGAACGGGGCCTGGACCGGCAGTCCCTGGCCACTGCGATGCTGGAGTGCCTGCTGGGGCAGATCATGACCAGCGGGGTCTTCCACGCCGACCCGCATCCGGGCAATCTGCTGCTCCTCGACAACGGCCGGCTCGGCATGCTCGACTTCGGCTCGGTGGGACGCATCGACCGTTCGCTGCGGACGACGCTGAGCGGCATGCTGCTCGCACTGCACCGCGGCGACCCGGCCGGACTGTCGGACGCGCTGCTGGCGCTGGTGGTGCACCCCGAGCACATAGACGAGCGGAAGCTGGAACGGGCGCTCGGCCAGTTCCTGGCCCGGCACTTCGCTCCCGGCGTCAAACCGGACCGGGAGATGTTCGCCGACCTGTTCGCGATCGTCTCGCGGCACGGGATCAGCGTGCCCCCGGAGATAGCGGCCGTCTTCCGCGCCCTGGCCACCATGGAGGGGTCGCTGGACCGTCTGGTCCCCGGCTTCGACATCGTCACCGAGGCGCGTTCCTTCGCCGTCACCCAGCACCTGCGCAAGCTCAAGCCGGAGGCGCTGGGCAGGTCGGTGACGGAGGAGCTCCTGGGGCTCGTCCCCATGCTGCGCCGGCTGCCGCGGCGCATCGAGCGGATCGGTGCGGCGGTCGAGGGCGGCCAGCTGACCGTCGGCGTACGGCTCTTCGCGGATTCCGAGGACCGGCGGTTCCTGCGCTCGCTGGTGCACGAGGTGCTGCTGGCGTTCCTGGGCGGGGTGATCGGACTCGTCGGCGTACAGATGCTGCGCACCGAGGGCGGTCCCATGCTGAGCGAGGGCTTCGGACTGTTCGAGCTGTTCGGCTACAACCTGCTGGTGATCAGCTCGGTGCTGGTGCTGCGGGTGCTGTTCATGATGATCGGCTCCGGCCACCGGCGCTGACGTCCCGCCGCGCCGGCCGAGGAGGCCCGGCCCCCTTGAGGGGGCCGGGCCTCCTCGGCGTACGGACGTTCCGTGAGGGCGTCCCGTACGCGTCTCAGCGCCGGGCGGCGGCCCGCTGGTAGGCGCGGCCGGCCAGGGGGACCACCACGGCGAGCAGGACGAGCAGCACCACGAGGGCGGCGATGACCGGGTGTTCGGAGGGGAAGGCGCCGCTGGAGGTCCCCCGCTCGTTGCCGAACAGGTCACGGGCGGCGGAGACCACCGCGCTGACCGGGTTCCACTCCACGATCACGCGCATCCAGCCCGGCAGCCCCTCCGGCGGCACGAAGGCGTTGGAGAGGAAGGCCAGCGGCATCATCACGACGCCGGAGAGGGCGCTCACCGCTTCCGGGCTGCGCAGGCTCAGGCCCACCAGCGCGCCCACCCAGGACATCGCGAAGCCCATGAGGAGCAGCAGCCCGAAGCCGGCCAGGGTCTGGAGCACGCCGTTGTGCGCCCGCCAGCCGATCAGGTAGCCGACGAGGGCCATGATCGCGCTGGTCCAGCCGACCAGGACCAGGTCGGCGGTGGTGCGGCCGAGCAGCACCGAGGAGCGGGAGATCGGCAGCGCCCGGAACCGGTCCACCAAGCCGTTGTTGAGGTCCTCGACCACGCCGATGGCCGTGGTGGTGAGGTTGGCCAGCATCACCTGGGCGAAGATGCCGGCCATGATGTATTCCTTGTAGCCGCCCTGGCCGGGTACCTCCATGGCGCTGCCGAAGAGGTAGCCGAAGACGAGGACGAAGGCCACCGGCATCACGGTGATGCCGAGGAGTTGCTCCGGCATCCGCCGGATGTGCCGCATCTGGCGGCCCGCGAGTGCGAACGAGTCGCTGATCACCTCGGTCATGCCGCCTGCATCTCCTTCGTCTGCTCGGGCTGCTCGGGTCGTTCGCTCTGCCGGGCCGGGTCGCCGGGCGTTTCCTGCCGGCCGGTCAGGGCGAGGAAGACGTCGTCGAGGGAGGAGCGGCGGACCGCGAAGTCCTGGGGTTCTATGCCGAGGCGCTCCAGGCCGGTGGCCGCGGCGGCGATGGTGTTCACGCCGCCCGTGAGCGGCACCGAGACGGTGCGGCCCTCGTGGTCCACGACCGGCTCCCCCGGTGAGACGTCGGCGAGCACCCGGGTCGCGGCGGCCAGGTCGGCGGCCGAGGCGACCGACACCTCCAGCCGCTCGCCGCCGACCTTGCGCTTGAGCTCGTCGGGCGTGCCGTCGGCGATGACCAGGCCCTTGTCGATGACCGCGATGCGGTCGGCGAGCTGGTCGGCCTCCTCCAGGTACTGGGTGGTCAGCAGCACGGTCACGCCGCGGTCCACCTGTTCTTTGATCATCTCCCAGAGGGCGAGCCGGCTGGTGAGGTCCAGTCCGGTGGTCGGCTCGTCCAGGAAGAGCACCGGCGGGCTCGCGACCAGGCTCGCGGCGAGGTCGAGGCGCCGGCGCATACCGCCCGAGTACGTCTTGGCCATGCGGTCGGCGGCGTCCACCAGGCCGAACTTTTCCAGCAGCTCGGTCGCGCGGGCCCGTGCGCCCTTGCGGCCCAGGCGCAGCAGGGTGCCGATGAGCTGGAGGTTCTCCCGGCCGGTCAGCCGTTCGTCGACGGCCGCGTACTGGCCGGTGAGGCCCACGTTGGCGCGGATCAGCTTGGCCTGGGTGGCCAGGTCGTAGCCCGCGACGGTGGCCCGGCCCTCGTCCGGGTCGAGCAGGGTCGCCAGAATGCGCACGGTGGTGGTCTTGCCCGCCCCGTTGGGCCCGAGCACCCCGAGGATGGTGCCCGCGGGCACCTCCAGGTCGATGCCGTTCAGCGCCTGGTGGTCGCCGTAGCGCTTGCGGAGGCCCTCCGCCGAGATTGCCGTTTCCATGACGGCCACTCCTTTGCTGTGTCTGTGTGGTCGGGACGGGTCAGTTGACGGGGGCCAGCTGACCGGCGAGCTTCTCCAGGACGACGCGGCCGATCTCGGCCGCCGGTTCCGGCTGGAGCAGGTGTCCGTGGTGCGCGTGCACCGGGTGGGTGGTGATGGCGCCGGCGACGTACGGCTCCCAGGCGGTGACGGAGTCCTCCGTCTTGGCCGCGGGGTCGTCGGTGCCGGCCGTGGAGACGAAGAGCAGCAGCTCGCCGTCGAACCGGCGCGGCCGGTAGGCGGCGCTGAGCACGTGGTTGTTGATGCCGACCTTGACGAAGGCCGAGATGTGGTGCTCCTCCAGGCTGCCGAGCGCGCTGTCCCGGCCGCGGATGAGTTCCATCGCACGCTGGTGGTCGAGGGGCTGGGAGCGCAGTTCGGCGAGGTCGTAGCCGACGAAGTCGAGGAGGGTCTCCAGGACGTCCCGCTCCGTGGGGAGGGTGTAGTCGTCGTCCTTCCAGGACTCGTCGTACGGGGTCTGGTCGAGGTTGGCGAGCAGGGCGACCCTCTCCCCCGCCTCGGTGAGCTGCGTGGCGATCTCGTGTGCGACGAGGCCGCCGAAGGACCAGCCGATGAGGTGGTAGGGACCGGCGGGCTGGACCGAGCGGATCTGCTCGACGTAGTCCGCCGCCATCTCGCTGACACCGGTGGCGATCGGACCCTCTCCGTTCAGGCCGCGGGCCTGGAGGCCGTAGACGGGGTAGGAGGCCGAGATGTGGCCCAGCAGGGTCGAGTACGGCCAGCTGAGGCCGCCCGCGCCGTGGACGCAGAAGAGCGGGGGCCGCTCGCCGCCGGTGCGCAGCGGCAGGAGCACCTCGAAGCCGTCGCCGTCCTGGCCCGAGCCGAGCTTGTCGGTGAGCCGGGCGACGGTCGGGGTTTCGAAGATGCCGCGGTTGCTGAGCTTGACGCCGAGGACGGAGCGGATGCGGCTGACGAGCTGGATGGAGGTGATGCTGTCGCCGCCCAGTTCGAAGAAGCTGTCGTCGATGCCGACCCGGTCGACCTTGAGGACTTCGGCGAACAGGCCGCAGAGGACCTCCTCCTGTGCGGAGCGGGGGCCGCGGCCGGCGGGGGCGGTGTCGGATCCGGGTGCGGGGAGCTGCCTGCGGTCGAGTTTGCCGTTGACCGTGAGCGGGAGGGCGTCCAGGGCCACGAACGCCGCCGGGACCATGTAGTCCGGGAGGACCGCGCCGATATGGGCGCGCAGCGCGTCCGTGTCCAGGACCGCGCCGGGAGACAGGACCACGTAGGCGGCCAGACGCTTGATGCCGGGCTGGTCCTCACGCACGACCACCACGGCCCGCGCGACCGAGGCATGCCCGGCCAGCACCGTCTCGACCTCACCCAGCTCGATCCGGAACCCACGCACCTTCACCTGGTCATCCGACCGGCCCAGGTAGGCGAGCTGGCCGTCGCGGGTCCAGCGGACCACGTCTCCGGTCCGGTACATCCGCGTGCCGGAGGGACCGTACGGGTCGGCGACGAAACGCTCCGCCGTCAGACCCGGCCGGCCCAGATAGCCGCGCGCCAGACCCGCCCCCGCGAGGTACAGCTCTCCCGCGACACCCGGAGCCACCGGCCGCAGCGCCTCGTCCAGCACATACGTACGCGTCCCCGGCACCGGCGTTCCCATCGAGGGAACCCCGCCACCCGAAACCAGCGCGGACGAGGTCGTCGCCACCACCGTGGACTCCGTCGGACCGTACGCGTTGACCATCCGACGCCCCGGAGCCCACCGGTCCACCAGCTCCGCCGACGTGGCATCACCACCCACGACCAGCGAACGCAACAACGGGAACTCACCCACCGGAACACTCGCCAGCGCCGCCGGCGGAATCAGCGCGTGCGTCACGCCCTCGTCGACCAGCACCCCGCCCAGCACCTCACCAGCCAGCGGACCCGCCGGCGGCACCACCAGCGCCGCACCCGCGGCGAACGCCATCACCAGCTCCAGCACCGAAGCGTCGAAACTCGGCGACGCGAACTGCAGCACCCGGCTGCCCGCCTCCACACCGAACCGCTCCACCTGTGCCCGCGCGAAACTCGCCAGACCCCCGTGCCCCACCACCACACCCTTCGGACGCCCCGTCGAACCCGACGTGTAGATCACGTACGCGGGGTTCCGCGCCTCCACGGTGACCGCCGGGCGGCTGACGGCGGACGTCTCGTCCAGCACCGGGAGTTCACGCAGGACGAGTACCGGGCGAGCGTCGGCCAGCATGTAGTCGATGCGCTCCGCCGGATACTCCGGATCCACCGGCAGATACGCACCACCCGCCTTCAGGACCGCCAGCTGCGCCACCACGATGTCCACCGAACGCGGCAGCACCAACGCCACCACACCCTCCGGACCCACACCCCGGCC
>NZ_JBEXPG010000023.1:0-123622 GCF_040611935.1 Streptomyces sp. NPDC006512 | reverse complement strand
CGGTCGGTCGGGGTGAGTTGGTAGGTGTGCTGCATCCAGGTGATGCGGTTGACGATGGCTTCGTGTTCGACCATGACGCCCTTGGGGCGGCCGGTTGAGCCGGAGGTGAAGATGACGTAGGCGGGGTGGCGTGGCAGCAGGGGCGCCACGCGGTCCGCGTCCCTGACCCTGCCCGGGTGCTGGGCCGCGAGGTGCTCCAGGGTCTCCGGGGAGTCCAGGAGGATCCGTTCCACGTCAGGGTCCGACGGCAGTGAGGTTGCCGACGCCGTGTCGGTAAGGGTCAGGGCCGGTGCCGCGGTCTCCGTCATGTAGGCGAGCCGCTCGGCGGGGAGGCCGAGGTCGAGGGGCAGGTAGGCGCCGCCCGCGCGGACCACGGCGTGCAGGGCCACGAGCAGGGAAAGGGAACGGGGCAGTGCGACGGCGACGACCGCCTCGGGACCCACTCCCCGGTCGATGAGCAGCCGGGCGAGGCGGTTGACGCGTTCCTCGAAGGCGGGACGGGACAGTTCCGTGCCCTCGAAGACCAGGGCGGGGCCGGTGGCTTCGGCGGCGCCCGCCCCGACGAGTGCGGCGAGGGTGGCCGGGCCGGTCAGCGGAACGGCGGTGTCGTTCCAGCCGTGCAGGACGAGTTCCCGTTCCTCGGCGGACATCACCTCCAGCTCGGCCACCGGCCGGTCCGGACCGGCGACAGCCGCGCCGAGCAGCCGCACCAGGCGGGCGGTCAGGGCCCGGACGCTCGCGTCGTCGAACAGGTCGGCCGCGTAGCGGATGCCGCAGGTCATACCGGTCGTACCGGTCGTGTCCGCCGTGTCCGGAACCGCCGTGGCCGTGCGCCGGAACAGGATCTCCAGGTCGAACTTGGCGGCGCCGGCCGCGACCGGGACCTCCTCGGCCGTCAGCCCCTCGAACAGGGCGACAGCGCCCCGCCCGGCGCCCTCGTACGCCACCAGCGTCTGGAACAGCGGGTGCCGCGCCAGCGACCGCTCCGGGTTCACCGCCTCCACCACCGCCTCGAAGGGCAGGTCCGCGTGCTCCAGTGCCGCCGTGGCGGCCGTGGCCGTACGCCGCAGCAGCTCGCGGAAGGTGGGGGTGCCCGACAGGTCCGCGCGCAGTACCACCGTGTTGACGAAGAATCCGATCAGCGGGTCGAGGGACTCCTCGCCCCGTCCCGCCACCGGACTGCCCAGTGGGATGTCGTCGCCCGCGCCCAGCCGGTGCAGCAGCGCCGCCACCGCGGCCGACACCACCGTGAACGCCGTCGTCCCCGTCGACGCGGCGAGCGCGTCGAGGCCGGCGACCAGCTCGGCGGGCAGCTCGGCGGTGACCGTCCGGCCCGCGTACGAGGGCGCCGCCGGCCGGGGCCGGTCCGCGGGCAGGGACAGCTCCTGGGGCAGACCGGCCAGGACCGTCCGCCAGTGCTCCGCCTGCCGGTGCGCCAGGGAACCCGCCTGCGCCGCGTCGCCCAGCAGCGCGCGCTGCCACAGCGCGTAGTCCGCGTACTGCACCGCCAGGGCGGGGAACTCCGGTGCGCCGCCCGCCAGGCGGGCCGCGTACGCCACGGCGAGATCGGCGAGCAGCGGCCCCGTCGACCATTCGTCACCGGCGATGTGGTGCATCAGCAGGAGCAGCGTCCACTCCTGCGGGCCGGCCTCCAGGAGGGTGGCCCGCAGCGGGAGTTCGGCCGTCAGGTCGAAGGGGCGGGCGGTCTCCCGCCCGATCCGGTCGGAGTGCCCGGCGGCCGGGACCCGCTCCACCGTGAAGGGCACCTCGGCCTCCCCGGCCGACAGGATGCGCTGGTACGGGCCCTGCGCGTCCTCCGCGTAGACGGTGCGCAGCGCCTCGTGCCGGGCCACGACGTCCCGTACGGCCGAGGCCAGCGCGGCGGGGTCCAGGGCGCCGCGCAGCCGCAGCGCGAGGGGGATGTTGTAGGTGGCGGACGGGCCGTCCAGGCGGTGCAGGAACCACAGGCGGGCCTGCGCGTACGACAGGGGCAGCCGCTCCGGGCGCCCGGCGGCGGCCGGAGCGGGCCGCTCCGCGCCGGCGCGGCCCGCCAGCCGGGTGGCGAGCCGGGCGACCGTGCGGGCCTCGAAGACGTCCCGGACCGAGCACTCCGTGCCGGTGGCACGGATCCGCGCCGCGACCCGGGTGGCGAGCAGAGAGTGGCCGCCGAGCCGGAAGAAGTCGTCCTCCGCGCCGACCGAGAGCAGTGACAGCGCCTGCGTGAAGACCTCGGCGATCCGCTCCTCGGCGGCGCCGCGCGGCGGCCGCGAGGAGGCCGCGCCGCCCAGGGCCGGGGCGGGCAGCTTCGTACGGTCCAGCTTGCCGTTGACGTTGGTGGGGAGGGCCTCCAGGGTCACCAGTACGGCCGGAACCATGTGTTCGGGCAGGTGCGCGGCGAGCTCTTCGCGCAGCCGCTCCGGGTCCGGCGCGCCCGTCCCCGTCACGTAGCCCACCAGCCGGGGGATCCCGGGCACGTCCTCACGGACCACGACGGCCGCCGCGGTCACGCCGTCGAGGGCGGTCAGGGCCGCCTCGACCTCACCGGGTTCGACGCGGAACCCGCGGATCTTGACCTGGTCGTCGGCCCGGCCCAGGAACTCGATCAGCCCGTCGGTCCGGCGGCGCACCAGGTCGCCCGTGCGGTACATGCGGGTGCCGGGAGCCCCGAACGGGTCGGCCACGAACCGCTCCGCGGTGAGCGCGAAACGGCCCAGGTAGCCGCGCGCGATCTGTTCGCCCGCCAGGTACAGCTCACCCGTCACACCCGTCGGCACCGGCCGCAGCCGGCCGTCCAGGACGTGCGCCCGGGTGTTGTCCAGCGGCCGGCCGACCACCGGCGCCGGGCAGTCGCCGACGCGGGCCACGAGGGCGTCCACGGTGAACTCGGTCGGACCGTAGTAGTTGACCACCTCCACGTCCGTGAGCGCGGCCAGCTCATCCCACAGCGCGGCGGGCACGGCCTCGCCGCCCAGCAGGAACAGCGGGGGCCGCCACTCCCCGGCCAGCAGACCGGCGTCCACCAGCTGCCGGGCGTACGACGGCGTGACGTCGAGGGTGTCGATCCGCTCGGCGCGGACGTACGCCACCACCGCCTCGGCGTCCCGGCGCCCGAACTCGTCCAGTACGTGCAGCTCGTGGCCGGCCACCAGCCACAGCAGCTGCTCCCACGAGGAGTCGAAGGAGAACGAGGCGGTGTGCAGGGCGCGCACGCGGCGGCCCAGCCTGCGCGCGACGGGCAGGTACAGCTCGCGCTCGTGGTCGCGGAACAGCCGGGTCAGACCGGCGTGCCGGAGCACCACCCCCTTGGGGAGGCCGGTGGAACCGGAGGTGTAGATGACGTACGCCGCGTGCTCGGGCCCCGTCGTCGCGTCCGGGCCGGGCACGGCCGAGGCGAGCCGCTCCACGGTCCCCGGATCGTCCAGGACGACCGCCCGCACCCCGGGCACCCGCGACGCGACGGCGAGCGTGGTCACGACGCAGGCCGGAGCCGCGTCCCGCAGCATGTGCGCCAGCCGCTCGGCGGGGTGGTCCAGGTCCAGCGGCAGGTAGGCGGCGCCCGCCTTGAGGACGGCGAGGACCGCGACGACGGCATCGGCCGACCGGGGCACCGCCAGGGCGACGACATCGTCCGGGCCCACGCCCCCGGCGGTCAGGACGGCCGCCAGCCGACCCGCCCGGTCGCTGAGTTCGGCGAAGGTCAGCCGGTCCTCGCCGGCCACCACCGCGACGGCGTCCGGGGTGGCGGCCGCCCGCTCGGCGAACACCTCGGTGACGCTCTGCGCGGGCACCGGCCGGGCCGTGTCGTTCCACCGGGCCAGCCGCTCCCGCTCCTCGGCGTCGCGCAGCTCCCACTGCGAAACCCGCCGCTCCGGGGCCGCGACCGCCTCGGCGAGCGCGCGCAGCAGCCGGTCGGCGAAGCCCTCCACCGTCTCCCGGTCGAACAGGGCGGTGGAGTAGAAGACCTCCAGCTCCAGGTCCTCGCCGTGCGCGGAGTCCGCGAAATTCACGTCCAGGTCGAACTTGGTGACGCCGGGGTCGACCCGGTCGGCCCGGGCGGACATCCCGAACAGGAACCGCACGTCCTCGGAGACCGTGCTGTGCGAGACCATCGTCTGGAACAGCGGGTGACGGGACAGGGACCGCTCGGGGTTGACCGCCTCCACCACCTGGTCGAACGGCAGGTCGGCCTGGTCGAGGGCCGTCAGGTCCGCCGTGCGGACCCGGTCCAGCAGCTCGCCGAAGGCCGGGTCGCCCGACAGGTCGGTGCGCAGGACCACCGTGTTGACGAAGAAGCCCACCAGGTCGTCGAGGGCGCTGTCGGCCCGGCCGGCGACCGGACTGCCGAGGACGAGGTCCTCGCCCGCGCCCAGCCGGTGCAAGGTCGCGGCGACCGCCGCGTGCACCACCATGAACACGCTGGTGCCGCTCTCCCGCGCCAGCGAACGTACCGACAGGGCGAGTTCGCGCGGCAGCGAACGGAACACCAGGGCCCCTGCGTGCCCGGCGGTGGCCGCGCGCGGCCGGTCCGCGGGGAGCCCCCCGGCCTCCTCGGGAAGGCCCGCCAGCTCCGACCGCCAGAACGCGGCCTGTGCGGAGGCCAGGGTCCCCGGCCCGTCCACGGCGCCCAGCAGCTCGCGCTGCCACAGCGCGTAGTCGGCGTACTGCACCGGCAGCGGGGCGAACGCGGGCGCGGACCCCTCCATCCGGGCGGCGTAGGCCAGTTCCAGGTCGCGCAGGAACGGCCCCATCGACCACTCGTCGCTCGCGATGTGGTGCAGCAGCACGACGAGGGCGTCCGTCCCGGCGGCGCCGTCGCGCACGAGGGTCACCCGCAGCGGGGGCTCGGCCGCGATGTCGAAGAGGTGACCGAGCGCCCGGGTGACCGCCCCGTCGACCTCCGAGGACCGCGCCACCTCGTCGACGAAGAGCCGCACACCGGCCTCGGCGGGCTCCAGGACCCGCTGGAACGGGACGCCGTCGAACTCCCCGAACACCGTGCGCAGGGCCTCGTGCCGGGCGACCGTGTCGGCCAGCGCCGCGTCCAGCGCGGACGCGTCGAGCCGGCCGTCGAAACGCACCGCGAAGGGAATGTTGTACGTGGCGCCCGGCCCCTCCACCTGGTGGAGGAACCACAGCCGCTGCTGCGCGTACGACAGCGGCAGCGGGTCGGGGCGCACCGCGGCCGACGGGGCCGTACGGGACACCGCGGCGCGCTCGGCCAGCAGCGCGGCCAGCGCGGCGACGGTCCGGGCCTCGAAGACGTCCCTGATCCCGCATTCGGTGCCCAGCGCGGCCCGGGTCCGGGCGATCACCCGGGCGGCCGGCAGGGAGTGCCCGCCCAGTACGAAGAAGTCGTCCTCGCGGCCCACGGAGGGAACGCCGAGCACGTCGGCGAAGATGCCGGCGAGGATCTCCTCGCGTGCCCCGCGCGGGCCTCGCCCCCCGGCGGACACCAGGCCCGACAGGTCCGGGGCCGGCAGGGCGCGCCGGTCGACCTTCCCGTTGGCGGTCAGCGGGAACGCGTCGAGGACCACGACGACGGAGGGCACCATGTACTCGGGCAGTGCCGCCGCCGCGGCCTCGCGCAGCGCCCCGGCGGCAGGGCCCACGGCCGCGCCGGCGGCCGGGGTGACGTAGCCGACGAGCGCGGGGAACCCGGGCAGGTCCTCGCGGACCAGGCACACGGCACGCCCCACGCCCTCACCTGCCGTCAGGACCGCCTCGATCTCCCCGAGTTCGATGCGGAAGCCGCGCAGCTTGATCTGGTCGTCCGCCCGGCCCAGGAACTCGATCCGGCCGTCGGCCCGGCGCCGGACCAGGTCCCCGGTCCGGTACATGCGCTCGCCGGGCACGCCGAACGGGTCGGCCACGAACCGCTCGGAGGTCAGCGCGGGACGCCCCAGGTAGCCGCGGGCCAGCTGCCCGCCGCCGAGGTACAGCTCCCCGGGCCGGCCCGGGGCCACCGGGCGCAGCGCGCCGTCCAGGACGCGGGCACGGGTGTTCCAGAACGGCGTGCCGATGTCGGGAACGCCCGTGTGGCCGGGCGCGAGGACGGTGGAGGTGGCCCAGACGGTCGCCTCGGTCGGGCCGTACACGTTGGTGACCGACGCCGCCGCGCGGACGAGCCGCTCGGCCAGGGCTGCCGGGAGGGCTTCGCCGCCGACCAGGACGCGGGTGGCGGACAGCGAGGAGGGGCGGCCGTCCTCCAGGAGGGCGTGCCACAGCGAGGGGGTGGCCTGCATGACGGCGGGTCGGTGCTCGTCGACGAGGGCGGCCAGGGCGGCGGGGTCGCGGACGGTGTCGCGGTCGGCGAGGACCACGGTGGCGCCGCGCAGCAGCGGGGTGTGGATCTCCAGCACGTGGATGTCGAAGGAGACCGTGGTCACCGCGACGAGCCGGTCGCCGGGGGAGAGCGCCAGCTCCTCGGACTGCATGCGGAGGAAGTTGGCGAGCGCGGCGTGCGGGATCACCACGCCCTTGGGGCGGCCGGTGGAACCGGAGGTGTAGATGACGTACGCGGGGTGGTGGGGAGCGGGTCGGAGAATCGTTTCCCCAGCCCCGGCCCCGGCCCCGGCCCCGGCCCCGGCCCCGGCCCCGGCCCCGGCCCCGGCCCCGGCCCCGGTGTCGGGGTCGCCGACCGTGGCCGCGTCCGCGAGGGCGGACAGCGTGTCGGGGGCGTCCAGGACCACGACCGGCACCCCCGCGACGTCCGGCACGAGGCGCGCGAGGTCCAGCGTGGTCAGCACGCACACCGGCCGGGCGTCCTCGACCATGAACGCGAGCCGCTCGGCGGGGTAGTCCAGGTCCAGCGGAAGGTAGGCGCCGCCCGCCTTCAGCACGCCGAGCAGCGCCACCACCAGGTCCTCGTCGCGCGCGAGGGCGATGCCGACGACGGCCTCGGGACCGACACCGTTCGCGGCGAGCACCCGCGCGAGCCGGTCCGACCGGTCGGACAGGGCGGCGTAGTCGAGGGAGCGCTTCCCGGCGATCACGGCCGGGACACCGGGGTGGAGACGGGCCGCCTCCTCGAAGAGGTCGACGAAGGTACCGGCCGGCAGGCCGCGCGCGGTGCCCTCGTCGGCGCGCACGACCGCCTCCAGGGCGGCGGGCGCCAGCAGGTCGGGACGGCCCACCGGCGCCTGGGGCCCGGTCGCGGCCAGCTCCCGCAGGAAGTGGGCGAACTCGGCGCAGCGGGCGGCCAGCGAAGCCTCGTCGTAGGCGTCGGGGTTGCCGTCGAACTCGAACCGGATCCGGCCCCGGGCGCTGTCGTGGTAGACCCCGAGGGTCACGTCGTCCACCGGGCCGGCGGCGATGTTGTGCACCGTACCCGGGGAGCCCGCGAAGTCCAGGGCGGTGTCGAAGGCCTTGATGTTGACCATCGGACCGAGGAGGCCCTGCGCCCGCCCGGACAGTCCGAGGTCGCGGCGGATGTCCTCGGCGCGGTAGCGCTGGTGGCGGCGCAGTCCGGCGGTGGCCGCGGTGACCTCGCGGACCAGCTCGCCGATGGGCGTGGCGGGACCCACGGGCACCCGCAGGGGCAGCACGTTCACGACCATCGCCGGCACCTTCAGGGCGGCCGAGCCGAGCCGGGCCATGGCCGGCAGGGACAGCAGGACGTCGCGGCTGCCGGTGGAGCGGTGCACGAAGGCGGCGAAGGCGGCCGTCACCACGTCGGCCCAACTGGCCTTCGCCGAGCGGGCGATGGCGAGCAGGCCGGCGGTCTCGTCGGGGCTGAGGGTGGCTCCGTCGCGGAGGAAGCCGTGGGCCGCGGGCGCGGCCGTGCCGCTCAGCGTCTCCGGCTCGGGGCAGTCGGCGAGCCGCTCCAGCCAGTACACGCGGTCCGCCGTGTACGCCTCGGAGGCCCGGTACTCCTCCTCGGCCCCGACGACCGAGGCGAGGCCGCCGAAGGTACGGGCCGACGGCTCCTCGCCGCGCACCAGGGCCGAGTAGACCTCGGCGGTGCGCCGGGAGAGCAGGGAGAAGGCGTAGGCGTCGAGGGTGATGTGGTGGGCCCGCTGGTACCACAGGACGCGCTCGGGCCCGACCCGGTGCAGGGTGAACAGGCACAGCGTGTCGGCGGTCAGGTCGAGGGGCCGGGCCATGTCGCGCCGCATCGCGTCGACCGCCGTGGCGACCGGGTCGTCCTCGCCGGTGTGGTCGAGGACGGCCACCAGGGGTCCGCAGGCCGGACCGGACCAGGTCTCCTGGTACGGCTCACCGGCCGCGTCCTCCGAGAAGCGCGCCGTCAGCGCCTCGCACTCGGCGACCGTCTGCCGCAGCGCCGTGACGAACACGCCGGGGTCGAGCGGGCCGTCGATCTCGACGTACTGGCCCACGTTGTAGACCGGGGACGCGGGGTCGAGTCGCTGGCCGTACCACACGCCGGCCTGTGCCCCGGTGAGGGGGAGACGCTGGGAAGGGCGGTCGCTCATGGGATCGTGCTCCAGATTCAGGCAGCTGCGGGGAGGGGCGCAGGGAGGGGCCGTGGCGGTCGGCGCGGGGTCCGCTGCGGGGGAGGGGAGAGTGGAAGGCGGTTCAGGAGGCGCCGGCCGGACCGGACTTCACGACGTCGACCGGGTCCGCGGCGGTCTCGTCCTCACGGGGCAGGGTCGCGCGCCGGAGCCCGGGCACGGCGATGGCGACGGCGACCGCGGCCACCGCACACACGGCGCCGTTCACCAGGGCCGCGCCGGCCGGGCTGAACCAGCGGGCCACAGCGGCGACTTCGACGTCACCGACGATGTCCCCGGTGGTGCCCTGGGTGGTGATCACGCTGACGATGCGCCCGCGCAGCCGGTCCGGCGTGCTGTGCTGCACCAGCGCGTATTCGAGGATCTCGTACACGGTGCCGCAGGCCCCGCCGACGGCGAGCGCCGCGCAGGCCAGGTAGACGTTCCCGCTGAGGGCGAAGCCGATGGTGGCCAGGCCTCCGGTGAAGGCCGCCAGGAGCAGCAGCCGGCCGGGGCGCGCCGTACGGGTGAGCCAGCCGCTGGTCGCCGAGACCGCGACGGCGCCGACCGCCGGAGCGGAGTACAGGAGCCCCAGCATGACCTCGCCGCCGCCGAACTGACGGTCCACCATCTCGGGGAACAGGACGACGGGAACGTTGAACAGGGCGGTGACGCCGCCCAGCAGCACCAGACCGCCGACCACGCGGTTGCGCCAGGCGTAGCGGAAGGCGACGAGGAGGGAACCGGAGTCCTCGGTGGCCTCGCCGTCCTCGTCAGGGTCCTCGGTGAAGGGCGGCAGCGGCCGGATCCGGGAGATGAGGAAGGCGGTGACGGCGGTGGTCACGGCGGCGAACGCGAAGACGGGGGCGGGGCCCGTCATCGCCAGCAGCACACCGCCGAGGAACGGGGCGGTGATGGAGCCGATCTCCCCGGTGAGCGAGATCAGCGCGCCGGCGGCGGGCAGTTGGTCCGGCCGGACCAGGGTGGGTGCGACGGCCATCAGCGCGGTGACGCTGACGCCCGTGGCCAGGCCGTCCCAGGCGACGCACACGTAGATCGCCCACTGGGAGGGGTCGTCGAGCATCGCGTTGACTGCGAGACCTGCGAAGGCGAGGGCGGCGGCGCCGCGGGCGCGCACGATGAGCGTCCGGCGGTCGGTCCGGTCGGCCATGACCCCGCCCCACAGGGACCCGAGCAGCACGGTGATGCTCATGATCATGCTGACGACGGCGACGTCCAGGGTCGACCGGGTCAGCCCGTACACCTGGGCGGACAGCGCGACGGTCGCCATGCCCAGCCCGAACAGCGACACCACGCGGGCGATGAAGATCGCCCGGAAGTCGGGGCTGGTGCGCAGCGGTTCGATGTCGATGACGAGGTCACGCAGGGGCACGGGGGGCTCCGGGGGTGGGAGGGTCGCCTCAGGCGGCGGGGGAGAGGATGTCGGCCCAGGCGCGGAGCGTGGGGCGCTCGGCGAGGTCGACGAAGCTGATCCGGGCACCTTCGGCGCGCCACCGCTCGACGAGGGTCATCAGCCGGATGGAGTCGAGGCCCTGGTCGAGGAGGCTCTCGTCCACGAGGACCTCGGCGGGCTCGGCGTACAGCACGTCGGCCACGTCGCGGACGAGCCGGTCGAGGGCGAAGGCGTCGGGGGCGGGATGCGGGTGCATGGGTGTTCTCCTGCTTCGGGAGGGGGCGTGGCCGGCGGGGAACGGGGGCCGGCTGGTGAGGGTCCGCGCGGGGCCCCGGGAGATGCGCGGCGTCCGGTGCCATGTGCGCTGCGGTGCAGGGCATTTGATATGGCTACTTAGGTAAGGCTAACCTAAGTTTTATGATCTCTGTAATCGTGGACCTGGCACTACCGGGTCCACGTGAGCCGATTCCTGCGGGTCGAGGGCGACGACGCGGGCCCGGTCCGCGCCCGCGTCGCCCTCCGGGGAGCGGAGCCGGGTACCTCCGGAGCCGGGTACCTCCGTCGCGGGGGCGCCGCCCGGCTCGACCCCGCACGGGGTCCCGGGTGCCGAGGCTGAACCTCTGACCCGCGCCCGTTCCGGTACCCGCCGGCAGGGCCCGGGGCCTTTGCCCCGGGCCCTGCCGCGCGTGCGGCGCGTAACAAGGCCGTCAGCCCTGCGCGATCAGACTGGCCGGACGCATGTCCGTCCAGTGCGCGTCGGTGTACCGCGCGCACCCCTGCCGGGTGTCCTCGCCGTGCACGACGGTCCAGCCCGCCGGAACCTCGGCGAAGGCGGGCCAGAGCGAGTGCTGGTTCTCGGCGTTGACGAGCACGAAGTACCGGGCGTCGTCGTCCTCGAACGGATTGGTCGTGGCCATGGGGGTCTCCTAGCGGTGGGTGGGGGTGTCGTCGGTCGTACGGGTGGTCGTGTGCGGCCCGGCCGGGAAGCCGGAACCGGGGAGGGCGGGCTCGCGCTCGCGGCGGGCCATCTCCGCCGCGGTGGCGGTGGCCTCCTCGCTCAGCGCACGGGCCTCGGCGGCCCCGAACAGGGCGTCGGACCAGTGCCAGTGCAGGGTCAGCAGGGTCTGTCCGTCCCCTCCCGGCGCCGACCGGACGACGAGTCGCAGCGGGCCGGCCAGCGCGAGCCCGCCGCCCGACGGATCCTCGGCGTACGGCGCGGGCCACCGGGCCCCGTCCGCGGGCGCCCAGCGGGCGTCGCCGGCCGACGGGCGCAGCGCCGCGCGGCGCTGGTAGAGGATCCCGCGCCGGGGCAGGTCCGCGAGCAGGGCCGCGGTCTGCGGGTTCAGGTGGCGCAGCTGCTCCAGCCCCCGGCCCCGGTCCGGCACGGCTCCGAGCGCGAGGACCGCGCGGTCGTACGCGTCCACCCCGGCGCCGGGCCCCGGCGGCAGGGGCACCCGGACGGTGTGGACCGTACCGAGCCGCCCGGCGGTCCGGGGCGCGTGGCCGGCGCGCGGCAGCTCCAGGTCCACCACGAGCCCGGTGCCGTCGTGCAGCCTCGGCCGGGCGTGCGCGGTGCGGGCCAGGGCGGCCACCAGCAGTACGTCGTGGGGATGCGGGGCCCCGCCGGCCGGCTCCGTCGCGGCGGGCAGTTCCAGCCGGGTGACGACCCGGTGGCCCTCGGAGGTCGGCGGCCAGCTCCGCCCGGCGGTGCCCCTGGTCAGCTGCGTCCAGTGGGTGAGCTCCGCGATCCGGGACCCCGCCCCCGCCTCCGCGCCGAGCCGGGCCGCCCAGTCCAGGAGGCCGCCGGCGGGGCCGGGCGGGGCGGCGGGGGACTCCCCGTAGAGCAGCGGGAGTTCGTCGGCCAGCGTCTGCCAGCCGATGCCGTCCACCGACAGCAGGTGCGCCACGAGCAGCAGCAGTCCGGGCTCGTCCGGTCCCGCGTCGAACCAGACGGCCCGCAGCACCCGGGCGCTGCCCGGATCCAGTTCACCGGCGGCCGTCCGGACGGCCGCCGCGACGAGCCGGTCGCGGTCCCCGGCCGGCATCCCGGCGACGGGCACCCGGCGCAGGGTGTCGGCGTCGGTGCAGGCGGGCGCCGCCGAGGCGGGCCGCACCTCCTGGCTCCAGACGCCGTCCGAGCGGTGCAGGGCCAGCCGCAGGGCCGGGTGCCGCCGGGCCAGCCCGGCCAGGGCCCGGCGCAGCGGGGCCGTGCCCAGCCCGGCGGGGACGCCGAGCAGGACGGCCTCGTGCGCCGAGTCCACCGGGCCGCCGGCCGCGCGCAGCCGGTGCGCGGCGGGCAGCAGGGGCAGGGGCCCGGCCTCGCCGTCGGCCGGGACCGGGGCCGGTACGGCCGACGCCGTCGCCGAGCGCCGGGCGGGCCGGTCGGGGGTACGGCCCAGGGCGGTCAGCATCGCGGCGAACCCCCGCGCGTGCTCCTCCAGCGAACCGGCGTCGTACAGGGCCGGGTTGCCGTCGACGTCGAGCCGCAGGCGGCCGTCCGGACCGCAGGACGCGGCCACCGAAAGGTCGTCCACGGGGCCGGAGGCCAGGCTGACCACGTGCCCCGCCGTGCCGCCGAAGTCCAGCTCGGTCTCGAAGGGACGCAGGTTGACCAGCAGCCCCGGGACGCGCCCCCCGGGCAGGCGCCAGATGTGCCGGGCGAGGACCTCGCCCCGCACCCTCTGGTGGCGGCGCAGGAAGTCCAGTTCCGCCGAGGCCTGCCGGAGCAGGTCGCGGAAGGTGTCGTACGGGCCGGCCGTCAGGCCGGCCGGGAGGATGTTGACGGCGGTGCCGGGGACCCGCAGGGTGCCGGGCGCCGTACGGGCCGTCGTGTACAGGGCCATGGGCGTCCGGCCGCCCTCGCCGTACGGGGCGAGGTGGGCGGCGCACGCCGCGAGCACGGCCTCGCCCCACGTGCCTCCGGCGAGCCGTGCCGTGGCGGCCACGGCTGCGCTGTCCGCGCGGCCGAGGAGGACGGTGCGCCGCACGGTGGCATCGGAAGCGGGGGCCTCCCGCCCGGCGGGACGGACCGGCACGGGCGGTACGGGATGGCGGCGGGACCAGGCTTCCAGGTCGGCCGCGTGGGCGGCGGAGCGGAGGTAGGCCCGTTCCGCGCGGGCCAGTACGGACACCGGGGCGAAGGGTGAGGCGGGCGGACGGGAGCCCGTCACCAGGGCGGTGTAGTGCTCGCTGACGCGGCGGCTGAGCAGGGACACGCCGTAGCCGTCGACGGCGAGCTGGTGGAAGTACTGCACCAGCAGGTGGTGTTCGGGGCCGAGGGTGACGAGCACCGCGCCGACCAGGTCCGGGGTGTGCTCCGGCGCGGGCGGGTCGAGCAGCAGGTCCAGGCGGGGCGGGCAGGCGAGCTGTCCGCGCACGAGGTCCAGGGCCGCGGCGACCGGGTCCGGGGCTCCGGAGGTGTCCAGCCGCGGCAGCCGCCGTCCGGCGGGCCGCGCGGTCACCGGGGCCTGGCCGTAGCGGCCGTCGTCGAGGGTGAGGCGGAACCGCAGCCAGGGGGCTTCGCCCAGGGTGAGGCCGAGGGCCTCCTCCAGGGCGGCGGCGTCGAGCGGGCCGACGAGTTCGATGTACTGGCCGACGTGGTGGCCGGCGTACGAGGGGTTCGCGCGCTGCGCGGCGAGTACGTGGGCCTGGGCGGCCGTGAGTTCCTCGGGGGCCGGGCCCGCGGGGGCGGTCGCGGTGGCGGTGGTCGCGGACACGGGTCAGCTCCGGGAGGGCGCGGTGGGGTGCGCCGACGGGGTCGCCGTGACCGGCGGGCCGGTGCGGACGGTGCGGCCGGAGCCGTGGCCGGACCGGTCCCGTACGGCGGGGTCTTCATTCCCGGTTCCGGGGTTCGCACGTGGTGCTGACATGCCCATCCTTCCTCTGTCCTGCCCAGGTCGTCAGGCAGGGCGTACCCAAGCTGACTTATGGGGTGATACGTGTCAAGTAGCCCTGAAATCGGCCTAATTGCTCGCTCGGTGGTTCCTTGGTGGTTCCTCGGTGGCCCCGTCCCGAGCGCCGTCGGGCCGGGTCCGGGCGCGCGGAGAGGACCCTGCGGCCCGTACGGGCGAGGGGGCTCCGGGGCGGGCTCCGGGCGCGCCGTCGCGGCGCGTACGGAACCCGTCGTGGGCAGGGGCGCGGGGGCTTACGGCGGGTCGTGCTCCGCATCCTGGCCCGGGGTGTCGCGGGGGGAGGTGAAGGATCGTTCCGCCTCCCGGTCGTGACCCGAAGACGGCGACGGGCGTCCGACCAGCCGCGGAGACAGCAGGGGGTCGTCCATGTGCACGAGGCGGTATCCGGCCGAGGACCTGCCCCGGGCGGAACCCGGCCCCGGTCCGGACCCCCGCGCGCGCCTGGCCGTGCCGGCGCGGGCCTTCGGCCGGGCCCGCTGGGCCGCCTCCACCAGGGCGCCGACGGCCGGCGCCTCCTGGCGCAGCCGGTTGAAGCCGCGGATGGAGAACCCGGCGAGCTTCGCCGCGTACGGCCAGGGAGCACCCTGCCGGATGGTCCGCAGCACGAGGTGGATCATGGCCGGTGTGGGGTCGTGTCCCGCGTGCAGGCCGCGCGAGGCGGCCAGGGACCGGGCCGCGGACACGGCGTGTGCGAAGGCGGGATCCTTCTCCAGCCAGTCGTGCAGCATCCGTTCCGTCAGACCGGCCGCCGCTGCGGCCGCCTCGGCGGACAGGCCCTGGGCCGTGGCCTTCAGGGCCTCGGCCATCCGGCTCGCGATGTCCCACCGGTGGCTCGCCATCTCGGGCAGTGCCGCCCGCAGCCGGCCCTCCGCCTCGTCGTGGCCCTCCAGCCAGTCGACCAGGTCCTCCGCCCAGTCCTCAGGTCCGGGCGCCGTGTTCCGATCCGCGTGCACGGCCTACACCCCCACGGGAACGCGGCCGGAGCCGTCCCCGTACGCCCGCCCGCCCCGCTGCCGCCGGTCCGGCGGTGTGCTGTGAACCCTCATGCTTCCTGCCCCCTTCAGGTCCGTCCCGGGTGCCGCGGCGCGGAACCCGGGACGCCACGTCCTAGATGTCGCCGACGGCGGGCGCGAGCACCCACAGCCGGTGGTCCCAGCCGATGTCCCGGCAGTCGCGGACCCGCAGGCCCGCGCCCTCCGCCAGCTCGGTGATCTCCTCCTGCGAGCGCACCGCCGATCCGAACGCCGAGGCAAGGCGCAGGTGGTGCAGGGCGGCCTCGACGTCGTCGGCGTCCGTACCCGTCACCTGCTCGACCAGCAGCAGCGTTCCGCCGGCCGGCAGCGCGGCGCCGCTCTCGCGCAGCACGAGGGCCGCGTCCGCGTCCGGCAGCAGGTCGAGCAGCCGGCACAGCAGGACGGTCTCGTCGCCGGGCGGGACCGGGCCGCTCGTGCCCAGCAGCTCCACCCGGGGCAGCACGTCGGCGTCCAGCACGCGCTCCCCGAGGACCCGCAGGGCCGAGGGCTGGGCGGCGACGGTCACCTTGAGCCCGGGGAAGGCCCGGACCAGGGAGTTGACGACGGCTCCGGCCCCGTGTCCGCCGGCGGTCAGCGAGGCCGTCGACGCCCAGTCGTACCCGCCCACGACACCCGGCGCGATCCACAGCGCCTCGTCCTCGACGGCCGCCCGCGCCGACCCGGCCAGCCGCTCGTCCGATGCCATCGCCTCGGCCAGCGGCAGCCCCGACAGGGTCCGGTAACCCGCCCGCCCCGTCCACAGGCTCTCCGCCAGACCGGCGAGGGACAGGTCGAGCGCCGCCTGCGCCCCGCGCAGGTCGTACTCCTCCAAGGAGTGGTCGTCCTCGACGAGTTCCTCGCCGACCGGGGTCAGCGCGTAGCCGCCCCCGTCCTCGGCGAAGACGTCGAGCGCGACCAGGTACGTCAGCAGCGCGCCGAGCGTGCGCGGCGCCGCCCCGGTACGGGCGGCCAGCTCCGGCGCCGTCCGTACGCCCTGGTAGACCAGGTCCACCAGGCCGAGCGTGACGGCGGCGCGGACGGCCAGGCCCGGCGCGAGATCGGTGAGCTCGTGCAGCCGGTCGTGCGGGTCCTGCTCCTCCGCGGCCACGGCGGCGTCGGCCGGCCCCTGGACCGGGGCGGGCTCGGCGCGGCGCCAGTAGCCGGTGATGTGCGTCCGCTCGCGCGGCACCTGACGGTCCGCCGCGAGGTGGCGGCGGATGCCCTTGAGGGTGACGGCCTCCCCGGCGGCCCAGGCGAAGACCTCACCCGGCAGCCACCGCATGCCGCGCACGGCCCGCTCCAGCAGGTCGGTGCTGCCGGCCGGGGCGCCGTCACGCACCAGCCAGGTGATCTCGGCGTCGGCCCGCGTCGGGAGCTCCTGGCGGTGGCTCTCCTCGGCGACCTCGACGAACACGCGGGCCACCGTCCCGGCCGGCATCTCCTCCAGCCACCGCGCGATGGCGGGCAGGGCGGTCTCGTCCCCGATCACCAGCAGCCAGTCGGCGCCCTCGGGGTGGCCGTGCGACATCTTGGGCCCGGCGATCCAGGTGACGTCACCGGGCTTCGCCGCCTGGGCCCACGACGAGGCGACCCCGCCCTCGTGGTTGACGAAGTCGAAGTCGATCTCCCCGGCCTCCGGGTCGTACCGCACCGGGGTGTAGTCCTTGGTCAGCGGCCGGGCGTCGGGCCAGTCCAGGCTGGAGACGTTCTGCCCGGGCAGCACCGGGTGCTCCGCGCCCTCCTCCGCGAAGAAGAACTTCACGTGGTCGTCGAAGCCCTCGGAGCGCAGCGCCGGCAGGTCCAGGCCGTCCTTGGCGAACGCGCCCAGCTGGGGCCCGCCCAGGGTCAGGCGCCGCATGCCCGGAGTGACGTCCCGGACCCGGAGCACGGTGAGCTCGCGCAGCACGATGGGGAAGGTGACGACCGGACGGGGATTGCGGCTGGACATCGGGAGGGCTCCTCAGGGGTTCGGGAAGGCACGTGGAGTGCGGTGCGCTCGGGGGCGACAGCCCCGGGCGCCTGGGGGTGGGGCCGGGCGTCGGCCCCCCCGCACCCGCAGGGGTGCGGGGGCCGCCGTACCGCGGGCCGGCTACTGGCCGGCGACCGCCTTGGCGAGCAGCGGGGTCAGCTGCTGGGTGACCCACGGAGCGCTCAGCGGGTCGGGGTAGGCGATCGCCGAGGCGAGGGTGTTGTCCGACGGGACGACGGCGAAGTGCTTGTTCTTCACCGAGTTCAGCGACTGGAAGAGCTTGTTGCCCTCCAGCTCCTTCGGGCTGATGACACCGCGGTCACCGAACGGGTACGTCACCAGCAGGACGTCGGCGTCGAGCTGGTCGAGGTTCTCCAGGCTCACCCCGTTCTTGTCGGGGCCGTAGTTCTTCGCCTTGTCCGTCTTCGTGAAGCCGAGCTTCTCGAAGACGCCCGGGTCCTGGGCCTCGTACGACATGAAGCTGATCTGCTCCGGGTGGACCACCGTGTAGGTGTAGGTCTTCCCCTTGAACTCGGGGTGCGCGGCGGCCGCGTCGTTGGTGGTCTTCTCGTTCGCCGCGATCACCTCGGCGGCCTTGTCCTCCATCCCCAGGGCCTTCGCCGCCGTCTTCAGGCGGTCCTGCCACGTGAGGGTGTCGGCCTGGGCCTTGTCGGTGAAGGTGACGACCGGGGCGATCGGGGACAGCTTCGCGTAGTCCTTGTCCATCTCCCAGGTGTTCATGCCGAGGATGACGTCCGGGGCCTCGGCGGCGATCGCCTCGTAGGCGGTGCCGTCGGTGTCGTCGTACGTCTTGAGCTTGCTCGCGCCGAGCTTGGTGATCGCCGCCTGCTTGTACTCGGCGACCGGGGAACCGTCCTCGACGTCCGGGGTGATGACCGGGACCAGCCCGAGGGCGAGCGCGATCGCGGTGTCGCCGTCCGAGACGGTGGCCACCTTGACCGGCTTCTTCTTGACCTCGGTGGTGCCCCAGGCGTTCTTGAGGCTGACGGGGGAGAAGGCCTTGCCGCCGTCGGCCGCGCCGCCGGAGGCGGCGGGCGTGCCCGCGGCGTCCCCGGAACCCTCGCCGCAGCCGGCGAGCAGACCGACGCAGACGGCGGTGGCCGCGAGGGCGGTGAGGGTACGGCGTCTGTTCACGCTGTGCACGGGATGTCTCTCCTACTGGATGGTGTGACGGCCCAGGGGGAAGATCTGGGGCCGGTCGGATCGGGGATGGGGGACGACGAGGCAGTCGAGGCCGAACACGTCGGCGACCGTCCGCTCGGTGAGGACCTCTGCCGGAGTGCCCTGCCGTACGATCCGGCCGTCGCGCATGGCGACGATCGTCGAGGCGTACAGGGCGGCCTGGTTGAGGTCGTGGGAAACCAGGACGATGGTCTTGCCGGACTGCTCGTTCAGTTCCGCGAGCAGGTCCATGACCTCGATCTGGTGGGCGATGTCCAGGTAGGTGGTCGGTTCGTCCAGGAGCAGCAGCGGGGTCTCCTGGGCCAGTGCCAGGGCGATCCACACCCGCTGGCGCTGGCCGCCGGAGAGCTGGTCCACCGGGCGGCCGACGAGTTCGGCGGTTCCGGTGGCGGCCAGCGCCCGGGCGATGACCTCGTCCTCGGCGGCCGTACGGCGCTGCCCGAACCGCTGGTGCGGATGGCGCCCCCGCCAGACCAGGTCGGCGACCGTGATCCCCTCGGGGGCGATCGGGGACTGCGGCAGGATGCCGAGCCGCCGCGCCACCTCCCGCGTCGGCAGGGCGTGGATGTCCCGCCCGTCCAGGAGGACGGAGCCGGCGGCCACCGGCAGCAGCCGGGCCATCGACTTCAGCAGGGTGGACTTGCCGCAGGCGTTCGGGCCGACGAGGGCCGTGATCCGGCCCGGCTCGATCGTCAGCGACAGTTCCTCGATCACGTGCCGCCGGTCGTAGCCGGCGCTGATCGCCCGGGCTTCCAGCCCGGGGGCGCAGGGGCCGGCGGCGGCGCGGCCATGGGCGTCGGGGGTCATGAGGTCTTTCACGAGGGTGCTCCTTGCCGCCGCAGCAGCAGCCGGACGAAGTAGGGGGCGCCGATCAGCGCCGTCAGGGCGCCGGTGGGTACCGGGCTGATCAGCGGGCCGTGCTGGGCGAGTACGTCCGCCGCCAGCACGATCACCGCGCCGACCGCGGGCGCCACCACCAGGGCGCGTTCACCGCCGACCAGCCGGACCGCTATCGGCCCGCTGATCAGCGAGACGAAACCGATCGGGCCGGTCACGCCCGTGGCCAGCGCCGCGGCCGCCGCACCGAGCAGCAGGGTGGCGGTACGGGTGGCCCGCACCCGGGATCCGAGTCCGTGGGCCAGCTGGTCCCCGAGGGACAGGGCGCCGAGCGCCCGGCTCAGCGGTACCGCGCAGACCGCGGCGCAGCCGAGGGCGACGGCGAGGACGCCCACTCCGGTCCAGTCGGCGCCCGAGACGCTCCCGACGAGCCAGCGGGTGACCTGCGCGATGCTGTGCTGCCCGGCCGAGGAGAAGAGGTAGTTGACGTACGCGGCGCACACCGCCGACAGGGCGATGCCGATCAGGACGAGCCGGTGGGTGTCCACCCGGCCTCCGCGCCGGCTGAGCAGCATGATGGCGCCGACCAGCAGGAACGATCCGGCGAGCGCGGCGCCCTCCACCCCGTACGGGATGGCCGGGGCGAACAGCAGCACGGTGACGGCCCCCGCGCCGGCCCCCGCGGAGATGCCCACGATGTCGGGGGTGGCCAGCGGGTTGCGGATCAACCGCTGGTACAGGGCGCCGGAGAGTCCGAACAGCGCCCCTGCCAGCAGCGCGGCCAGGGCCCTGGGAAGCCGGATGCGGTGGATGACGTAGTCGGCGAGGCCGGTGCGCATCCCGAACGCGGCGGGCAGTACGTCCCCGCCGGGGATCCCGCGCAGTCCGCCGAGCAGCACCGAGGCGACGAGCAGGCCGAGCGACAGGGCGACGAGCACGGCGAGGACGACCGCCGCGCGGCGCCCCGCGGCGAGCCGGTCGCGGCGCAGCCGGGCAGCCGTGGCCGCGAGGGCCTCGGGGCGGGGTGCGGCCGGAGCCGCCGGGGGACGTACGGTCGCGGCGACGGCCGCGTTCCCGGGGGTGAGTTCCGTGTCGCTCATGCCCGCTCCGTCCCGCGGCGCCGGGCCAGCCACACGAAGTACGGGGTGCCCACGACCGCGGTCATCACCGAGACCTGGATCTCGCCGTGTTCCAGCACCAGCCGGCCCGCCGTGTCCGCCCCGACGACCAGAACGGCGCCGCAGAGCAGGGACAGCGGCAGCGACCAGCGGTGGTCGCTGCCGACCAGCAGCCGGGCCACGTGCGCCGCGACGAGGCCGACGAAGGCCACGGGCCCGACGGCGGCGGTCGCGCAGGCGCACAGGGTCACGGCGACGGCGGCGGTGGCGAGCTGGGCGCGCTCGACGCGCACCCCGAGCCCGCGCGCGGTCTCCTCGCCGAGGCCCAGCACGTTGAGGGTCCGGCCGAGCGGCAGTGCGAGCAGCAGTCCGACGATCGCGAACGGGGCGATCTCGTCCAGTACCTGGGCCCGTCCGGTGAGCTGCCCGACCGACCAGAAGCGCAGGGAGGAGTACACGGCCTCGTCCCGGACGACCAGGAGGGTGACGACCGAGGCGAGCACGGCGGCGGTGGCGACACCGGCCAGCACCAGTCCGAGGGCCGAACTCCCCGTGTCGGTACGGGTGCCGATCAGGTAGACGGCCACCGCGGTGAAGGCGGAGCCGGCCAGTGCCAGCCAGAAGAAGCCGCCCGCGTCCGAGACGTCGAGGAAGAGGATGCCCACCACCACGAAGAGCGCCGCGCCCTGTTGGATGCCCAGGATGCCCGGATCGGCGAGCGGGTTGAGCGTGAGCGCCTGCATGACGAGGCCCGAGGCGCCGAGCGCCGCTCCCACCAGGAGTCCCAGCAGGGTGCGGGGGATGCGCTCGGTCCACAGGACGTCGTGGTCGTAGCCGCTCGCTCCGGGGTGCAGCAGGATCTTGACGATCTCCAGGGCGGAGATGTCGCGGGCGCCGAGGCCGACGCTCGCGACGGTCGCCGCCGCCAGGATCAGGCCGGCGGTCAGCAGGGCGACCGAACCGCGCGAGAACCGGGTTCTCGGCGGCTGCGGTGCGGCTGCGGCCACCGGCAGGGCCGTTTGAGTCATGGGGGTGTGAGAGCTCCTCAGTGCGAACTTGAACTTAGGTTAGCCTTATCTAAGTCCGTCGATCCCTTGTGGAGCTCACGGCGATCGCACTCAGCGGCCGGAATGACTCAATCCGACACCTCTGGTGCCCCGGTGTGAATGCCGGAGGGGTGCTGCCGGGCGCTGCCCGGACATGAACGTACGGCCGCCGCGGGCGCGACGGCCGTACGTTTTCGTGCCCGGTCAGCCGTGGCTGAAGTGCGGCGGGCGCTTGTCCACGAACGCGGACATGCCCTCCTTCTGGTCGGCCGTCGCGAACACCGCGTGGAACAGACGGCGTTCGAACCGGACGCCCTCGGTCAGCGTGGTCTCGAAAGACCGGTTCACGGCCTCCTTCGCCATCATCGCGACCGGCTTCGACATGCCGGCGACGGTCTCGGCCACCGAGAGGGCCTCGGCGAGGAGCTCGTCGGCCGGCACGATCCGGGACACGAGCCCGGCGCGTTCGGCCTCCTCCGCGCCCATGGTGCGCCCGGTCAGGCACAGCTCCATCGCCTTGGCCTTGCCGACGGCCCGGGTGAGCCGCTGGGAGCCGCCGATGCCGGGGATGACGCCCAGCTTGATCTCGGGCTGCCCGAACTTCGCCGTGTCGGAAGCCAGCAGGATGTCGCAGAGCATGGCGAGCTCGCAGCCGCCGCCCAGGGCGTAGCCGGACACCGCGGCGAGCGTCGGCGTACGGACCTGACCGAGCCGGTCCCAGGCGGTGAACCAGTCGGAGAGGTACATGTCCATGTAGCTCCGCGGCCGCATCTCCTTGATGTCGGCGCCCGCCGCGAAGGCCTTCGCGGAGCCGGTCAGGACGATGCAGCCGACCTCCGGATCCCGGTCCAGCTCCTCCGCCGCGGCCACCACCTCGGTCATGACCTGGAGGTTGAGGGCGTTGAGTGCCTGCGGCCGGTTGAGGGTCAGCAGGGCCACCCGGCCCTTGCGCTCCAGCAGGATCGTCTCGTAGGACGTCCCGGTGTTCTTCGCTCCGGTGACGGAGTCGGTGTCGGTGTCGGTGTCGATGTCGGCGTCGGCGTCGGTGTTGATGTCGGTGTCGGTCATGCGGTCGTTCCGTTCTGCGGTCGGAGGGTGCGGACGATCGCCGAGAAGTCCAGTCCGGCGCCCTCGCCCCCGGCGAACGCGGCGTACAGTTCGGCGGCCTTCAGGCCCAGCGGCGCGTCCACGCCGCCGGCCCGCAGGGCGTTGGCGGCCAGGCCGAGGTCCTTGGCCATGAGCGGAGCGGCGAACCCGGGCCGGTAGTCGCGGTTGGCGGGACTCGTCGGAACCGGCCCGGGCACGGGGCAGTTGACGGTGAGGGCCCAGCACTGACCGGAAGCCGTGGAGGCCACGTCGTACAGGGCCTGGTGGTCCAGGCCGAGGCTCTCGGCGAGGACGAAGGCCTCGCTGACACCGATCATCGACACGGCGAGGATCATGTTGTTGCAGATCTTCGCCGCCTGTCCGGCGCCCGCCGCCCCGCAGTGCACGGCCTTCTTGCCCATGGCGTCGAGCAGCGGCAGCGCCGCCGCGTACTCCGCCTCCCCGCCGCCCGCCATGAAGGTGAGCGTGCCCGCCTCGGCCCCCACCACCCCGCCGGACACGGGCGCGTCGAGCGCTCGGTGCCCGGCCGCGGCGACGGCCTCGTGGGCGGCCCGCGCGTCGGCCACGTCGATCGTCGAGCAGTCGACGAACAGGGTCCCCGGCCGGGCGGCCGCGAGCAGCCCCTGCTCCCCGTACAGGGCCAGGACGTGACGGCCGGCCGGCAGCATGGTGATCACCACGTCGGCCTCCCGCGCCGCGGCGACGGCCGAGACGGCCGGCTCGACACCCGCCGCCGCGGCCGCGGCCAGCAGGTCCGGGACGAGGTCGAAGCCGAGCACGCGGTGGCCGGCCTTGACCAGGTTGGCGGCCATCGGGCCGCCCATGTGGCCGAGTCCGACGAATGCGACGGTGCTGCTCACCAGGGCACCTCCTGAGACGACGCGGGTGCGGCGAGGCGGAGTTCGCGCTCGCCGAGCGGGGCGAAGAAGCGGTCCACGTCCGCCGGGGCGACCGCCTCCAGCGTGGCGGGGGACCAGTGCGGATCACGGTCCTTGTCGATGACCTGGGCGCGGATCCCCTCGGCCAGGTCGGGGGAGGAGAGCGCGGCGCGCGAGACGCGGTACTCCTGCTCCAGGACCCGTTCCAGCGGCCCGAGCCCGCGGGCCCGGCGCAGCGCGGCGAGGGTGACCTTCACCGCGGTGGGGGACTTCGTCAGCAGCGTGGCGGCCGCGTCCTTCGCGGCGGGGACGCCCGCCGCCAGCCGCTCGACGATCTCCTCGGCGCCGCCGGCGGCGTAGCAGTGGTCGATCCACTCGCGCGCCCCGGCCAGTTCACCCGCCGGCGGCTCCTCCACGTACCGCTCCAGTACGGCGCGTACGGAGTCGCCCGCCAGGTCCCGCGCCAGCGCGGGCAGCGCCGCCGAGGGGACGAAGTGGTCGGCGAGCCCGCACAGCAGGGCGTCCGCGGCGCCCACGGCGGCGCCGGTCAGCGCCAGATGGGTGCCGAGCTCGCCGGGGGCCAGGCCCAGCAGGTAGGTGCCGCCGACGTCGGGGACGAAGCCGATGCCGGTCTCGGGCATCGCGACGCGGGAGCGTTCGGTGACGATCCGTACGCTGCCGTGGGCCGAGACGCCGACGCCGCCGCCCATGACGATGCCGTCCATGAGGGCCACGTACGGTTTGGGGTAGCGGGCGATGCGGGCGTTGAGCCGGTACTCGTCGCGCCAGAAGTCCAGCGAGGCGGTGCCGCCGCTCTTCGCGTCGGCGTGGATCGCCCGGATGTCGCCGCCCGCGCACAGGCCGCGTTCACCCGCTCCCTCGATGACGACGGTCTCGACGGCCGGGTCCCGCTCCCAGGCGGCGAGTGCCGCGTCGATGCGGAGCACCATGGGGTGGGTGAGGGCGTTGAGGGCCTTGGGACGGTTGAGGGTCAGGTACGCGGCGTGCCCCTCGGTGCGCAGGAGGACGTGGTCGTCGTACTCGGGGTGTTGGTCGTTCATCGCATGCTCTCCGTCAGTCCGCGGGCGACGATCACGCGCATGACCTCGTTGGTGCCCTCCAGGATCTGGTGCACCCGCAGGTCGCGGACGATCTTCTCGATGCCGTACTCGGTGAGGTAGCCGTAACCGCCGTGGAGCTGGAGTGCGCGGTCGGCGACCGCGTACCCGGTGTCGGTGGCGAACCGTTTGGCCATCGCGCACAGGCGCGGGGCCAGCGGATCGCCCGCGTCCAGGGCCTCCGCCGCCTGGCGGACCAGCGCACGGGCGGCGGCCAGTTCGGTGGCCATGTCGGCGAGGCGGAACTGGAGCGCCTGCGCGTCGAGGAGCCGGGCGCCGAAGGCCTCGCGGTCGGCGAGGTAGGCCACGCTGCGGTCCAGGGCGCTCTGCGCGCCGCCGAGGGAGCAGGCGGCGATGCCGAGCCGGCCGCCGTTGAGGCCGTTCATCGCGATGCGGAAGCCGTCGCCCTCGCCGCCGAGCCGCCGGTCGGCGGGCAGGCGCACGCCGTCGAGGACCACCTGGCGGGTGGGCTGCGCGTTCCACCCCATCTTGTGCTCGTTGGCCCCGAACGAGACCCCCGGGTCATCGCGTTCGACGACGAAGGCCGAGATCCCGCCCGGCCCGGGAGCCCCGGTGCGGGCCATGACGACGTAGACGCCGGCGGCTCCCGCGCCGGAGATGAACTGCTTCACGCCCGTCAGGACGTAGTGGTCGCCGTCCCGTTCGGCGCGGGTGCGCAGGGCTGCGGCGTCGGAGCCGGCGCCCGGTTCGGTGAGGCAGTAGCTGCCCAGGGTGTCCGCCGAGCAGAGCGCTGGCAGCCACCGCGAGCGCTGGGCGGCGTCCCCGTAGCGGTCGATCATCCAGGCGACCATGTTGTGGATGGAGAGGTAGCCGGCGATGGAAGGGCAGCCCGTCGCGAGGGTCTCGAAGACGAGCACCCCGTCGCTGCGGCTGAGCCCCGAACCGCCGTGCTCCTCACGGACGTAGACGCCGCCGAGGCCGAGGGCCGCGGCCCTGCGGATGACGTCGACGGGGAAGTGCTTGTCCTGGTCCCAGGCGACGGCGTACGGGGCCAGGTGCTCCTGGGCGAAGTCGAGGGTGACCTCGGCGAGGGCGAGCTGGTCCTCGGTGAAGGTGGTCACGGCGCTCATCCCATCGTGGGGATGGTGAAGCTCGCGCCCTCCTTGACCCCGGAGGGCCAGCGCGAGGTGACGGTCTTGGTACGGGTGTAGAAGCGGATCGAGTCCGGCCCGTGCTGGTTGAGGTCGCCGAACCCGGACCGCTTCCAGCCGCCGAAGGTGTGGTACGCCACGGGCACGGGGATCGGGACGTTGACGCCGACCATGCCGGCGCCCACGCGCCGGGTGAAGTCCCGGGCCGTGTCCCCGTCGCGGGTGAAGATGGCCACGCCGTTGCCGTACGGGTGCTCGGTGGGCAGGCGCAGGGCCTCCTCGTAGTCGGCGGCCCGTACGACGCTCAGCACCGGGCCGAAGATCTCCTCGCGGTAGATCCGCATGCGCGGGGAGACCCGGTCGAAGAGGGAGGCGCCGGCGAAGAAGCCGTTCTCGTGCCCCGCGAGGGTGAACCCGCGTCCGTCGACGACGAGTTCGGCGCCCTCCGCCTCCCCGATGCCGACGTAGCGGTTCACCCGGTCGAGGGCGTCCCGGCTGACCAGCGGTCCGAAGTCGGCGTCGGGATCGTCCGAGCGGCCGATGCGCAGGGTCGCGATCCGCTCCCTCAGCTTCGCCACGAGCGCGTCCGCGGTCTCCTCGCCGACGGGCACGGCCACGGCGATGGCCATGCAGCGCTCGCCGGCGGAGCCGTACCCGGCGCCGATCAGGGCGTCGACGGCCTGGTCGAGGTCCGCGTCCGGCATCACGATCATGTGGTTCTTGGCGCCGCCGAAGCACTGGGCCCGCTTGCCGTGGGCGGCGGCGGTCGCGTAGATGTGCGCCGCGATCGGGGTCGATCCGACGAAGCCGAGGGCCTGGACCCGCGGGTCCTCCAGCAGGGTGTCGACGGCCTCCTTGCCCCCGTTGACCACGTTGAGCACGCCCGGCGGCAGGCCCGCCTCCAGGAACAGCTCCGCGAGGCGCAGCGGCACGGAGGGGTCCCGCTCGGAGGGCTTGAGGACGAAGGAGTTGCCGCAGGCCAGGGCGGGCGCGGCCTGCCACAGGGGGATCATGGCGGGGAAGTTGAAGGGGGTGATCCCGGCGACGACGCCCAGCGGCGCGCGCAGGGAGTGCACGTCGATGCCCGTCCCGGCGTTGTCGGTGAACTCGCCCTTGAGCAGGTGCGGGATGCCGGCGGCGAACTCGACCACCTCCAGGCCGCGTTGCAGGTCACCGTGGGCGTCGGCGACGGTCTTGCCGTGCTCGGCGGACAACAGCCGTGCCAGGGAATCCCGTTCGCCCTCCACCAGCTGGAGGAAACGCAGCATGACGCGGGCGCGCCGCTGGGGGTTCCACTGCCCCCAGTCGGCCTGGGCCGCCTCGGCGTCCGCGATGGCGGCCTCGGTGTCGGCGCGCCCGGCGAGCGGGACGCGGGCCTGGACGGAGCCGGTGCTGGGGTCGTACACGTCGGCGTGGAGGCCGGACGTTCCGGTGACGTGCTTGCCGCCGATGAAGTGGGTGAGTTCGCGGACCATGGGTGCCTGCTCTCGTCAGGTGCGGATCCGGGGATGGCACGGCGGACCGGCGGCCGCGCCCGGTCGGGCGCGTCGCTGGGGAAGGCCGTGGGACTACGAACGCGCGAAGGAGGTGTGCGCGCGCTCCGCCGGATCACCAGGGTCGTGGGTACAAACCGGTGCCATGCGTGTCTTCTCCATCCTCGTGGACAACACGGAACGTTCCGCGGCCGGTATCCTGACTCCCGGATCCCCGCGTGCCACCCGCCTTCCCGACAGCCCTCGTCAGTGGCGTTGGACGGCAGCACACTCCCCGGTCACAGTGGCGGGACCGTGCCGGTTTTTCACCGGCTTCCCTGCACCGCGGACCTTATGGGCACGAACATATAGTTGGACGTCCTAGTAAGTCCACCCCCGCCGGCCGCGCGCCTACAGTCGGTCCATGCGCATCGTCTCCCTCCTCCCCGCGGCCACGGACATCGTCGCGGACCTCGGTCTCGCCCCCGACCTGGTCGGACGCACCCACGAATGCGACTGGCCGGCCGGGGCGGTCGCCTCCGTACCGGTCGTCACGCGGGCCGAATGGGCGGCGGACGAACTCAGCAGCCGGGAGATCTCCGACGCCGTCGGCGGGGCCGCCCACTCCGGCTCCTCGCTCTACACCCTCGACACCGGGGCGCTCGCGGCCCTCGCGCCGGACGTCGTCCTCACCCAGGACCTGTGCGACGTCTGCGCCGTGTCCTACGCGGGCGTCTCCCGCGCCGTGCGCGTCCTCGACGCCGGACCGCGCGTCCTGAGCCTGGAGCCGCGCACCCTCGACGACGTACTGGACTGCCTGGTCACGGTCGGGGAGCTGCTCGGCGTACGGGAGCGGGCCGAGCGGCGCCGGGAGGAACTGCGGGCGCGGCTCGACGGGGTGCGGCGGCTGACCGCGGGCCGCGCCCGGCCCCGCGTGGTGACCGTCGAATGGCTCGACCCGCTCTGGCCCGCCGGCCACTGGGTCCCCGAGCAGATCTCCTGCGCGGGAGGCGAACCGCTCCTCGCCGCCCCGGGCGAGCACACCACGCCGATGACCTGGGACGCCGTCCGCGCGGCCCGCCCCGACGTCGTCCTGGTCATGCCGTGCGGCTTCCCTCCCGAACGCACCCTGCGGGAGCGCGAGTTGCTGACCTCCCTGCCCGGCTGGGAGGAACTGCCCGCCGTACGGGCCGGGGAGGTCTGGGTCCTGGACGGGCCCGCCTACTTCAACCGCCCCGGCCCGCGCGTGGTCCGCGGCGCCGAAGTCCTCGCCCACGTCCTGCACTCCGTACGGGCGGGGGAGCCGGTCACCCCGGCCGAGGCGCGGCGCCTGGACTGACCGGCCGGCCCCCGCTCAGCCACGCCCCGGCCCGGCGGGAGCGCCCGTGACCGGGTACGGGACGAAGGTGCTGCTGTTCTCGTCCACCGCCAGGGCCCGGCCCAGCGGCGGCACGGCCCGCTGCGGGCAGTCCAGCCGCTCACAGAGCCGGCACCCCATTCCGATCGGCGTCGCGGCCGCGGCGTTCCCGAGGTCGAGGCCGTCGGCGTACACGAGCCGCGACGCGTGCCGGATCTCGCAGCCGAGGCCGATGGCGAAGGTCTTCCCCGGCTCGCCCCAGCCGCCGCGGTGGCGGGTGACGGCCCGGGCGGTCCACAGGTGCCGCTGCCCGTCGGGCATGGCCGCCACCTGCACGTGGATCCGGCCGGGCGCGGCGAAGGCCTCGTACACGTTCCACAGCGGGCAGGTGCCGCCCGCGCGGGAGAAATGGAAGCCGGTCGCGGACTGCCGCTTGGACATGTTCCCCGCCCGGTCCACGCGCACGAAGGAGAAGGGCACCCCGCGCAGCCTGGGACGTTGCAGGGTGCTCAGGCGGTGGCAGACCGTCTCGTAGCCGAGACCGAAATGGTCGGTGAGCCGCTCGATGTCGTACCGGAACTCCTCGGCGGCGGTATGGAAGGCCGTGTACGGAAGGATCAGCGCGGCCGCGAAGTAGTTGGCGATGCCGATCCGCGCCAGAGCGTGCACGGGGGAGCCGGCCGGGAAGTCCTCGGCCGCCAGCCGGTCCAGCTCGTCGCCGTACTCGATCAGCCCCAGCTGGGTCGCCATCCGGAAGGCCTGCTGTCCCGGCCGGAGCCGGTTCGACAGGTGCAGGACGCGCCCGGCGGCGTCGTAGTGGTGCAGCCGGTCGCAGTCCGCGGCGATCCTCACCCCGTGCCGGCCGGCGAGCCGGCGCGTCAGCGCGTGGACGACGTCCCCCGGGCGGATCCCGATCTCGCGGGCCAGCGCCTCGGCCGCGAGGTCGGCGTCGTGGAGGTAGTTCTGCCGCCGGTAGAAGAACTCGCGGATCTCCTCGTGGGGCGACCGCGGCGCGTCGGCCACCACGTCGCGGCCGTCGGCCGCGTCGGCGAGGCGCTCCGCCAGGAGCTGGCCGCGCCGCCCCAGGTCCAGCAGCACCGCGGCCACCGCCGGCATCCGCGTGGCCAGCTCCGCCAGGTCGGAGGAGGACACCCGGGCCTCGGCGACCTCCCCGGCCAGGGCCTCGCGCAGGTCCGCGACCAGCCGGCTCGTGTCCCGCTCGGAGAAGAAGCCCGGATCCACCCCGAAGGCCTCGGTGAGCCGCAGCAGCACCGGAACGGTCAGCGGGCGCGAGTCGTGCTCCATCTGGTTGAGGTAGCTCGGCGAGATGGCGAGCACCCTGGCCAGGTCGGCCTGGGTCATCCGCCGCTCCTCGCGCAGCCGCCGCAGCCGCGCCCCCGCGTACGTCTTGCCCACCGTGCTCCCCCTCGCCCCGCATGCCCTCGACGTACGCGTCACCCTATGCGGAACCGCGCCCGCCGAGGCATTGGCAAACATGGCAAAACCGCCTCCGAAGATTCGCAAAGCTTGGCAGACGTACCTCCTTGATGGCACCCAGTGCCAGTGCCAGAGTCAGTCCTGCGGCCCGCCGGAACCGGTAGCCGGGATGGACCAAGGACCCCCGAATCACGCCCTGATGTCGAGGATCACCGCAGTCCCCTCCCGTAGACCGGCAGCATTGCTCAGCTCCTTCCCACGGGCGGGTTCGGCGGCCGCACCCCCTTCTCAGGCACAGAGTGCCAAGGGCCGGACCGGAGTCCGGGCCCTTGGCAAGACAAGCGACGGATGGAAACGGTGACGGTCATGGCAGAGGCGAACACGACGGCGGCGGCCGAGCAGCTGGAGCAGCGGTGGGCCGACGACCCGCGCTGGGCGGGCATCGAGCGGACCTACACCGCACAGGACGTGGTCCGGCTCTCCGGCAGCGTCCGCGAGGAGCACACCCTCGCCCGGCGCGGAGCCGAGCGCCTGTGGCGGCAGCTCCACGAGCGGGACTACGTCCACGCGCTGGGCGCCCTGACCGGCGGCCAGGCCGTCCAGCAGGTCCGGGCCGGACTCCAGGCGATCTACCTCTCCGGCTGGCAGGTCGCGGCCGATGCCAACCAGGCCGGTCACACCTACCCCGACCAGAGCCTCTACCCGGTCAACTCGGTCCCGCAGGTGGTCCGCCGCATCAACAACGCCCTCCTGCGCGCCGACCAGATCGCCACCGCCGAGGGCGGCGCCGACACCACCGACTGGCTCGCCCCGATCGTCGCCGACGCCGAGGCCGGCTTCGGCGGCCCGCTCAACGCCTTCGAGCTGACCAAGGCGATGATCGCCGCCGGCGCCGCCGGCATCCACTACGAGGACCAGCTGGCCTCCGAGAAGAAGTGCGGCCACCTCGGCGGCAAGGTCCTCGTCCCCACCTCGCAGCACATCCGCACCCTGAACGCGGCCCGCCTCGCGGCCGACATCGCCGACACCCCGACCGTGATCATCGCCCGTACGGACGCCCTCGCCGCGAACCTGCTGACCAGCGACGTCGACGAGCGCGACGCGCAGTTCGTGACGGGGGAGCGCACCGCCGAGGGCTTCTACCGCGTCCAGAACGGCATGGCCCCGGTCATCGCCCGCGGCCTGGCCTACGCCCCGTACGCGGACCTGATCTGGGTCGAGACCGGCACCCCGGACCTCGCCCAGGCCCGCGAGTTCGCCGAGGCGATCCACGCGCGGTACCCGGACCAGATGCTCGCCTACAACTGCTCGCCCTCCTTCAACTGGAAGGCGGCCTTGGACGACGACCAGATCGCCAAGTTCCAGCGCGAGCTCGGCGCCATGGGCTACCGCTTCCAGTTCATCACCCTCGCGGGCTTCCACTCCCTCAACCACGGCATGTTCGACCTGGCCCGCGGTTACGCCGAGCACGGCATGACCGCGTACGTCGACCTCCAGGAGCGGGAGTTCGCGGCGCAGGCGCAGGGCTTCACGGCCGTCAGGCACCAGCGCGAGGTCGGCACCGGCTACTTCGACCTGGTCTCCACCGCCGTGAACCCGACCTCCTCCACCACGGCGCTCTCCGGCTCCACCGAGGAAGAGCAGTTCCACTGAGCCCACCCGGCCCACCCGACCTACCCAGCCCACCTGCCCCACCCGAGCCACCTGCCCCACCCGCGTCGCCGGCCCGGCCGGCCGCTCCCGACGGGTGCCCGGGGGACCTCCCCCCGGGCACCCACCGCCCCGCTGAGGAGAACCGCATGCCCCTCCCGCCCCTGACCAGCAGCGTCCAGGTCCTCGGTGCACCGGGTGAGCGCCACGAGGAGATCCTGACCCCCGCGGCCCTGGAGTTCATCGGCCGGCTCGACCACGCCTTCGCGGACCGCCGCCTGGAGATCCTCAGGGAACGCCGCCGACGCTCGGGCCACCTCGCCGGCGGCACCCCGCTCGACTTCCCGCTCGCCACCCGCGCCGTCCGCGACGACCCCCACTGGCGGGTCGCGCCGCCCGCACCCGGCCTCACCGACCGCAGGGTCGAGATCACCGGCCCCCCGGAGCGCCGCATGGCGGTCAACGCCCTGAACTCCGGCGCCCGCGTCTGGATGGCCGACTTCGAGGACGCCACCGCCCCGACCTGGGACAACGTCATCGGCGGTCAGCTCAACCTGCTCGACGCCATCGAACGCCGCATCGACTTCACCACCCCCGAGGGCAAGGAGTACCGCCTCGGCGACGACCTCGCCACCATCATGGTCCGCCCGCGCGGCTGGCACCTGACGGAGGAGCACCTGGAGATCGACGGCCGCCCCGTCCCCGCCTCCCTCGTGGACTTCGGCCTGTACTTCTTCCACTGCGCCCAGCGGCAGATCGACGCCGGACACGGCCCGTACTTCTACCTCCCCAAGCTGGAGAACCGGTACGAGGCCCGCCTCTGGAACGACATCTTCTGCTTCGCCCAGGAGCTGTTGGGCATCCCGCGCGGCACCGTCCGGGCCACCGTCCTCATCGAGACGATCACCGCCGCCTTCGAGATGGAGGAGATCCTCCACGAGCTGCGCGAGCACAGCGCCGGCCTCAACGCGGGCCGCTGGGACTACCTGTTCAGCCTCATCAAGACCTTCGGCCACCGCACCGACTTCCAGCTGCCCGACCGCGCCAAGGTCACCATGACCGCCCCGTTCCTGCGCGCCTACACCGAACTCCTCGTCCGCACCTGCCACAAGCGCGGCGCCCACGCGATCGGCGGCATGGCCGCCCACGTCCCCGGCCGGGACCCAGGAGCCGACGACGCCGCCCTCGCCAAGGTCCGCCTCGACAAGGAGCGGGAGGCCGAGGACGGCTTCGACGGCTCCTGGGTCGCCCACCCCGGCCTCGTCCCCGTCTGCCGCCAGGTCTTCGACGGCGTCCTCGGGGACCGGCCGGACCAGCGCGAGCGCACCCGCGAGGACGTCGAGGTCACCGCCGCCGACCTGCTGTCCGTCCGCAGGACCGCCGCCCCGCCCACCCACGAGGGAGTCCGCTCCAACATCGCCGTGTGCCTGCGCTACTTCGACGCCTGGCTGCGCGGCAGCGGAGCCGTCGCCCTGGGCGGGCTGATGGAGGACGCCGCCACCGCCGAGATCGCCCGCGTCCAGATCTGGCAGTGGATCCGCCACGAACGCGTGGACCGGGCCACCGTGACCGACCTCCTGGACGCCGAATGCGCCGCCCTGGAGGCCGAGGACCCGCGGGCCCGCGCCCTCGAAGCCAGGGAGGTCTTCGTGGACACCGCACTGTCGGTGCGGCTGCCCGCCTTCTTCACCCCCGAGGCCTACACGCGCCACCTGGTCCGCCGCGTCACCGCGGGGGTGACCGCGTGAGCGCCCCCGCACGCCCGGCCGGCATCCGGCGCGTCGGAGTCGTCGGCGGCGGCCAGATGGGCGCCGGCATCGCCGAGGTGTGCGCCCGCGCCGGACTCGACACCGTCGTCGCCGAAGCGGACGCCGCCGCGGCCCGGGCCGCCCGCGAACGCGTCGCCGTCTCCCTGGAACGCGCCGTCCAGCGGGGCAAGCTCGACCGGATCTCCGCCGAGGACGCCCTCGCCCGGCTCGTCTTCACCGGAGACCTGGAGGACCTCGCCGACCGGCAGCTCGTCATCGAAGCGGTCACCGAGAACCCCGAGGCCAAGACCGAGGTGTTCACCCGCCTCGACAAGACCGTCGAGGACCCCGGGGCGATCCTCGCCACCAACACCTCCGCGATCCCCGTCATGCGGCTGGGGATGGCCACCGGCCGCGCCGACCGGGTGGTCGGCCTGCACTTCTTCAACCCGGTACCCGTCCTGCCCCTCGTGGAGGTCGTGACCTCCCTCCACACCTCGCAGGACACCCTCACCCGCGTCGAGGACTTCGCCCGCGACACTCTCGGCAAGACCACCGTCCGCTCCCAGGACCGGGCCGGCTTCGTCGTCAACGCCCTCCTGGTCCCCTACCTCCTCTCGGCCATCCGGATGGCCGAATCCGGGTACGCGAGCCCGGCCGACGTCGACGCCGGCATGGAACTCGGCTGCGCCCACCCGATGGGACCGCTCAAACTCGCCGACCTCATCGGCCTGGACACCGTCGCGGCCATCGCCGACTCGCTCTACGAGGAGTTCAAGGAACCCCTGTACGCCCCGCCCCCACTGCTCCAGCGGATGGTGCAGGCAGGGCTGCTGGGCCGCAAGAGCGGCCGCGGGTTCCACACCTACGGCCGGGGCTGAGGGGCCCCGGCACGTTCCCCGGGCAGAGGGTGCGCCGGGGACGCGGGAGTGCGGCGCGGGTACGGCGAGTGGTGTCGCCGCACCCGCGCCGCATCTCATTTCCCCGTCCGGCATGTGGACGGTTGGACCGGTTCTCGACCGGGTCCGCCTACGCTGGCGTCCGCAGCTGGTTCGCCCCGTCCGCCAGACGGGATGCGTCGTAAGAGGGAACCCGGTGGGAATCCGGGACTGCCCCGCAGCGGTGAGCGGGAACGACCGCCGTCATACGCACTGGGACCGGAACCGGTCCTGGGAAGCGACGGCCAGTAGGTGCCCGCCGGGAGACCGGCAGGCGTGCCCGCGAGTCCGAAGACCTGCCCGTTGCCCGTGCGCGAACGACCGCGCACGGTTTCCCGGTGACCTCGTGGGCGGGTCGGCGTGCACCTCAGGCGGATCCTCCCCGTCGCGTACCCCGTCGTACGCGGTCCCGGCGGTCCGCCCGTTCCGGCACCCCTTCGCACCCTCGGACCGTCACCGGGTCCATGGAGACACGCTCGCGAAGGAGAGTTCCGTGACCACCGAATCCGCAGCCGCGGCAGTACGGGCCACCGTGTACGGCTACCCCCGCCAGGGCCGCAACCGCGAACTGAAGAAGGCCGTCGAGGGCTACTGGAAGGGCCGGGTCAGCGCCGACGCCCTCCGGGAGACCGCCCGCGACCTGCGCCGCACCAACTGGGCCCAGCTGGCCGACGCCGGCATCACCGAGGTTCCGACCGGCGACTTCTCGTACTACGACCACGTCCTGGACACCACGGTCATGGTCGGCGCGATCCCCGCCCGCCACCGGGCGGCCGTCGAAACCGACGCCCTCGACGGGTACTTCGCGATGGCGCGCGGCACGCAGGACGTGGCCCCGCTGGAAATGACCAAGTGGTTCGACACCAACTACCACTACCTGGTCCCCGAACTCGGCCCCGACACCGTCTTCACGGCCGACTCCGCCCAGCAGGTCGCCGCGCTCCGCGAAGCCCTTGCCCTCGGCCACACCGCCCGCCCGGTCCTGGTCGGCCCGGTCACCTACCTGCTGCTCGCCAAGCCCGCCCCCGGCGTGGCCGACGACTTCGAACCGCTCACCCTCCTGGACCGGCTGCTGCCCGTCTACGCCCGGGTACTGGCCGACCTCAAGGCGGCCGGCGCCGCATGGGTCCAGCTCGACGAACCCGCCCTGGTCCAGGACCGCACCCCCGCCGAACTGAACGCCGCCGCCCGCACCTACCGGGAGCTCGGCGCGCTCACCGAACGCCCCAAGCTCCTCGTCGCCACCTACTTCGACCGGCTCGGCGACGCCCTGCCCGTCCTGGCGAAGGCGCCCGTCGAGGGCCTCGCCCTCGACTTCACCGACGCCGCCGACGCCAACCTCCGCGACCTCGCCGCCGTCGGCGGCCTGCCCGGCAAGCGCCTGGTTGCGGGCGTCGTCAACGGCCGCAACATCTGGATCAACGACCACCAGAAGTCGCTGGCCACCCTCGGCACCCTCCTCGGCCTCGCCGGCTCCGTCGACGTCGCCGCGTCCTGCTCCCTGCTCCACGTCCCGCTCGACGCCACCGCCGAACGCGACATCGACCCGCAGATCCGGCGCTGGCTCGCCTTCGCCCGCCAGAAGACCACCGAGATCACCACCCTCGCCCGCGGCCTCGCCCAGGGCCCCGGAGCGATCACCGCCGAACTCGCCGCCAACCAGGCCGACCTCGCCTCCCGCGCCACCTCCCCGATCACCCACGATCCGGCCGTCCGCGCCCGCACCGCCGCGATCACCGACGCCGACGGCCGCCGGGCCCAGCCCTACGCCGAACGCGCCGCCGCCCAGCGCGCCCACCTGCGCCTGCCGCTGCTGCCCACCACCACCATCGGATCCTTCCCGCAGACCGACGAACTGCGCGTGGCCCGCGCCGACCTGCGCGCCGGACGCGTCGACACCGCCGGGTACGAGGAGCGCATCAAGGCCGAGATCCGCGAGGTCATCGCCTTCCAGGAGAAGACGGGCATCGACGTCCTGGTGCACGGCGAGCCCGAACGCAACGACATGGTCCAGTACTTCGCGGAACGGCTCACCGGCTACCTCGCCACCCAGCACGGCTGGGTGCAGTCCTACGGCACCCGCTACGTGCGCCCGCCGGTCCTCGCCGGGGACATCTCCCGCCCCGAACCGATGACCGTCCGCTGGACGGCGTACGCCCAGCAGCAGACCGCCAAGCCCGTCAAGGGCATGCTCACCGGCCCCGTCACCATGCTCGCCTGGTCGTTCGTCCGTGACGACCAGCCGCTCGGCGAGACCGCCCGCCAGGTCGGACTGGCCCTGCGCGACGAGGTGGCCGACCTCGAAGCGGCCGGGACCTCCGTCATCCAGGTCGACGAGCCCGCCCTGCGCGAAACCCTGCCGCTGCGGGCCGACGGCCACGCCGACTACCTCGCCTGGGCCACCGAGTCCTTCCGCCTCACCACCAGCGGCGTCCGTCCCGACACCCAGATCCACACGCACATGTGCTACGCCGAGTTCGGCGACGTCCTCCAGGCCATCGACGACCTCGACGCCGACGTCATCAGCCTGGAGGCGGCCCGCTCCCACATGCAGGTCGCCGGCGAACTCGCCACCGCCGGCTACCCCCGCGAGGTCGGACCCGGCGTCTGGGACATCCACTCCCCGCGCGTCCCCTCGGCCGCCGAGGCGGCCGCGCTGCTGCGCAAGGGGCTGGAGGCCATCCCGGCCGAGCGGCTCTGGGTCAACCCCGACTGCGGCCTGAAGACCCGCGGCTGGACCGAGACCCGCACCTCCCTGGAACACCTGGTGGCGGCGGCCCGCGAGGTCCGCACCGAGACCGCCGCGACCGCCTGATCCGCCCGCTCCGATCCGGCTGATCCGCCCGCCGGCCGGAACGGCCCTTCCCGGCCGTTCCGGCCCCCTCGCGCGCGGCCCCGGCGCCGGGGGCGCCGGTCCGGGGGGCGCCGTAAGACTTCCGTCATCATGCCCGCCCTGTCGGCGCGGGCCCCGGCACCGTTGAATGGCGGGAGACGGAACACGAGGAAAGGCAGCACCCGGTGGCCATGAAGAAGCGGCGCACGACACTGATCGCGGCGGTACTGGTCGCCGCCACTGCCGCGCTGGGCGCGGGCCTGTACTGGTTCCAGCCGTGGAAGCTGTGGCAGGACGACACCGTCCGCGAAGCCCTGCCGGCCGTCGCGGCCGCCGCGCCCTCCCCGGCCCCCCGGGGTTCCGCGCCGTCCTCGCCCGCCGGCCCCCGCACGGTCGCCGAAGGCGCCCTGATCAGTCACGAGCACGCCACCACGGGCACGGCCAGGATCATCCGCCTCCCCGACGGCACCCACACCCTGCGCCTGGAGGGCCTGGAGACGAGCAACGGCCCCGACCTGCGGGTCTGGATCACGGACGCGCCGGTGAAGGAGGGGGTGGCGGGCTGGCGCGTCTTCGACGACGGGAAACACTTCAGCCTCGGCAAGCTCAAGGGCAACAAGGGCGACCAGAACTACGAGATCCCCGCCGGAGTGAACCCGGCCGAGTACACCAGCGTCACCATCTGGTGCGACCGCTTCGACGTCTCCTTCGGCGCGGCCCCCCTCGCCGCCGTGTGACCGCGCCCTGACCGCTCCGGCGGGGGCGGCTCAGCCCAGACCGCGAGCCGCCTCACGGTGGACGTGCACCGACCGCTCCAGGTCCTGGACGAGCTGCGCGGCGGAGGGCATCCGGTGCACCTCGTCCCGCAGCCGCCCGGCCGCCTCGCGGTAGGACGGGTTCCCGAGGAGTTCCCCGACGGCGCCGGCGATGTTCCCGGTGGTGTTGTCCGCGGGCAGGATCTGCACGCCCGCCCCGTACGCGGAGATGCGCGCGCCGTGATCCTCCAGGCCCGGCATGTTGGGGACGAAGACCTGGGGAATGCCGTACGCCAGGCAGGTCAGGGTGATGTTCCCGCCCGCGTGATGGACCATCAGGTCACAGGTGGGGGCGAGGACGTCCACGGGGAGCCACCCGGCGCGGCTGCCCGCCGGGAGGAGGGGCTCCAGCTTGGCCGCCACGTCGTCCGGGGTCGCCACGAGCAGCTCGACGTCCAGGGAACCGACCTTCTCGACGAGGCCGCTCAGGGAGTCGAAGTCGTCGTCCGGCGTGACCCGGCTGCCCGCGCTGACGAGCACGCGGGGGCGGCTGTCCTTGGCGTACATCCAGGGCTCCAGCGGCAGTTGCGTGCTGCACGCGATGTGGCGCAACGACAGGGCCGGGGGCGCCGTGGCGGGCCGCACGCTCGACGGCATGACGCTGATGGAGAAGTCCGGGGCGGGCGGCGCCTGGAGACCGAGCGCTTCGAGCTCCGGCGCGAGTTCCGACACCGCGGCGAGGTCGACGGACAGGGGTTCGCCGATGTCGGTCGCGAAGCGGACCCAGGGCACGCCCGCGTGGTGGGCCGCGAGGGGGCCCGCGTACGCGAGGACGTTCGAGACGACCAGGTCCGGCTGCCACCGGTCCACGAGCTCCAGCAGCCCGGGGAGGGAACTCGCCGCCAGCCGGCCGAACATCCGGCCGATGGCGATGTTGCGCTCCGGGCCGTCCGCGGGCGTCTGGACCAGGTTGCCCTGACGGTCGTAGCGACAGTCCTGGATGGTGCTCCGGGTCACGGAAACGGCGGGGATGCCTGAGTTGATGATGGCCGACATGGTGACTTCCGGGCCCGTCATGATGACCTCGTGGCCCGCGTTGCGCGCCGCCTGGGCCAACGGGATGTCGGGGAAAATGGTTCCGGCGCCGTTACCGCCTACAAAGAGAATCTTCATGTACCGAGGTTCGATCAGGAAGCTCGAGCCCGGCTAGAAGGAATCCTGATGTCCCGCCATTCGATCAGGAGACCGGCGGCCCGTACCTTTCTCAGGCTCGGGGCGGCGCGGTCCTTGTCGGAAATGAGCGGAGGCTCGGTGTACCCCCACGGGACCGCCAGTTCCGGATCCAGCGGGTCGATGTCGATCTGGGTACCGGGCACGTAGGTGCTGTCCACGGCGTAGCTGGTGCAGGCCTCCTCGCTGAGGGCGAGGAAGCCGTGCCCGACGCCTTCGGGGACGTACACCGACGTTCCGGAGGCGGCGTCGAGCACGGTGCTGTGCCAGCGGCCGAACGTGGGGGACCCGATCCGCAGGTCCACGACGAAATCGCGGATGATCCCGCGCACACAGGTGATGAATTTCGTCTGCCCGGGCGGACTGGTCACGCTGTGGATTCCCCGGAGGGTATTCTTCCGGGACACGGAATAATTGATCTGACGGGTCACGAACCGTTCCCCCGTGACGCGCTCGAATTCATCGGTGCGCATCACTTCGTAGAACGATCCCCGTTCGTCCACGATGGCTTCGGGCGTGACGACGTAGGCCCCCGGTATGGGCGTCTCCTCGATGCGCACGCCGTCACCCCGCCCGTGTGGACAGTTCGGCGGACAGCAGGTCGCCCAGTGACTCGTCCAGGCTCCTGCGCGGGGACCAGCCCAGCACCCGGCGGGCCCGGGAGATGTCCGACTGCTGCCACTCGACGTCCGTGCGGCCGGTGTCGCCCGCCCGCTCCTCGACGATCCGCACGTCGAGCCCGCTGCAGGCCGCGAGACGGTCCACGAGGTCCCGCACCGGCACCGCGGTCCCGCGTCCCACGTTGATCGTCGCGTCCTTCGGCCCGAGGGGTACGGAGGCCGCCGCGAGAACGGCGTCGCAGACGTCGCGCACGTCGACGTAGTCGCGGCGCGCCCGCAGGGGGGCCAGCCGCAGTTCGAGCTCCGGGGTACCGGCCCGCACGGCGTCGGCCAGCCGGGCCCCGACCGACCCCAGCAGACTGCCCCGGGCCGTACCGGGGCCGCAGACGTTGGCCACGCGCAGGACGACGGCGTCCAGCCGGCCGGCTTCCACGGCCCGCAGGACGGCCAGGGATCCGCGCAGCTTCGACTTGCCGTAGGCGGTGACCGGCGCGGGCTCGTGCTCTTCGGGGGTGCCGGATCCGACCGTGCCGGGACCGTACTCGTGGATGGTGCCCAGGTGGACGAGCCGGGGCCGGCCCGGCGCGGCGGCGAGCGCCTCGACCAGGTCCTCGACGGCCAGGGCGTTGGCCTCCAGCATGTCCTGTTCCGTGGCCTGCCAGGCGCGTCCGGCGGCGTTCACCACGAGGTCGGGCCGCAAGTCGTCCAGCAGGGCGGCGAGTTCGCCGGGCGCCGTCGCGGTGAGGTCGAGGCGGACCGGGCCGCCCGTGCGCGAGGCGGTGGTGACCCGGTATCCCGCGGCGTCGAAGGCAGAGTGCAGACGGGTGCCCAGGAACCCGGTGCCGCCCAAGAGCAGGACATGTCGAGGTGCAGTCGTCATCACTGGTCCGTTCGCAGGGAGGGGAGGAATCACCAGACTTGGCCATTTCTCATCCCCTGCCAAGCAAGTTGACGGGCAAATGACGTTGCGTTCGCTGCGAATTGTGATGGGGAGTGGCGCGAAGCCATGAGACCGCCGTGTCCGGAACCCGACGTTCGCTCCAACGAATCTCCATCGGCGTGGCCAAGAGTCACGCCACGGGCGGGAACGGTACCGCTCCGGTTTCGTGAGAGAGAGGAACTCCAGTGCAGAGCAAGTGGAAGCTGACGGGCGGAGCGGTCGGTTCGCTGGGTCTGGCCCTGACCGCGTTGATGGCCACGTCCGGCACCGCCGCCGCGACCACGGCCCCCGGGGTCACGACGACGAGCACCCTCCCGTACGTCTGCCAGACCCGGGTCTCCGGCCAGTGGATACCCGTCGAGTACAGCAGAAACTTCACCACCACGGCTCCGGCCAAGGTGGCGCCGTTCCACACCTTCAAGGTGACCTTCGACTCGGCGCCGATCAAGGCGATCGCCGACTACAACAAGCTGTTGAACACCATCTCGTTCAACTACAAGGTTCCGGCCAACGCCAAGATCGTCAGCTACAGGCTGACGGGCGGCAGCAACCTGGGCACCGCCCACCAGTGGGTCGAGCGCAACGGCAGCGACCTGCGCGTCAAGTCCGACGGCGAGTGGGCCGGCGGCGTCGAGTTCGACTTCCCGAACCTGGAGGTCACCCTCCGCGCCCCGGGCAGCGGCACCCTGACCACGGGCGCCGGCGGTTCCAGCTTCACCGACACCGCGTTCGGCTGGAACCGGCTGCAGCCGGTCACCAACGAGTGGGACCCCTTCCAGTGCTACGCCGACCCGGCGCAGCCGGTCGCGTTCTCGACCACCACGGTCGGCTACTGACGGGTCCGGTCACACAGCCGTACGGGCCGGCCGGGGAACACCCGGCCGGCCCGTACGCGCACGGTCAGACGAGGTCGAACCGGTCCAGGTTCATGACCTTGTCCCAGGCGGCGACGAAGTCCTTCACGAACTTCGCCTTCGCGTCGTCGCTCGCGTAGACCTCCGCGAGCGCGCGCAGCTCGGAGTTCGAGCCGAAGACGAGGTCGGCGCGAGTGCCGGTCCACTTGACCTCGCCCGTGGCGGAGTCGCGGCCCTCGAAGGAGTTGCCGTCCCCGGCCGTGGCCGACCACGTCGTGCCCAGGTCCAGCAGGTTGACGAAGAAGTCGTTCGTCAGGGTCCCCGGAGCCGTGGTGAGGACGCCGTGGCGCGACTGCTGGTGGTTCGCGCCGAGGACGCGCAGGCCGCCGACGAGGACGGTCAGCTCGGGGGCGCTCAGGTTCAGCAAGTTCGCCCGGTCGATCAGCAGGTACTCGGCCGGCAGGCGGTTGCCCTTGCCGAGGTAGTTGCGGAAGCCGTCGGCGCCCGGCTCCAGCGCCGCGAACGACTCCACGTCGGTCTGCTCCTGCGTGGCGTCCACGCGGCCCGGGGTGAACGGGACCTCGACGTCGAAGCCCGCGTCCTTCGCGGCCTGTTCGACGGCGGCGGCGCCCGCAAGGACGATCAGGTCGGCGAGCGAGATCCGCTTGGCCCCCGACTGGGCGGAGTTGAAGGACTCCTGAATGCCCGTCAGGGTCCGCAGGACGGTCGCCAGCTGGTCCGGTTCGTTGACCTCCCAGCCGGCCTGCGGCTGGAGACGGATCCGCGCGCCGTTGGCACCGCCGCGCTTGTCGCTGCCGCGGAACGACGAGGCCGAGGCCCAGGCGGCGGAGACCAGCTGGGACACGGTCAGTTCGGAGCCGAGGACCCGCGCCTTCAGGGCGGCCACGTCGTCGGCGTCCACGGTCTCGTGCGTCAGCGCCGGGAGGGGGTCCTGCCACAGCAGCGTCTCGGCCGGGACCTCCGGGCCGAGGTAGCGCACGACGGGCCCCAGGTCGCGGTGGGTCAGCTTGAACCAGGCGCGGGCGAAGGCGTCCGCGAACTCGGCCGGGTTCTCGTGGAAGCGCCGGGAGATCTGCTCGTAGGCCGGGTCGACGCGGAGCGAGAGGTCGGTCGTCAGCATCGTCGGCGCGTGGGTCTTGGACGCGTCGTGGGCGTCGGGCACGGTGCCCGCCCCGGCGCCGTCCTTCGGCCGCCACTGGTGCGCGCCGGCCGGGCTCCTGAACAGCTCCCACTCGTAGCCGAAGAGGATGTCGAAGAAGCTGTTGTCCCAGGTGATCGGCGTGTTCGTCCAGATCCCCTCCAGACCGCTGGTGATCGCGTCGGCGCCCTTGCCGGTGCCGTACGAGTTCTTCCAGCCGAAGCCCTGCTGCTCGATCGGGGCGGCCTCGGGGTCGTCGCCGACGCTCTCCGCCGGGCCCGCGCCGTGGGTCTTGCCGAAGGTGTGGCCGCCCGCGATCAGGGCGACCGTCTCCTCGTCGTTCATCGCCATCCGGCGGAACGTCTCCCTGATGTCGCGCGCCGCGGCGAGCGGGTCCGGATTGCCGTTCGGGCCTTCCGGGTTGACGTAGATGAGGCCCATCTGGACCGCGCCGAGCGGGTTCTCCAGCTCGCGGTCGCCGGTGTAGCGCTCGTCGTCGAGCCAGGTGGTCTCCGGGCCCCAGTAGACGTCCTCGTCGGGCTCCCACACGTCGGCCCGGCCGCCGGCGAAGCCGAAGGTCTCGAAGCCCATCTGCTCCAGGGCGACGTTGCCGGTGAGGATCATGAGGTCGGCCCAGGAGAGGCTCTGGCCGTACTTCTTCTTGACGGGCCACAGCAGGCGGCGGGCCTTGTCGAGGTTGCCGTTGTCCGGCCAGCTGTTGAGCGGGGCGAAGCGTTGCTGCCCGGCCCCGGCGCCGCCGCGGCCGTCGCTGATCCGGTAGGTGCCGGCGCTGTGCCAGGCCATCCGGATCATGAAGGGGCCGTAGTGGCCGAAGTCGGCCGGCCACCAGTCCTGCGAGGTCGTCAGCACCTCCGCGATGTCCCGCTTCACCGCCGGGAGGTCGAGGGTCTTGAACGCCTCGGCGTAGTCGAACTCCTCGCCGAGGGGGTTGGCGACGGCCGGGTTCTTGGCGAGGATCTTCAGGTTGAGCCGTTCCGGCCACCACTGGCGGTTCCCGCCGCCCTGGGTCGGGTGCGGGGCCCGCTCGTGCGCGACCGGACAGCCACCGCCGCCCCCGTCCTTCGCGTCTACGACGATTGCATCATGGTTCTCAGACATGGGAATCCTTCCGGACCGAGCGGATCACGGTGCTAAGGAACTGCATGTACGGGGAACAGTCGGGGCACAGGACGCGGGCCCCTCTGGAATCGGCCTCGGCCGCGTCGGTCTCCTCGACGCCGAGGTGGTCACCGTCCCGGACGGCTCTCCTGCCGCTCTGGAATCTTCCTGTCCCTTGGCTGCCAACGAATCCGATCCTACGATGGACAGGGTCCAAGTCAAGATGAACACCAAGCTCCGTGCCGTGGGCCCGGCCGCCCTCCGGCGCCGTGCGGGCCTCCCGCCTCGACCCGAACAGGTGATCCGACATGAGTGACCTGCTGGAGCGGCTGCGAGGGCGCGGCTGGAGGATGACGTCCCAGCGGCGCGTGGTCGCGGAGGTCCTCGACGGCGATCACGTGCACCTCACGGCCGACGAGGTGCACGCCCGTGCGGTGCGCAGACTCCCGGAGATCTCCCGGGCGACCGTCTACAACGCCCTGGGCGAGCTGGTCTCCCTCGGCGAGATCGCCGAGGTCACCACCGACGGCCGGGCGAAGCGCTACGACCCGAACGCGCACCACCCGCACCAGCACCTGGTGTGTACGGGCTGCGGTCTGATCCGCGACGTCCACCCGGCCGGCGACCCGCTGGCCGGCCTGCCGGACGAGGAGCGGTTCGGCTTCGCGGTCGCCGAGGTCGAGGTCACGTACCGGGGGCTGTGCCCGGCCTGCGCGTAGGCCGGAGCCGGCGGGCGGGGGAGGGCGGAGCCGAGGTGTCCGGGGCGGCCTCCGCCGTCCCGGAACCGGCAACGATCGTTGCCGTACGCGCAACCCCGCCCGCACGCTCCGCGCATGAACCCGCACAGCCGTACCCCGAACGCCCCGGACCGCTCCGGCGCCGCCACCGGGCCGGGCCCGCGCTCGGTCCGCGGCGCCCTCGCCGGCCTGTCGCTGTCCGTCCTGCTGCCCTCGCTCGGCACGAGCGTCGTCCCCGTCGGACTCCCCGCGCTGGCCGGGGCCTTCGACACCTCCTTCCGGGCGGTCCAGTGGATCGTCCTGGCCTACCTCCTCGCCCTCACCACCCTCGTCGTCGGCGCCGGCCGCCTCGGTGACCTCCTCGGCCGCCGCCGACTGCTCCTGGGCGGGACCGCCCTGTTCACGACGGCCTCGCTGCTGTGCGGCGCGGCGCCGACCCTGTGGCTGCTGATCGTCGCCCGGGCCGCGCAGGGCTTCGGGGCCGCCGTCATGACGGCCCTCGCCATGACCTTCGTCGCCGAGACGGTGCCGAAGGACCGGACCGGCAGCGCCATGGGTCTCCTCGGCACCGCCTCCGCGGTCGGCACCGCCCTCGGTCCCTCGCTGGGCGGCTTCCTGATCTCCGGATCCGGCTGGCAGGCGATCTTCCTCGTCAGTGTGCCGCCGGGCCTCCTCGTCCTGTTCCTCGCCCACCGCCACCTGCCCGCCGACCGGCCGCGGCCCGAGCCGGACCGCCCGGGCTTCGACCGACCGGGCACGCTGCTCCTGGTGCTGGCGCTCGCCGCGTACGCGCTCGCCATGACGCTCGGGCGCGGCTTCGGCCCGGTGAACGCGGCGCTGCTGCTGGCGGCCGTCTGCGGAGCGGCCCTGTTCGTACGCGTCGAGACGCGGGCGGCGTCCCCGCTGATCCGGCTGTCCGCGTTCCGCGATCCGGCGCTGAGCGCGAGCCTCGTCACGAGCGCCCTCGTCTCGACGGTGATGATGACGACGCTGGTGGTCGGGCCGTTCTACCTCGCCCGCGGACTCGGCCTCGAACAGGCCCTCGTCGGACTGGTCCTGGCGGCCGGTCCGGTCGTCGCCGCGCTGACCGGCGTCCCGGCCGGCCGGGTCGTGGACCGTTTCGGCGCGGGGCGTACGACCCTCGCGGGCCTCGCGGCCATGGCGGCCGGCGCCACCGCCCTGTCCGTTCCCGGGAACCCGGGGGTGTTCGGCTACGTGGCCCCCCTCGTGGTGGTCACGGCCGGCTACGCGGTGTTCCAGACGGCCAACAACACCGCCGTCATGGCCGACGTCCCCCCGGACCGCAGGGGTGTCGTGTCCGGGGTGCTCAACCTGTCGCGCAACCTCGGGCTCGTCACCGGCGCGTCCGTCATGGGCGCCGTGTTCGCCCTCGCGACGGCGTCCGCCGACATCGCGACGGCGGACGCCGCCTCCGTCGCCGCCGGCACGCGGATCACGTACGCGGTGGCGGCCGGGGTGACCGTCGTCGCCCTCGCCGTCGCCGCCGGCGGCCGTGCCCTCGCACGGAGCGCCCGGCGCGCGTGAGGCGGTTCACCGGCACCTCGCGCGTTGCGCAGGATGCTCCGTCCGGTCACAGAGTGGTGGAGACCACTTGTCCCCGGGTTTGAAGTCGTTCTAGCCTCCTCCAAGTTGTGCAGTACGAAACAGGCGTTGCGCACAGTGCAACGCATTCGCACTCTCTCCCGGGGACCGCCCATGAAGCTCCGCTCCCGCATAGCCGCACCCCTCGCCGCGCTCGTCCTGGCCGGACTGACGTCCACCGCCTGCGCGCCCCAGACCTCCGTCAACTCCGCCTCGAAGGACGAGAAGTCCGGCACCCTGCGCGTCTGGCTGTTCCAGGAGGTCAACAACGACCCGAAGAAGAAGGTCGTGGACGGGGCCGTCGCCGCCTTCGCCCAGCAGCACCCGGGCGTCGAGGTCGAGGTCGAGTACATCCCGGTCGAGACCCGCGCCCAGCGCGTCAAGGCCGCCTTCAACGACCCGAAGAGCGCCCCCGACCTGATCGAGTACGGCAACACCGACACCGCCGGATACGTCAAGGACGGCGGACTCGCCGACATCGGCGCGGAGTTCGGCGACTGGGCCGAGGCGAAGGACACCGACCGGACCGCCGCCCGGTCCGTCACCGTCGGCGGAAAGGTGTACGGCGCCCCCTTCTTCGTCGGCGTGCGCGCCCTGTACTACCGCACCGACGTGTTCACCGAACTGGGACTGCGCCCGCCGAAGACCCAGGACGAACTGGTCGCCACGGCCAAGCAGATCCGCAAGGCCAGGCCCGAGCTGTACGGACTGGCCGTCGGAGGCGCGTACACCTACGGCGCGATGCCCTTCGTCTGGGCGAACGGCGGCGAACTCGCCGAAGAGGACGGAGCCACCTACAAGTCCGCGATCGACAGCCCCGCCGCACGCAAGGGCATCGAGACCTACACCTCGCTCTTCGGCGACGACAACTGTCCGGCCGCCAAGTGCGCGGCCATGGGCGGCAACGCCACCGTCACCGCGTTCGCCTCGGGCAACGCGGCCATGGCCATCGGCGGCGACTTCAGCCACCAGGCCGTGGAGGCGGGCGCCGTGAAGGGGAAGTACGCCGTCGTCCCGCTGCCCGGGCTCAAGGAGGGCGAGATCGCCCCGGCCTTCGCGGGCGGCAACAACATCGGCGTCCTGAAGAGCAGTTCCCACCGCACCCTCGCGGTCGGCCTGATGAAGCACCTCGCGGGCAAGGACACCCAGCGCAAGCTCTTCGACGCCATGGGCTTCCTGCCCACCTACACCGACGTCCGGGCCGAGGCGGCGAAGAAGGACCCGTTCGTCGAACCGTTCGTCCAGACGCTCGCGGCGGGCACCAAGTTCGTACCGGCCTCCCCGGGCTGGGGCCAGATCGACGCCTCGACCGTCCTGCCGACGATGTTCCAGGAGATCGTCAGCGGCAAGAAGGACGTGGCCGCGGCCGCCGGGGACGCGGCGAAGAAGATGGACGCGGCCTTCACCAGCGCCGGCTGACCGGCCCCCGTCACCATGACCGACACGACGCACGAACCGGCAGCCCGCGCGCCCCGCGCCACGACCTCCCCCGAGACCACCCCGGACCGTACCCCCCGATCCGGACGGCCGGCACGGACCGGACGGACCGGACGGGCCCCGCGCGGACGCCACGGAAGCCGCCGGACCCCCTGGCTCTACCTCGCACCCGCCCTCCTCGTCCTGGCCGCGCTGCTGGTCTACCCGATCTACCAGCTCGGCCTGATCTCCTTCCTCGAATACACCCAGGCCCAGGTCAGCGGCGGCGAACCCACCACCTTCAAGGGCCTCGGCAACTACCGGACCCTCTTCGAGGACGCCCAGTTCTGGCAGGTCCTCCTCGCCACGGTGCTCTTCGCCGCCGCCTGCGTGATCACCACCCTCGGCGTCGGCTGCGCCCTCGCCGTCCTCCTGACCAGGATCAGAGCCCTGCCCAGGCTCGCCCTGATGCTGGCCGCGCTCGGCGCCTGGGCGACCCCCGCCGTCACCGGGTCCACCGTCTGGGTCTTCCTCTTCGACCCGGACTACGGACCGGTCAACCGGCTGCTCGGCCTCGGGGACTTCTCCTGGACGTACGGGCGCTACAGCGCCTTCGCCCTCGTCCTCTTCGAGGTCGTCTGGTGCTCGTTCCCGTTCGTCATGGTGACCGTGTACGCGGGCATCAAGGCGATCCCCTCCGAGGTGCTGGAGGCCGCCTCGCTGGACGGCGCCTCCCAGTGGCGCACCTGGCGCTCCGTCATCGCACCCATGCTCCGGCCCATCCTGATCGTCGTCACCATCCAGTCGATCATCTGGGACTTCAAGGTGTTCACCCAGATCTACGTGATGACCGCCGGCGGCGGCATCGCCGGACAGAACCTCGTCCTCAACGTCTACGCCTACCAGAAGGCCTTCGCCTCCTCGCAGTACAGCCTGGGCTCGGCGATCGGCGTCGTCATGCTGCTGATCCTGCTGACCGTCACCCTCGTCTATCTGCGCCTCATGCGACGGCAGGGAGAAGAACTGTGACCACCACCGGTACGCTCCCCGCCGCCCGCTTCGGGATCCGCCGCCCCTGGCGGCTCGCGGCCGAGGCCTCCGCACTCGCCGTCGCCCTGATCGTGGCGTTCCCGCTCTACTGGATGGTGCTCTCCGCCCTCAAACCGGCGGGGGAGATCCAGTCGACGCAGGCCCGCCCGTGGACCCTCTCCCCGTCCCTCGACTCGTTCCGCCGAGTCTTCGAACAGCAGGAATTCGGGCGCTACTTCCTCAACAGCCTCGTCGTCGCGGGCACCGTCGTCCTCGCCTCCGCGCTGATCGCGTTCCTCGCGGCGACCGCCGTCACCCGCTTCCGGTTCCGCTTCCGTACGACGCTGCTCGTCATGTTCCTCGTGGCGCAGATGGTGCCGATCGAGGCCCTCACGATCCCGCTGTTCTTCCTGATGCGGGACGCGGGCCAGCTGAACACCCTGTGGTCGCTGGTCCTGCCCCACATCGCCTTCTCGCTGCCCTTCGCGATCTGGATGCTGCGCGGCTTCGTGAAGGCGGTTCCCGAGGCCCTGGAAGAGGCCGCGTACATCGACGGCGCGAGCCGGACGCGCTTCCTCTGGCAGATCCTCTTCCCCCTGGTCTTCCCGGGGCTGGTGGCGACGAGCGTCTTCTCCTTCATCTCCACCTGGAACGACTTCCTCTTCGCCAAGTCGTTCATCATCAGCGACACCTCGCAGTCCACCCTCCCGATGGCGCTGCTGGTGTTCTTCAAACCGGACGAGAACGACTGGGGCGGCATCATGGCCGGCTCGACGGTCATGACGGTCCCGGTGCTCGTCTTCTTCGTCCTCGTCCAACGCCGCCTGGTCTCGGGCCTCGGCGGCGCGGTAAAGGACTGACCACCCCAAGGCCCCTCCCGCCTCAGGCGGGAGGGGCCGCGTGCGTGCGTCCCGTGCGGGCTCTTCAAGGGGTGGCCGATATCGCACCGGTAGCTCTACCCTGGGAACGTGGGCCTCCTGCTCCCGACAGCGGAGGCCCACCTCCACGTCACCCCTTCAACGCGCCGACCAGCTGGGCACGCTCACGCAGGTCACGTACGGCACGAACCGCACCGTGCGGCCGGAGCCGGAGGTTCATGACCTCGAAGTGCTCGTCACCCCGCGCGGACGACAGGGCCTCGTAATCGTCCAGGAACCGACCCCACGACTCGCACGCTGCCTCGACATGGCCGATGGTCAACTGCCGCTGCGCGAGGAGCCCGTAGGCGTGGAGTCGGCCCTGCCTCTCGTTGGCCGGCTGGACGCGGATCGACTCACGCAGCGTGCGCACTGAGCCGGGAATGTCCTTGGTCTCGTTCTGCACGTGCGCAACGTGGAACAGATAGGCGGTGCGGTCGTACCCGCCGACGCTCTCCCGCCGGTCGTCCGCGCGCGCCAGCGCCGCCTCTGCCTCCCGCAGCCGGGCGAACGCCTGCCGCTGGTCACCCACCATGGCCGCGCTGTGCGCCTGCTGACCGCGCAGGAACGCCACGAGACGAGACCCGGCGGCCGGGGCAGCCTCGGCCGCGGAGTCGGCCAGCTCCAGAGCGCGCCGCCCGTAGCCGAGATTCGACGCCTGGAGGGACATCCCACGAAGGGTCCGGCAGTACGTGACGTGCTCCTCCGCCTCCCCGGCCAATTTGAGCGCCGACACGTAGTAGTCCTGCCCGAGGCGGTGCTGGCGTTCATACATGGCCATCCACCCCGTGAGGTAGACGAGGTCCGAGGCCGCCGCGAGCATGCTCCGGCGAACGGGGGCCGCAGCCTCCGCCTTCAGCCAGGGCCCCACCGTGTTGACGAGGAACGCGGCGGCCATCGGGCGGGCGTGCCCGGCCCCGAGTTCGTCGAGGATGTAGGCGATCCGGTCCGTCATCGTCTCGATGGCGGCCACCTGCGCCTGGCCCACGCGGGTCGTGGCCTTCCCTGGCCGTATGGGGTCGGGGCTGTCAGCCCGCGCGAGCGTGGGGAACAGGGGGATGGCGAGTGCGGCGGAGAAGACGCCGGCCGCGATGATGCGGCGCCGTGAGGGATCCATGTCGGCCCTTCCGAGGTCTACGAGATCCCGGACAGTGTCCGCCTCTTCGACGGTGGGGGGCGGAGTGAGGCCCGCCTCGGCGTAGGTGACTGGCCGGCCCAGCTTCCGTTCGAACGCCTCGATCAGAACGGCTCTGACCTGTGCCCGGGGCTGATGTCCGGCGACCCACTGGGAAACGGCCGGCTGCCCGTACTGGAGGGCGAGTCCCGCTTCCGCGCCGATGCGGTTGACGATCAGGGCCAGCTGAGAGCGGGACCATCCGGCCTGCTCAAGGAGGGTTCTCAGACCCGCGTTGGGTGTCCGTGAGTGGTGCGCCATGTGCAACTCCCGACAAGTGCATGGCTTGCATACTTCTCCGACCCTTCAACGGTACTCCCGGAGGGGGTCACTGCGGTTCTCTCTTCATACGGATCAACGAGCGAACGGGAGTTGTCCCGGCCGCTGACGATGGTAGGGAGCCAGGCTGATGGCCGAGGTGTACGAGTACGTCCCGCACGCGCTCCTGCGCAAACAGGTTCGGGACATCGCGTCCGGAGCCGAGGGCGAGCTCATGGCAGTCATCCACGAGAACGTGTCGGACACGGCCATCGAGCACTGGATGGACCTCGCCTACGTCCGCCTCCCGTCCGGCTGCGAGTTCTCGACCCTCGTCGACAACATCGAGGCGGTATGACCGCCCCCGCCGGCCGTATCTGCGCGCGCTGCCAGCGGCCGCTCGACGCCGACTTCGAGACGGTCACCGGCCACTCGATGTCCGGAGCCCGGCCGGATCAGCACCGGCACTGGGCGAACGACCCGAAGTGCAAGCCGATCCGCCAGGCCGAGCGCGAGCGCGGCAGCTGAACTCCCGGCCGCCTGTGGTCACGGCGCAGCACAGACGGCCGGGTCCCCCACTCCGCACCGTCCTGCACACGACCCAGGGAGAAGCCTGTCCACGCCCGTACCGCCGCCCTGCCAGTCCGGCCCGAAAACCCCGTCCCTGAAAACGCTGGAGGCACCATGACCCTCACCATTCAGGACCCCCGCATCCTCATCACCCGCGCCGAGTTCGAGGCCGTCGCCGCGACGGTCGGCAGCAACAACCCGGACATCGGGCAGGCAGTGCTTCGCCGTCGACGCCGCGCTCTGGCGGGGGCCGACTGAGCTACGCTGACGGGTCATGACCTCGTGGGAGAGCCCTGATCACGGACCGCTGATCAACCACCTTCGGGAGCTGCGCCGCAAGGGCAACGTTCCGCGGCGCCGCACTGAGGTGAGAGGGTGCGCCGCGTGCCGCGGCATCCGGCGCACGATCCTCATCGACGGCGAGCAGCGCGTCGTGTACAGCGAGCCGTGCCTGGCCTGCCAGGGCGGCGGCTCCACCGAGAAGGCTCACACCCCGGCCTGACGCTCCGCAGGCCCAGCTGGAGCGCGACAACGCTGCGCCGGCGGTGATTTTGCGCCAGTACCCAAACGGTGGCGTCGGACACGCCGAGGCCCCGGCCGGTGTTGGGCGGTCGGGGCCTCGGGGTGGGCCGGCAGTGGCCGGCTCAGGGGGTTTGGGCTCAGGCGCTTTCGGCCTGGAACATCCAGTGGTGCTTTTCCAGGTCGCCCGTCAGGCCGATCAGGATGTCCTCGGTGACGGGGTCGGCGTCGCCGGTGGACTGGATGCGCTCGCGCATGCGGGTGATCACCGCGGCGAGGGCGTCCACGATGATCCGTACCGCGTCCACGTCCTTCACCCAGCCCTCCGGCACGCCGGCGATCGCGCTGGTCGACGCCACCGTGGCGGCGCGGCCGTCGGGGGCCACGCCGAGGGCGGAGGCGCGTTCGGCCACCACGTCGGAGTGGGTGCGGGCCGAGGTGACGACCTCGTCGAGCTGGAGGTGGACCGAGCGGAAGCGCGGGCCCACGACGTTCCAGTGCACCTGCTTGGCGACGAGAGAGAGGTCGACGAGGTCCACCAGGGCGCCTTGCAGGGCTTCGCCCACGATCTTCAGGTCGGCGTCCTTGAGGGAGCTCTTCACGATGGCCACTGGGGGTCTCCACTTCGCGATGTCGCCGACGGCGGGCCCCCTGCCACTCCGGGGCGTGCCGTCGACGAGCACGTTGTCTCGGTCAGACCCTCGCCTACCCGTCTGAGTCGGGAGGAAACGGCCAGGATCCCGTCATTCGGTGTACGCCGGAGGCGCCTACGGTCCCGGCGGGTGATCCCCGCCGCGCTGGAGTTCCGCGTTGAACTGCGCGCCGACGAGCAGCGAAAGGTTCGCGAGCCACAGCCAGACCAGGAAGACCACGAGCCCGGCCAGGGATCCGTACAGGCGGCTGTAGCCGCCCAGACCGCTCTCGCTGTACAGGGTGAACAGCAGGGACGCGCCCAGCCACAGCAGCGCGGCCAGTACACCCCCCGGCAGGCCCCGCCGGGTCCGGCCGGAGGCCGCCGGCTTCGGGCCCGTGCGGAACAGCACCAGGACGAGGGCCGTCACCACGACCAGCAGGGCCGGCCAGCGGGCGAACGTCCACGCACCGCTCACGTCGTGCCCCAGCATCCGCGACAGCCCGCGCGCCGCCGGGCCGGACAGCAGCAGCAGCGCGGCCCCCGCCAGCAGGAGGGCGAGCAGGGCCAGCGCGGTCAAGACGATGGTGTGCGCGGTGCGCAGGGGCGGCCGGGTGTCGGGCACGCGGTGCATGGCGTGCAGGGCCCGGCGGAACACCGCCAGGTAGCTGGACGCCGACCACAGCGCGCTGAGCAGTCCGCTGATCAGCAGGGCCCAGGTGGAGGTGTGCGAGTCGGCCAGGCCGGTCAGGACCTCGCGGAGCAGTTCCGCGGACTGGTGCGGCAGGTAGGAGGTCAGGCCCGAGACGACCCGCTCGCGGGTCGCCGCCCCCGCCAGGCCGTACAGGGAGACGGCCACCAGCAGGGCGGGCAGCAGCGCCAGGACGGAGTAGTAGGTGAGGGCGGCGGCGCAGTCGGCGAGGTTGTCGTTCCAGCCCCGGACGGCGGTGCCGCGCAGCACGGCGCGGAGCCGGCCGCCGAACGGGCCGGCGGAGCGGGCGGAGCCGGAGGGGGAAGAGGGAAGAGAGGAGAAGGAGGGAAAAGAGGACCGTGGGGAGCCGGGGGGCCGGGTCCGCGCCGCTGGAGGCACGGCCGTTCAGATCTCGCGCCAGCGGGCCGAGGCCCACGAGAACGCGCCGAACGCGACGAGCCCCACGGCCATGACGCCCAGCAGCCAGGGCCCGGCGGGCGTCTCGGCGAAGGACCGCAGGGTGTCGTCCATCCCCCTGGCCCGCCCGGGCTCGTGCCGGACCCCGGCGGCGACGGCGAACCCGCCGGCGGCGGCGAACGCCCCACCGCGGGCGATGCCGCCGACGACGCCGAGCACGTCGACGGCGCGCCGCGTCCCGGGCGTCATCCGCCCCGACTTCAGGTGCTTGCGGAAGCTCCGCCGGGCGGCCTGAACCATGATCCACACGCCCGCGCCCGCCAGGGCGGCGCCCGCCGCCACGACGATCCACTGGCCCGCCGGCCAGCCCATCACGGTGGCCGTCACATCGTCGGACTGCTGGTCGGAGGAGCCGCTGCCACTGTCCCCGGACCCGGCCGCGTAGGCCAGTACGGAGAAGGAGACGACGCCGTAGAAGACGCAGCGCGCGGCGGACAGGGCGCGCTTGCCCGGTTCGGTGCCGTCTTCACCGGCCTGCCCGAACAGGGCTTCCGACAGCCTCCAGAGGGCCATGCCGGCCAGGGCGATGCCGATCAGCCACAGCAGGACGTTGCCGAACGGCTGCCCGGCGACTTCCGCCAGGGCCCCGCCCCGGTCCGCCTGCCGGTCGCCGCCGTCGTCGGCGAAGGCGATCCGCAGGGCCAGGACGCCCACCAGTGCGTAGATGACCCCGCGTGCGACGAATCCGCAGCGGGCCCCCGTCTCGACGGCACGGCTGCCGGCGGCCCGGGCCGACCGCGAGCGGTTCCCGGGGCGGGTGAGTGAGCGTACGAAGGATGACATGCTCCCGCGCTTACCCGGGGACGACCGCCGCATCCTTGGGCCCGATGGGCGAGTTGACGGAACAGCAGGAGTGACCCTGGACGGAGCGCCGGAGCGGTGTCAGTGGGGTGTCGGGGCGGTGTCACCGGGGTCCGGGCATGCGGGCGACCGTACTCGCGGGTACCCTACGGCCGTCCCGGCACGGACAATGGCGGCCGGTGTGACGCGCCACCGACCGCGACGCGTCACCGACGACGGAAGGAACCACCGCCATGGGCCGTACTCCCGCAGTGGGGGACATCGTGGGCGACTTCTCCCTGCCCGGGGGAGTCCTGCGAGAGGACCGCTTCGAACGCTCCGACTACTCGCTGGGCGAGCAGCGCGGAAAGCCCGTGGTCCTCGCGTTCTACCCCGGCGACAACACGCCCGTCTGCACCAGACAGCTGTGCTCGTACTCCGACGGCCTCGACGCGCTCCGGACGTCCGGCGCGACCGTCTGGGGCATCAGCCCGCAGGACGTCGACAGCCACGAACGCTTCGCCCGCGACCGCGACCTGCGCATTCCGCTGCTCGCCGACCCCGGACGCACCGTCGCGCGGGCCTTCGGCATCGACGCCCCGCTGATCGGGCTGCGCCGTTCCGTGTTCATCGTCGCGCCCGACGGCAGGCTCCACTGGAAGCGCGTCGGCGCGGTGGGCGCGACGTTCCCCGCGCCCGAAGTCCTCGGCAGGCACCTGGCCGGCATCCGGTAGGCGCGCGTGCGCGGCGGCCGGCACCCGGCGCCGGCCGCCGCGCTCCACGGAGGACTGGTCCGTGACGCCCCGGTCCCTACCAGTAGTGCTTGCGTCCGCCGACGGCGTGCCCCATGGCTCCCACGATCCACAGGATGGCCCCGACGACGAGGAGGATCAAGCCGATGGTCCACAGGATGCTGATGCCGGTGACGAAGCCGATGATGAGCAGAATGAGGCCGATGACGATCATGTTGCCCTCCGATTTCTCTTGATGCTTCTTCCGGGTGGTGGACACGTCCGGAGCGGTCACGGAGGTGATCACGTGCTGCGCCTACCCGCAATCGGCACCCGCACACCCCCGGATCGCCGCACCCCCCGGACGGCCCACCACACCGGCCCCTCCCGCATCAGTCGACCCACTGCCGCCAGGTGCTCTCGTTGCGCTCGACCCACTTCTTCGCCGCCGCCTCGGGCGCCAGCTTCTCCTCGGCGATCATCAGGGACACCTCGTTCTGCTCCTCGACCGTCCAGCGGAACTTCTTCAGGAAGGCGGCCGCGGCACCGCCCCGCTCCGCGAAGCGCGCGTTCAGGTACTTCTGGAGCGGGGTGTGCGGGTAGGCGCAGGCCACCTTCTCCGGGTCGGCGTCGCAGCCCTCCTTGTACTCGGGCAGCTTCACCTCCGTCATCGGGACCCGCTCGAAGAGCCACTGGGGCTTGTACCAGTAGGTCAGGAACGGCTTGCGCTCCTTCGCGAACTGCTTGATCTGGGTGATCTGCGCGGCCTCGGAGCCGGCGAAGACGACCTCGAAGTCCAGGCCGAGGTTCTTCACCAGTGCCTTGTCGTTCGTGACGTACGAGGGGGAGCCGTCCATCAGCTGCCCCTTGCCACGGCTCTCCGCGGTGCCGAGCCGGTCGGCGTACTTGTCGAGGTTCTTCCAGTCGGTGACGTCCGGATGCTCCTCGGCGAAGTACGTCGGCACGAACCAGCCGATGTGACCGGTGACGCCGAGGTCGCCGCCCGGGGTGATCGTCTTCTTCTCCTCGACGTACCGCTTCTCCTGCTCGGGGTGGCCCCAGTCCTCCAGGATCGCGTCGACCCGGCCCTGGCTGAGCGCGTCCCACGCGGGGACCTCGTCCACCTGCACGGTGTCGACGCGGTAGCCCAGCTCGTGTTCGAGGAGGTAGGCGGCGACGGCGGTGTTCGCCTGGGCGCCGACCCAGGACTGGACGGACAGGGTGACGGTCTTCGCGCCCTGCGCGGCGGCGTACGGGGAGGCCTGGCGGGTCATGTCGGCCGCGCCGCAGCCGGTGAGCACGGCGAGGGCCGTACCGGCGGCGAACGCGGCGACGGCCCGCCGGCCCCGGCGCCGGCCGGGGCCGTGGTGGGTGAGGTCGTTCATGTCAGGCCTCCTTCGCGGGCTGGGTGACGCGGTCGAGCATCAGGCCGAGGCAGACGATCGCGGCGCCGGCGACCAGACCGGTGGCCAGGTCGCCCTGGGCGAGGCCGAGGACGACGTCGTAGCCGAGCGCGCCGCCGCCCACCAGACCGCCGATGATGACGACGGCGAGTACGAGGACCACCGCCTGATTCACCGCCAGCAGCAACGCGGGCCGTGCCAGGGGCAGCTGGACCTGACGGAGCTGCTGCGAGCCGGTCGCGCCCAGCGAACGCGCCGATTCCACGACCGCCGGACTCACTTCCAGCAGCCCCGACGTGGTGATGCGGACGACGGCGGGCAGCGCGTACACGACGGCCGCGGCCGCGGCGGGTGCCCGTCCGACGCCGAACAGCGCGACCACCGGGATCAGGTAGACGAACTGCGGCATGGTCTGGCACACGTCGAGCACCGGGCGCAGCAGACGTTCGACGCGGGGGCTGCGGGCGGCGCCCACGGCGATCGCGAAACCGAGCACGAGGGTGACGGCGACGGCCGCCAGCACCTGCGAGAGGGTGTCGAGGGAGGGCTCCCACACCCCGAGGACGCCGATCGCGGCGAGCGCGAGGACCGCGGTCAGCGCGGTCCGCCAGGTGCCCACGAGGACGCCGATCGCGCCGGTCAGCAGCAGGAGCGCCCACCAGGGTGCGGCCTGGAGCCCGCCGCGCAGCGGGTCGAGGATCCAGCCGGTGAACCGGGCCGCCCAGTCGGCGGTGCCGCCGACCACGGGCACCCCGGAGTAGAGGTGGTCGGTCATCCAGGCGACCGCCCGGTTGACGGGCTCCGCGATCGTCACGCTCCACGACCCGGGCCACTGGGTGGTGCCGGCCATGTGGCCCACGACCGCCGCGGCGACGGCCGCGAGGACCGTGAGCAGTCGCCCGTACCAGCCGGCGAACACACGGCGCAGCAGGGGCTGTTCCTCCGGGGGAACCGGGGCGCTGCCCAGCCGGCGGCCCGCCGCGTCGGTGGTCCGGTCGAGGACCACGGCGAGCAGCACGATGGGGATGCCGGCGGCGAGCGCCGCTCCGACGTCGACGGAGGCGAGGGCCTGGTAGACGCGGTCGCCGAGGCCGCCCGCGCCGATCACCGAGGCGATGACGGCCATGGACAGGGCCATCATGATGGCCTGGTTGACGCCGAGCAGGAGCTGCCGGCGGGCCAGCGGGAGCCGTGCGGTGAACAGCCGCTGGCGGCCGGTCGCGCCGAGGGAGGCCGCGGCCTCCAGTACCCCGGCGTCCGCCTCGCGCAGGCCCAGCGCGGTGAGCCGGGCCATCGGCGGGGCGGCGTACACCACGGTCGCCAGGACCGCGGCGGGCACGCCGATGCCGAAGACCAGCACCATCGGCAGCAGGTAGGCGAACGCGGGCAGCACCTGCATGGTGTCCAGGACCGGCCGCAGCGCGCGGTCGGCGCGCGGCGACAGCCCGGCGGCCAGGCCGAGCAGGGCGCCGACCACGACGGACACGGCGACGGCCACGACCATCAGCGCGAGGGTCTGCATCGTCGGCACCCACATGCCGAGGAGCCCGCACGCGGCGAAGGCCGCCACGCAGGTCACGGCGAGCCGCAGGCCGGCCAGGCGCAGGGCGACGAGTCCGGCCAGGGCGGTGACACCGGTCCAGCCCGCCGCGAGCAGGACGACGTACACGGCCCGGACGGACACCACGACGACATTGCTGACGTGCCCGAAGAAGTACAGGAAGAGCGGGTGGCCGTCCCGGTTGTCCACGATCCAGTCGCCGGCCCGGCCGAGGGGGCCGGACAGGTCGACGGACAGGGCCGCCGGCCAGCTCCCGGAGCCGGGGAAGAGGACCGCGAGGGGGATCAGCACCAGCGCGGCGACGGCGAGGGGCAGGACCCTGCGGCCGGCGCGGTGGCGCAGCAGCGCCGCCCGGAGGCGGCCGGTCCGGGATGCGGCGGGGCCGCTACCGGGGCGGGCGGCGGGCCCGCCCCCGCCCGGCCGGTCCGGGCTGGCGGGGCGCTCCCGGCGGCCGGACTCCCGTACGGGTCTGGTCGTCGTGGTCATCCGTCCCACCTCCCGGTGCCGGTCCGGCGGCTTCGGCGCGTCATGCCGCCACCCCCCGCCCGGCCGGGGACGGCAGGCCGGCCACCACCGCGAGCAGTGCCGCGTCGTCGACGACGCCCAGGCACCGGCCGTGGTCGACGACCCGCGCGGGTCCGCCGCTGCGGGCGACGGCCTCGATGGCCTCGACCACGGTGGTGGCGGGCGCGAGCGCCGGCCCGCGGCTGTCCTCGCCGTCCGTGGCGGGCCGCATCGCGCTGCGCACGGTGAGCACCTGCTCGCGCGGCACGTCGCGGACGAAGTCCCGTACGTAGTCGTCGGCGGGGGAGCCCACGATCTCCTCGGGGGTGCCGACCTGGACGATGCGGCCGTCGCGCATCAGCGCGATCCGGTCGCCGAGGCGCAGCGCCTCCGCCAGGTCGTGGGTGATGAAGACCATCGTGCGGCCCTCCTCGTGGTGGAGCCGGGCCACCTCCTCCTGCATCTCGCGCCGGATCAGCGGGTCGAGGGCGCTGAACGGTTCGTCGAACAGCAGCACTTCGGGGTCGGCGGCCAGCGCGCGGGCGAGGCCGACGCGCTGCTGCTGGCCTCCGGACAGCTGGCCGGGCCGGCGGCCCTCAAGCCCTTCGAGGCCGACCTTGGCCACCATCTCGGCGGCCCGGGCGCGACGGCCGCTGCGGCCCATGCCCTGGATCTCCAGGCCGTAGGCGACGTTGTCCAGGACCGTGCGGTGCGGCAGCAGCCCGAAGTGCTGGAAGACCATGGCGGCCCGGTGGCGGCGCAGTTCGCGCAGCCGGCCCGGATCCATGGCGAGGACGTCCTCGCCGTCGATGGCGAGCGATCCGGCCGTGGGCTCGATCAGCCGGGTCAGACAGCGCACGAGGGTGGACTTGCCCGATCCGGACAGGCCCATCACGACGAACACCTCGCCCTTGCGGACGTCGAAGGTGACGTCGCGGACGGCGGCCGTGCAGCCGGTCCGCTCGCGCAGCTCGGCGGCGGGCAGCGCGGCGTCCTCGGATCCGGGGACGCGGGCGGCCTTGCGCGAGGGGCCGAAGACCTTCCACAGGCCCTGGACCCCGAAGACGGGCGCGGCGGCGGTATCGGGAGCGGTGGTGGTCACCGGACCTCACCGCCCAGCAGCTCGGCGGCCTTCTCGCCCACCATGAGGACTCCGATCATCGGGTTGACCGCGGGCATCGTCGGGAAGACGGAGGCGTCCGCGATGCGGATGCCGTCGAGGCCCCGCACCTTCAGGTCCGGGCCCACCACGGCGTCCCGGTCGTCCGCAGCGCCCATCTTGCAGGTGCCCGCGGGGTGGTAGACGGTGTGCGCGACCGAGCGGGCGTACGCGCTGAGCGCCTCGTCGTCGGTGACGTCGGGGCCCGGGCACACCTCGCGGCGCAGCCATCCGGCCAGCGGCTCGGTCGCGGCGATCCGGCGGGCCAGCTTGATGCCGTCCACCAGGGTCCTGCCGTCGTAGTCGTCCTCGTCCGTGAAGTAGCGGAAGTCGAGGGCGGGTTTGACCTCGGGGTCCGCGCTGGTCAGGTAGAGGCGGCCGCGGCTGCGGGGCTTGGGGATGTTGGGCGTCAACGAGACCCCGTGCGCCGGGCGTTCGTAGCCGATCCGCTCCGGGTTGTCGGTGAACGGGATCTGGTAGAAGTGGAACATCAGGTCGGGCCCGGGGGAGTCCGGGTCGCGCCGCACGAACAGGCCGGCGTCGCTGTCCATCGCCGAGTTCTCGGGTATCGGCCCGTCCGTCTCCCAGACGATCACGGACTCCGGGTGGTCGAGGAGGTTCTCGCCGACGCCGGGCAGGTCGTGGACCGGGGGGATGCCGAGGGCTTCGAGGTCGGCGCGCGGGCCGATGCCGGAATGCAGCAGCAGCCTCGGGGTGTCCACGGCGCCCGCGCACACCACCACCTCGCGGCGGGCCGTGACCAGCGACTGCGTGCCGTCCGCGGCCCGCACGTGGACGCCGCGCACCCGCGTGCCGTCCAGCTCCAGGCGGTACGCCCAGGTCTCCAGCAGGATCCTCAGGTTGGGCCGCCCGTCCATCACCGGGTGCAGGTACGCCACCGAGGCCGAGGACCGCTTGTTGGTCTCCGGGTGGTAGGCGAGGTCGAAGAACCCGGCGCCCTCGTGGAACGGCTTCTTGTTGAACCCCTCGACGAGCGGAACCCCCAGAGCGTCCTGGGCGGCGTCCACGAAGTCGCGGGCGATGGCGTTACGGTCCGCCTCGTCCACCGGCACGATGTTGTTGAGGAGCCGGTCGAAGTACGGGTCCATGGCCGCCGCGTGCCACCCTTCGGCGCCCGCCTCCGACCATTCGTCCCAGTCGGAGGGGAGCGGCCTGAAGGCGATGAGGGTGTTGTGCGAGGAGCAGCCGCCGAGGACGCGGGCCCGGCTGTGCCGGATGTGCGAGTTGCCGCGCGGCTGCTCGGTGGTGGGGTAGTCGTAGTCGAGTTCGCCGCCGAGCAGGCCCATCCAGCGGCGCAGCGTCAGTACCTCGGGGCGGTCGACGTCGCTGGGGCCGCCCTCGATGACGGCGACGGTGACGTCCGGGTCCTCGGTCAGCCGGGAGGCGATCACCGATCCGGCGGTGCCGCCGCCGACGACGACGTAGTCGTACTCCTGGACGGGCGCGGCCTCTGCGGCCGCCGGCCGGGCATGGGTGTGGGGGGTGGTCATGTGCTCTCCTGACTCCTTCAGCCCGCGAACCAGCGCACGGGGCGCGGGGCGAGGTTCTGGTACACGTGCTTGGTCTCGCGGTACTCCGCCAGCCCGGACGGGCCGAGCTCGCGGCCGACGCCGGACTTCCCGAAGCCGCCCCACTCCGCCTGCGGCAGGTAGGGGTGGAAGTCGTTGATCCAGACGGTGCCGTGCCGCAGCCGGCCGGCGACCCGGCGGGCGCGGCCCGCGTCCGCCGTCCAGACGCCGCCGGCGAGCCCGTACTCGGTGTCGTTGGCGAGGGCCACGGCCTCCTCCTCGCTGCGGAAGGTCTCCACGGTCAGCACCGGCCCGAAGACCTCCTCGCGCACCACGCGCATGCGCCGGTGGCAGCGGTCGAGGACGGTGGGCCGGTAGAAGTAGCCGGGTCCGTCGGGGCGTTCGCCGCCGGCGCGGAGCACGGCGCCCTCGGCGAGCGCGCCGGCGACGTAGGACTCGGTCCGCTCGCGCTGCGCGGCGGAGACGAGCGGGCCGCATTCGACGCCCGGGTCGGTGCCGCGGCCGAGGCGGATCCGCTCGGCCCGGCGGGCGAGCTCCGTGACGAACCGCTCGCGCAGCGACTCCTCGACGATCAGGCGCGAACCGGCCGAGCAGACCTGGCCGCTGTGCATGAAGGCGGCGTTGAGGGCCTGGTCGACGGCGGTGTCGAAGCCCTCCTCGGTGGCGCAGGCGTCGGCGAAGACGACGTTCGGGTTCTTGCCGCCGAGTTCGAGTGCGACCTTCTTGACGGTGTCGGCGGCCGCGCGCATGACCTTGGTACCGCTGACGAGTCCGCCGGTGAAGGAGACCAGGTCGACGTCGGGATGGGCGGCGAGGCGCGCGCCGGCCGGGTCGCCCGCTCCGGTGACCAGGTTGGCCACCCCGTCGGGCAGGCCCGCCTCCGCCAGCAGTTCCAGGAGCGCCACGGTGGTCAGCGGGGTGATCTCGCTCGGCTTGATGACGAGGGTGTTGCCCGCCGCGAGCGCCGGTGCGACCTTCCAGCTCGCCTGGAGCAGCGGGTAGTTCCACGGCGTGATGAGGGCGCAGACCCCGACCGGTTCGTGGACGACGACGCTGTGCACGTCGGGGGTACCGGCGTCCACGACCCGGCCCGGGTCCTCGGCGGCGACGAGGCCGGCGAAGTAGCGGAAGGCGTCGATGACGCAGTCCACGTCCGTGCGGCCCTCTTCGAGGGTCTTGCCGGCGTCCAGGCTCTCCATGAGGCCGATGCGCTCGCGGTCCCGGCGGAGCAGGTCGGCCGTGCGGTGCAGGAGCGCGGCCCGCTCGGCGGCCGGCGTGGTGGGCCACGGGCCGCGGTCGAAGGCGGCACGGGCGGCGCTCACGGCCGCGTCGGCGTCGGCGGTGCCGCCCTCGGAGACCACGGCGAGGACGGAGCCGTCGGCCGGGTCGAGGATCTCCCTGGTCGCTCCCGAGGCCGCGGACCGCCATGTCCCGGCTGTGTAGATGGTCTTCTGCTCCGACACGACGCGCTGTACCTCCGCTTGTGCCACCGCGGCGGACCCGCGATGAGCTGGCAAGGTCCGCGCATGCCCCCTGCCCCGGAGGTCATGTCCCATCCGTCACTGGAAGTGACGGGCATCACGCGGCCGGCGGGCGGCGGCCCGGTCAGCGCAGGGCGACGCCCGAGCCGTCCAGCTGCATCTGCGGACGCCCGCTCACCAGCAGCCAGGCCGGCAGCAGCGCCACGCACAGCAGCGGCAGCAGACCCGGATCCGGGGCGAGGATCGCCGCGGCGAACAGGCTGAGCCAGCCCTGCCGGGTGACGGCCAGCAGCACCCCGACCACCGCGCAGGTCACCGCGACGGCCGGCTGCACCGAGGGCACCAGGCCGGTCACCGCGAAGCCGAGGGCGGTGCCCGCGAAGATGGACGGGAAGATCCGGCCGCCCCGGAACCCGGACCCGCAGGCCACCAGGACCGCGGCCAGCTTCACCACCGTCATCAGGACGAGCGATCCGGCCGAGTGCGCACCCGGATCGGCGGCCAGCTCGCCCATCTGGTCCAGGCCCTTGAAGAGGGTGAGCCGGCCTCCGAGTGCCCCGAGCAGACCGAGCGCCACCCCGCCCAGGGTCAGCGCGAGCACCGGGTGCGGCAGCAGGTGGAAGGCGCGGTGGACGTACGGGAACGCGTAGACGGCGGCCAGGGCGATGACCGCCGCCACCGAGGAGACCACCAGCGCGGCGACCAGGTCGGGCCAGTGCGGTCCCTTCAGCGGGGGCAGGGGCAGCCCGAACTGCGGGGCCTCCAGCAACCTGCTCGTCAGTCCGCCCGCCCCCGCGGCGATCAGCGGGGCGAAGAGCTGGTCCCACAGGGTGGGCGGCCGCCCGCCCGGGGCGGCCGCGGGCTGCCGGGGCGCGGACACCATCGACTCGGTGAGGATCAGCACGGCGGCCACCGGGGTGCCGAACAGCGCTCCGACGGTGCCCGCCGCGGCCAGCGCCACCCACAGTTGCGGCGGGCCCGCGGGCATGAACCGCCGGCCCAGCCAGAAGGCGAGGGCGATGTTGGCGGCGGTGATCGGGTTCTCCGGACCCAGGCTCACGCCGCCCGCGAGGGCCAGGGCGCTCGCCAGCAGCAGGCCGGGGACCACCGCGGGCGGCAGCGGGGGGTCCACCAGACCGGTGGTGGCCGGGTCCGGCCCGGCGTGCCCGTGGACCTTCCACACCACGAGGCCGACGGCGAGGCCGGTCGCCGTCAGGACCGTCAGCATCCAGGCGACGGACCAGGGGCCGATCCCGATCGCGTCGGGCAGGGTCTCCCACAGGAGGTCCTTCAGCAGGTCGGACGCCTCGCTCACGGCGATCAGCGACAGGCTGGTGCCCACGCCGACCACGAGGGCCGGCAGGACGAGGGGGAGCAGGTCCCTGGCGGGGGAGGCCGGCGGGGGCGCGGCGGGCTGCGCGGGGGCGGTCACCGGATCAACGTAACGGGAAATCATCCTGAAACCTGTCAAATCGGTACACTGCTGCGGGTCCTGTCCCCGGGATCAGGAGTTCCGCGCCATGCGCAGCCGCAGGCTGTCGTAGACCGGCACGCTCCCCATCCGGTCCGCCGTCAGCGTCGCGGCGAAACAGGCGGCGAGCAGCGGAACGAGCAGCGACGTCGCCCCGGTCATCTCGACCACGAGCACGATGCCCGTGACGGGCGCCCGCACGACCGCCGAGAACAGCGCCGCCATACCGACGACGGCGAACGCCGCCGCGCCGGTCCCGTCCAGGAACGCGGGCGCCGCGAGACCCTGTACGAGCGCTCCCCACAGGGCGCCCAGCGCCAGTACGGGAGCGAACAGCCCGCCCGGCGTACCGGCCGCGTAGCTCAGCGGACCGGCCACGAACCGCACCACCAGGTACCCCGCGAGTACGGTGACCACCGGTACCTCGCCGCCCAGCAGGCGCGCGCCCAGCTCCTCCCCGCCGCCGGCCAGCCAGGGGTCGATGCCGAGCAGCAGGCCCACGACGGCCCCGATCGCGGCCGCCCGGGCGACCGGCCCCACCCGGGTGACCCCGTCACAGAAGGCCAGCGTGCCGACGACGAGCCGGTTGTAGCCCGCCCCCAGTGCGCCCGTGGCCGCTCCGAACAGCAGGAACAGCGGCAGCAGGGCGACGGACGGGGTGGCCGGGCCGGGCATCGCGAAGACCGGCCGGTCGCCCAGCATCCACTGCGCGCATCCGGTGGCCGTAGCACTGCCGATGAGGGTGAGCAGGACCAGGCGGGGCCTGACCGTCCTCGTGACCTCCTCGCAGACGAACACCACCGAGCCGAGGGGGGCGCCGAAGGCCACCGCGAGCCCGGCCCCGGCCAGTGAGGTGTGCAGCAGGGTGACGTCCGGCGCGCTCATCCGCGTGCGGCGCCCCGCCTCCGCGCCGATCACCGCGCCCATGTGCACCGTAGGGCCCTCACGGCCGAGCAGCAGGCCCGACCCCATGGCGAGCAGACCGCCCACGAACTTCGCCGGCAGCAGCCGCAGCGGCTGCGGTTCCCGTTCCCCGCGCCACACGGCCTCGACGTCCTGGATGCCGCTCCCGGCGGCCGTCGGGACCCGCCGGGCGATCGCGCAGCCGAGGGCGGCGCCCGTCGCCGCGAGCGCGACCGGGAGCAGCCAGCCGGCGGCCCCGAGGCGCTGCGAGGTGTCCAGCAGTTCGCCGCGCAGCTCGGCGGCCTGCTCCAGGCACCAGCGGAAGCTCCCGCCGACCAGCCCCACGAGGCAGCCGGCGAGCGCCCCGACGAGGTAGAGGGCCGCCGTGCCGCGGGGAGCACCGGGCATGCGCAGACCTCCGCCGAGCCGTGGTTCCCGTCGGTCAGAGACTGACCCGCGCCCGCCGCGCCGCACCGGACATCGGGGCGGCCGCGCCGAAACCCGCCCCGACTGGGCCAACGGCCGGGCGCAGTGGCTCACGACGGCGGAATGAGCCCGGTTCATCGGCTGATGCGTGATAAGTCAGGTATCCACGCAAACGTTCCTGCGTGCCCGCGGCCCACGGGGTCACGCGTGAAAGGGGACTTCGTTGTCGAAAGATCCACCGGCCGGCCCCCGCTCCCGTACGGACATGGTGGTCTTCGGCGTCACGGCGGTCCTGACCCTCGCCTTCGTGCTCTGGGGCGCCATCGCCACCGACTCGCTGGAAAGCGTGTCGAGCAGTCTGCTCAAGGGGCTCATCCACAACGGCGGCTGGGCCTTCATGCTCGCCGCCACCGGCTTCGTCGTCTTCGCGCTGTGGCTCGCGATCAGCCGCTACGGACGCATCAGCCTCGGCCGCGAGGACGAGGGGCCCGAGTTCCGCACCGTGTCCTGGGTCGCGATGATGTTCAGCGCCGGCATGGGCATCGGGCTCATGTTCTACGGCGTGAGCGAGCCCCTGGCCCACTACGGGAAGCCGCCGCCCGGCACCCACCCCGTCGACTCCGCCGAACGCATGCAGACGGCGATGGCGACGACCCTCTTCCACTGGACGCTCCACCCCTGGGCGATCTACGCCGTCGTCGGGCTCGCCATCGCCTACAGCACGTTCCGGCGCGGCCGCCGCCAGACGATCAGCGCCGTGTTCGAGCCGCTCATCGGCGAACGGCACGCCCACGGCGCGGCGGGCCGGGTCATCGACATCCTGGCCATCTTCGCCACCCTCTTCGGCTCGGCCGCCTCCCTGGGCCTGGGTGCCCTGCAGATCGGCAGCGGATTCCAGGAACTGGGGTGGATGGAGACGGTCAGCACCGCACTCCTGGTCGGCATCATCGCCGTGCTCACCGTCGCGTTCGTGGCCTCCGCGGTCTCCGGCGTCGAGCGCGGCATCCAGTGGCTGTCGAACATCAACATGGTGCTCGCCCTCGTGCTGGCCGTCTTCGTGTTCGTCGCCGGCCCGACGATCATCGTGCTCGACCTGCTCCCCACCTCCCTGGGCGCCTACCTCGGCGACCTGCCGCAGCTCATCGGCCGCACGGAGGCCACCGGCACCGGAGAGGTCGCCACCTGGCTGGGCAGCTGGACCGTCTTCTACTGGGCGTGGTGGATCTCCTGGACGCCGTTCGTCGGCATGTTCATCGCCCGCATCAGCCGCGGCCGCACGATCCGCCAGTTCATCGGCGGGGTCATCCTCGTCCCGAGCAGCGTCAGCCTGGTGTGGTTCGCGGTCTTCGGCGGTACGGCGATGAAGCTCCAGGAGGGCGGCCGGCTCGGCGGCGAGACCACGCCGGAGGGGCAGCTCTTCGGGCTGCTCCAGCAGTTCCCGATCCCCACCGTGATGAGCCTGCTGGTGATGGTCCTCGTCGGCATCTTCTTCGTGTCCGGAGCGGACGCCGCGTCCATCGTGATGGGAACGCTGTCGCAGAAGGGCACCTTCGAGCCGGCCCGGCTGGTCGTCGTCTTCTGGGGCGTGGTCACGGGGGCCGTCGCGGCCGTCATGCTGCTCATCGGCAACGGCAAGGGGGACGCGCTCGCCGGACTGCAGAACCTGACCATCCTCGTGGCGGCCCCGTTCACCGTCGTGATGATCGGCATGTGCGTGGCGCTCATGCGCGACCTGCGCCGGGACCCGCTGATCGTCCGCGGGGAGCGCGGCGACGAGGCCGTCGCCCAGGCGGTGGTCGCGGGCCACGAGGAGTACGACGGACACTTCGAGATCCGCATCGGGCCGGGCACCGGACCGGAACCGGACGACGCCAGGCCGTCCCCGCTGGAGGAAGGGCCGTAGAGCGTCGCCGACGCGCCCCGGCCGCCCCGGGCGTCCTCAGGCGGCCGGGGCGGCCGGCGGCGCCGTCATACGGCGGACGGCCTCCACGACGGCCGCGCGGTGGCGGGCCAGCAGCTCGGCCGGCCAGCCCGTGCCCGCGTCCCCGGCTGCCGGCCCGCCCACGGCGCCGAACCAGGCCTGCGACAGGCCCATGACCAGCACGAGGAGGTCGACGGGGTCGATCGCCGCGTCGATCCGCCCGGCCCGCTGCGCCCGCTCCACCACCGCGATCTTCGCGGCGTACGATTCCGCCTCCGCGGGCGCGGAGCCCGGGCGCTCCAGCTGCTTCCACAGCACGAGCCGCATCAGGTCCGGCCGCTCGACGAGGTGGTCGAAGACCGCGCCCGCGTACCCGGGCAGGTCCTCGGCGGTGAAGGGAACCGTCTCCGAGCCGGCCTCCAGCGCCCGCTGGAGCACGACGTCGAAGAGCTGTTCCTTGTTGCCGAAGTACACGTAGATGAGCCGCTTGTTCGCCTGGGCCGCCTCGGCGATCCGGTCGACGCGCGCTCCGGCGATGCCGTAGGTCGCGAACTCGGAGAAGGCCGCGTCGAGCAGCCGTGCCTTGGTTGCGCTGGAGTCCCTTGCCATACGGGGCAGCCTAGCAAGTAACTATCTGGTTATTGACATCCCGCGATGAGGATGTGCATGGTTGACCTATCCAGTTAGTTACTTACTTGCTCACGCACCGGACACCCCGAGGAGAACACCGTGGAGATGCGCGCACTGGGCGGCCAGGGCCTGAAGGTCGGCGCCGAAGGACTCGGCCTGATGGGAATGAGCGCCCACTACGGCGCCACCGACGACACCGAGTCGCTCGCCACCATCGACCGGGCCCTGGAACTGGGCGTCACCCTGATGGACACCGCCGAGGGCTACGGCCCCTTCCTCAACGAACAGCTGCTCGGCAGGGCCCTCGCGGGCCGCAGGGAATCCGCTGTCGTCGCCACGAAGACGGGCGTCGAGTTCACCGACGAAGGTTCCTTCCGCGGCCACAACGCCACCCCGGAGTACATCCGCAGCTCGGCCGACCGGTCCCTGCGCCACCTGGGCACCGACCACATCGACCTCTACTACCTCCACCGCATCGACCCGCAGGTCCCCGTGGAGGAGAGCGTCGGGGCCATGGCGGAGCTCGTCGCCGCCGGCAAGGTCCGCCACATCGGTCTGTGCGAGGCCGCGCCGGCGACCATCCGCCGCGCCCACGCCGTGCACCCCCTCGCCGCCGTGCAGACGGAGTACAGCCTCTTCGAGCGCGGCATCGAGCAGGACGGCGTCCGCGCCGCCCTCGACGAGCTGGGCATCGGCCTCGTCGCCTACTCGCCGCTCGGCCGCGGCTTCCTCTCCGGCGCCGTCACCAGCCCCGAGGACTTCGCGGCCGACGACTTCCGCCGCACGGACCCCCGCTTCCAGGGTGAGAACTTCGACCGCAACCTGGCCGTTGTCGACCTGCTCCGCAGCCTCGCCGCCGAGAAGGGCGTCACCCCCTCGCAGCTCGCCCTGGCCTGGACGCTGCGCCAGGGCGCGGTGCCCATCCCGGGCACCAAGCGCCGCCGGTACCTGGAGGAGAACGTCGCCGCCACCGCCGTGGAGCTCTCCGACGCGGACCTCGCCCGCATCGACGCCGTGGCCCCGCTGGGCGTGGCCTCCGGCGACCGCTACGCCCCCGAGCTGATGAAGGGCCTGAACGGCTGACGGGTCCCGGGCGCACGGCGCGGACCGTACGGCCGATCAGGGGCGGAGCGGCACTCCTTCGAGGGAACCGCCCGCTCCGGGAGGGGCGGTGCGGCCGCATGCTGCCGATGAGAGGGAGACGGCCCCGGCTCGGGGCCGTGCGGCGCACCGGTGCGCCGTCACGGCAGTTGCGAGGAGATGTACGCGTGATGCGAGTGTGGAAGAGTGCGGGTCTCGCCCTGGTGGTCGGCATGGCGGTCCTGGGCGGTGCGTCGGCGGCGTCGGCCGACGCCAAGGCCGAGGGGATCGCGGCGGGCTCGCCCGGCGTCCTGTCGGGCAACCTGATCCAGATCCCGGTCCACGTACCGATCAACATCTGCGGCAACAGCGTGAACGTGATCGGCGCGCTGAACCCGGCGGCCGGCAACATCTGCTTCAACAGCTGAGACCCCCCGGCCCCGGCTCCTCCCGTCCGCCCCCGTCCGGGCGGGTCCGGGAGGAGCCGGGGCCTCCTCATGCCGTCACCCTTCCGTCATCCGGCCCGCCCGTAGCGGACGTTATTGCTCCAAATGCGTTCCAGTCGTACGCGGGTGCCCGGACGGGGCGCGTGCCAGATCTTGTCGTGGCCTGCGTAAATGCCCACGTGTTCCACGGTGGAGCCCTGCGGGAAGAACACCAGATCACCCAATGCGCGTTTGTCGCGGGAAACGTGTGAGGTGTGCTCGTACTGCTGCTCCGCGGTGCGTGGCAGCTTCTTTCCGGCTTTCCGGAAGGAATACAGCATCAGGCCCGAGCAGTCGAACCTTTTCGGTCCCGTCGCGCCGCGCGCATAAGGGGCACCTTCCTTGGAGGCGGCCACGGCCACGGCTTTCACGCCGTACGACGTGGCCGCTCCGGCCGGTGACACCGGGCCGGCGAGGGTGCCCGCGGTCAGCAGGCACAGGAGCAGAAAAAGGCGAGGGGGACGGAATCCGGCGGTGCGTCGGACAACTCGGAGAGCCTGTCGGGCTTTACGGGAGTCGTTCCTGCAGACGGACATCGTGATACCTCCGCGTTCGGATGGACTGACGGTCGATCGGATACCTGGGAAGGTCCTGCTTTCTCGGATGTGGATCCTGGCGCGCAACGGCCGACAGTTTTCTCCGAAGCCGTCCGGAATTCAGGTCCGGACATGGGTACAGATGTATCGGTTCTGCAACAAATTCGCGAACATATGGAAAAACAACTGGTGGCGGCTGTCATTCAGCCGCGCCGCGGCGGGGGAGCGGCGGGGCTTCGACGGCCGCTCGGCCGGGCCCGGACGGGGGTCTCGGCGACGCTCCGGGCGGCCCCGCCCGCCCCGCCCGACCCGCCCGCCCCGGCCCGGTCGACGTGCCCCGCCCTGCCCGATCCCGCATCCTTCTCGGGGAAGGTGCGGCCGCCCGGGACGAGCGCCCGCGCCCGGAAGGAGCCGCCACCGTGCCCGGACCGCGCTTCTCGGCCCGCCGCTTCGTGGTGCCGGGCTGGATGCGCACCTACACGCCGTTCCTCGGGCGGGTCCTGGAACAGTTCGCGCGGGTCAACGTCCTGGACTGCGCCACCCGGCTGGCCGCCCAGGCCTTCCTCGGGGCCATCCCCGCCCTCTTCGTCATCGGCGCGCTCGCCCCCGACTGGATGCGCCAGGAACTGATCAAGACGATCAGCACGACCCTGGGCATGACCGACACCGCCCTCGACCAGATCCGCGCGGTGTACGCCGCCGGCGACACGGCGGCCGTCGCCAGCACCGGCGGGATCGGGATCGTCGTCACGCTGCTGTCCGCCACCGCCTGCAGCCGCGCCCTGCAGACCACCTGCGAGCGGTCCTGGCACCTGCCCAAGGCCGGAGCGCGCCTCGCCGCCTGGCGGTGGCTCGCCTGGCTCGCGGTGTGGCTGACCGCCCTGCTCTTCCAGGGGCCGGTCCAGGAGGCGTTCGGCGCGGGCCGTGTCGTCGGCGCGCTCGTCGCCGTGATCAGCGGCACCCTGCTGTGGTGGTGGACCCAGCACCTGCTGCTCGGCGGCAGGGTGCCGTGGCTGCCCCTGCTGCCCGGCGCGGTCCTGGTCGGCGTCGCGGAGCAGATCGTCACCTGGGGATCGCGGTTCTACATGCCCCGCGCCATCGACCGCAGTCTGGAGCAGTTCGGCGGCCTGGGGCTGGTCTTCGCCATGCTGTCGTGGCTGATCGGGTTCTTCGTCGTCGTCACCGTCTGCATCGCCCTGGGCTACGTACTGGCCCACGAACGGGGCCCCGCCCGCAGGCTCGGAACCCCGGAAGACCCCCGGGGCGGAGCCGGGACCAGGCCCGGCCCCGCCCCGGGGGCCCGATGACGAGGGAAGGGTGCGAAGTCGTCAGTGCTTCCGGTGGCGGAAGATGTCCTTCATCTTCTCCTTGGCCTGACGGGCGTCGCCCTTCACCTGGTCCCTGCGGCCTTCCGCCGCCAGCCTGTCGTTGCCCACCGCACGGCCCGCCGCTTCCTTGAGCTTGCCGAGGGCCTGCTCGGCCTTGGCCCGGCTCTTCTGGTTGTCCGACACAGCTGATCACTCCCTAAGGGGGTGGGAACCACGTACGCCCCCTCGTGTGGCCAGGATCCCGGACCTCAAACCCCGCTGGAACCCGGAGGCCCCGCCGGTTGCGGCGGGGCCGTACGGGGGTACAGGGCGGATGGGTACAGGACCGGCCGGAGGAGGAACCGTGGAACGGGACGTCCAGGTGAGGCAGATCGTGGCCAGACGCAGCGGATGGGCGGCGGAGCGCCTGCGGCCCCAGACCGAGCTGGGGGAGGACCTCGGGCTCGACGACGCCGCCGTCATCGGCGTCCTCGCGGACCTGAAGGCCGCCGGGTTCCGCGTCCAGGAAGGGGTGGACCTCGGCAGCCTCACGACCGTGCAGGCACTGACCGACGCGGTGACCCGCGTGCCGTGACCCGTACGGGGTGATCCGTACGCGGTGACCGCGCACCGTGGTTCGCCCGCCGTGGTCCACGGGCCGCCGCAGCCCGCTCCGCGGGGGCGGGCCGGCGGACTCAGGTGATGTGATCATCGGGCCGCCGAAATATGATGAAGGCTGTTTTCGCGCCAGAGCCCTGGAGGCGGACGTACCCCGGAGCGGTCCATGACCCCCCATCGGTCCCCGCGGTCGGCGACCGCCGACGATTTGCTGACGAGGCTCGGGCGCCTGACGGCCCAGGCCCGGGAAGGGGCCGAACTCCAGCAGGCGCGGGTGGAACTGGCCGAGGCGCTCCAGCGCGAGATCCTCCCGGCCTCCCTCCCCGCCGTCCCCGGGCTGCGCACCGCCGCCCGGTACACGCCCGCCCGCCACGGTCTGAGCGTCGGCGGTGACTGGTACGACGGGTTCGCGCTGCCCGGGGGAGCCCTGGGGTTCTCCATCGGCGACGTGGAGGGCCACGACGTGGAGGCGGCCGCCTTCATGGGGCAGGTCCGCATCGCCGTACGGGCCGTCGCAGCGGCCGCCGCCGACCCGGGCGAGGTCCTCAGCCGGGCCAACGACCTGCTGCTCTCGGTGGACTGCGATCTGTTCGCGACCTGCACCTTCCTCCGCTTCGACCCGGTCACCTGGGAGATCCAGACGGCCCGCGCCGGCCACGTGCCCGGGGTGTGGGCCACCGTCGACGGCCGGTACGGAGTCGTGGAGGACGAGGGGGGCCCGCCGCTCGGCATGCTGCCCGACGCCGAGTACCCCGTCACCCGGCGCCGGCTGACGACGGCGGGCTCGTACGTCCTGGTCACCGACGGGGTCGTCGAAGGACCCTCCTTCCCGATGGACGACGGACTCGCGCGGGTCGCCGGGGCCGCCCTGGCCGGTGCGGGCAGCGCCCCGGGGGACCTGGCCGCCGAGGTGATGAAGGTCGCCGACTCGACGGGCCACGAGGACGACGCCGCCGTCCTCGTCCTGCGTCACGAGGCCTTCGGAGCCGCCTCGGGCCACGACTCGCGCGGCCCCTAGGGCGGCAGGGTCCTCTCTGCCCGGCGGGGTCCGGCACGCGACGCGACTTTGTGGACGCTTTCCAGCGCGTGTCACGCTCCGCCGACGGCTCCGGCTGTTGTCTGATGCAGTGATGCGCACCGAGGGCTTCCGACGTCCGTTCCTCGCCGTGCTCCGGATCCTCGCCGTCGCCGCCGCCTATTTCGCGGGCGGACGGATCGGGCTGCTCCAGCAGGTGGTGATCGACGGTGCGGTGGTCACCCCGCTGTGGCCGCCCACGGGCATCGCCCTCGCCTGCCTGATCTGGATGGGGCTCCGGGTCTGGCCCGGCATCGCGCTCGGCGCGTTCCTCGTCATCCAGTCGCTCAGCCCCTTCTCCGCGGTCGGGCTCGTGATCGTCGCGGGCAACACCCTCGCCCCCGTCCTCGCGGTCCTGATGCTCCGCCAGGTCGGATTCCGCCGGGAACTGGACCGGCTCCGCGACGGCGTGGCCCTGGTCGTCCTGGGCGGACTGGCACCGATGCTGATCAGCGCGACCGCCGGAACCTGGCTGCTGACCCTCACCGGCAGCCTGCCGGACAGCGGGTTCTGGACGGTGTGGTGGACGTGGTGGGCCGGCGACGCGATGGGCGTGCTCGTCCTGACGCCGCTGCTGCTGATCGTGCACAAGGTCCACGTGTCCCAGGACCCCTACCGGTGGGCCGAGGCCGCCGCCCTGCTGGTCGCGGCCGTCGCCGTGACCCTCCTGGCGACCAGGACCCACCTGGCCCTGCTCTTCCTCGTGTTCCCGCTCCTCATCTGGGCGGCACTGCGCTTCCAGCTGGCCGGGAGCGCGCCCTGCATGCTGCTCGTGTCCGTACTGGCGAACGCGGCGGCGATCGCCCAGGCCGGCCCCTTCGCCGGCCTCAGCATCGTCGAGGGCATGGTCAACCTCCAGGCGCTCAACGGCAGCGCGGCCCTGACCTCGCTGCTGCTGTCGGCGCTCGTCACCGAGCAGAACACCATCCGCCTGCGCATCGAACAGGCCTGCCTGGAACTGGCCGAGGTCGTGGACCAGCTCTCCTCCGGCAAGACGGCCCCCCGCTGGCCCGCCCCCGGCGCGGACGGATCCCGCGCGGACGGTCCGTAGCCCCGGCCCGTCCAAGGGCCTGGCCAAGGGCCCGGCCGGGAACGGCCCGGAACACGTTCAGAGCCCCCCGCCCAGTCGGGCGGGGGGCTCTGAACGTGAGAACGGTGCCCACGTGGAGGGTCCGGACCGGGGGATCCGGGGGTGGTACAAGCCGGGGCCCCGTGGGCACTCGCGCAGGCGTCGGAGGCCCCGGCTCGAAGATGGGGACCGGGTCAGCTGTTGGCCGACACGTTGCCCGAGAGGACCGGGATGTTGCTGAGGATGTGCGAGAGCGGCTCGTCACCCTTGGCCTGGGTGGAGTTCTCGGCGCACTGCTGGTTCTGCGGGTTGGCCAGGACATTGATGTCCTGGACACCGACGTTCAGCGCGGCGACGAGCGACTGGGCGTTGATCTTGGCCGGCAGGCCGATGCAGGGCTTGTTCAGCGTGCCCTGGACGAGGCCGAGCTGCGGGCTCTGGTCGCCGTGGGTCGCCTGGTTGCCGTAGATCTGGGAGGCACCGTTGCCGTTGACGGTGTTGATCCCGTTGTCGTTGCCGATGGCCATGGCCGGAGCGGCAACGGCGGCGCCCGCGCCGACGATGGATGCGGTGGCGGCGGCGGTGGCCATCATCTTCTTGATCATCATGGTCCTTCTGTTGCACGAGTGCACGGTGGTGAGCGCACTGATCAACGTCCGGACCTGCGGCAGGTTCCGGGGCTTCACCCGATCGGCCGCAGACCTCCCGCCGCGCCCCGGCCCGTACCGGAACCCGTACTCAAGCCGCCGGGACGACCGAAGCCCGTATCGCCGCGGCCCACTCCTCCAGCAGCGCCGCGTGGCGCACCCGCTCGTCGTCACGGAGGCGGCCCTCGGCGCGGGCGAACAGGCAGCGGATGTCCGCGTTGATCGCGGAGAGGGGGCGTCCAGGTGTCGCGGAGTCAGGGGTCGGGCTCATGTGATCAAGAGTAGGCGGGGGGTACGACAGCCGACGCCCGTGTCCGTCATGCGGACGCTCCCGTCCGGCCCGGTGATCCCCTTCCGGGCCGTGGCGCCCCGGGGCCGGGGCGCCACGGCCGCCGTCGGGCCTCCCGGCGCGCCGCGCCCGCGCCCGTACGCTGGGCCCATGAAGATCGTCGACCTCGAACCCGGCGACCCGCGGCTGACGCGGGACCTGCTGCCGGTCCTGCTCGAACTGCGGCCCCACCTCACCGAGGACCTGTTCCTGGCGGTCCTCGCCGAGGGGCGGGGCCAGGGGCTGCGCTTCACCGCCGCGTACGACGAGGACGGGGCGTGCGTGGGCGCGGCCGGCTGGCGGACCGTCGCCAACACCCACCTGATCCGCAAGCTCTACGTGGACGACCTCGTCACCGCCTCCGCCGCCCGCTCCACCGGGGTGGGCCACGCGCTCCTCGCCCACCTGGAGGAGCACGCGCGGGCCGCCTCCTGCACCGCGCTCACCCTCGACTCCGGCACCCAGCGGACCGACGCCCACCGCTTCTACTTCCGCGAGCGGCTGGCCGTGACCGCCTTCAGCTTCGAGAAGACGCTGCGCTGAGGTCCCCGCGGACTCCAGGGCCACCGGCCACCGGATCGGCCCCGAACCGGCTGAAAACCGTCAGCGCCGGGAGAGCGCGGGCGGGGAACCGGCGGGTTCCGCGCATCCCGACCCATCCGAATCCGGCCCGGCGGCGAAGCACAGGGTGACAGGCCGCGGCCGGGCGGCGCGACACCGCACACCGGCCGCGCACGCCCCAGCGACCGGAAGGCGCCACTCCGTGACCCTCTCGACGCCCCGTGCCACGCGTGAGGACCAAGCCGTCCCCGGCCCCCGCATCCCGGCCGACCCCGAGGCGTGGCCCGACGTGGCGCGCAGCCCCGACACCCCGGCCGCCCACACCGCCGTCGCACGCCACCTCCTCCGGCGCGCCTTCCCCCGCCTCCCGCTGCGCGTACGCCTCGGCGACCAGGCGCCGGCCGGCCACGGCCCCGGACTGACCGTGCACGACCCGGACGCCTTCTTCCGCCGGATCGCGGCGGACGGCCTCATCGGCTTCGGCGAGTCCTACATGGCCGGCGAATGGGACAGCGACGACCTGCCCGGCCTCCTGACCGTCCTCGCCGCCCACGTGGACGAGCTCGTCCCCGCCCCGCTGCGGCGCCTGCGCGCCGCCTGGGTGCGGCGCAGGCCCGACGCGCAGCTGGGCACCCCGGAAGGCGCCCGGGAGAACGTCCACCGCCACTACGACCTGTCGAACGAGCTCTTCGCCCTCTTCCTCGACCCGTCCATGACCTACTCCTCGGCCGTCTTCACCGCCTTCCCCGCCCGCCACGAATCCCTGGAGACCGCCCAGCACCGCAAGATCGACCGGCTCCTCGACCTGGCCGGCGTCGGTCCGGACCGGCGGGTCCTGGAGATCGGCACGGGCTGGGGCGAACTCGCCCTGCGCGCCGCCGCCCGGGGCGCCGAGGTGGTGACGCTCACCCTCTCCGCCGAACAACGGGACCTGGCCGAGCGGCGGATCGCCGAAGCCGGACTGGCCGACCGGGTCACCGTCCGGCTCCAGGACTACCGGGAGGCGGAGGGCACGTACGACGCCGTCGTCAGCGTGGAGATGGTCGAGGCGGTCGGCGCCGACTACTGGCCGGTCTACTTCCGCTCGCTGCGCGACGCCCTCGCACCGGGCGGACGCATCGCCCTCCAGGCCATCACCATGCCGCACACCCGGATGCTCCTCACCGCCCGCACCCACACCTGGATCAGCAAGTACGTCTTCCCCGGCGGCCTGATCCCCTCCCGGCGCGCCCTCACCGAACACGCCGCCCGCGCGGGCCTCGACACCGTCTCCGACGAGGGCTACGGCGAGCACTACGCGGAAACGCTCCGCCTGTGGCGCGAACGGTTCACCTCCCGCGCCGACCAGGTGGCCGCCCTCGGCTTCGACCGAACCTTCCGCCGCATGTGGGAGCTCTACCTCGCCTACTCCGAAGCCGGGTTCCGCGCCCACTACCTCGACGTACGCCAGCTGCTCCTCATCGAAGGAGCCCGGTGAGCCCCGTGACCGGCAGCCCGGCCGGTCACACCCCGGGCACCCTCGGCGGCCGGCGCCGCCCGGCCGCCGCCGGCGGCACCCCGGCCGCGCTGCGCGTCCGGCGGGCACCGCCCCGGCCCGCCTGCGCGGTCCTCCTCCTCCACGGCGGCCGGGCGGACGGCATGGCGCCGCCCCCGCGCTTCGGCCTGCCGCGGCTGCGCATGCGGCCCTTCGGCACCGCCGTCCTGCGCGCCGCCCCCGCCGGCCGGATCCTGGTGGCCGACGTGCGCTACCGCCACCAGGGGTGGAACGGGGACCGGGCGGACCCCGTCCGGGACGCCCGGCGGGCCCTGCGGGAGCTGCGGCGCGCCGCCGGGCCCGTACCCGTCGTCCTGATCGGGCACTCCATGGGCGCCCGCGCCGCGCTCCGGGTCGCGGACGAGCCGCACGTCCGGGGCGTCGTCGCCCTCGCCCCGTGGTGTCCGCCGGGCGAACCGGTGGTCCACCTCCAGGACACCCGGATCGTCCTGCTCCACGACGAGCGGGACCGCGTCACCCGCGCCGAGGACACCTGGGAGTACCTGCGCCGCGCCCGCGCGTACGGCGTCAGGGCCGAGGGCGTCGCCATGTCCGGCGGAGGGCACGCCATGCTCCGCGGCGCCCGCGCCTGGCACCGCACCGCCACCACCGCGGCCCTCGCGTTCCTCGGCCCGGACGCCGCGCCGGGCACCGGCCGGTGACGGGCCCCGCCCATCCGTCCGGCGGTCAGGGCCGGATGCGTCCGGGCGGATCCGGCCCGGGCGCATCCGGTCGGCGGGCCAGCGCGGAAGTAGGGGCGGAAGCAGCCGTGCGGGCGGTCCCGCCGGAGGGACGGCGGAGCGGACGGAAGGACGGCGGCGCATGCGCGGAAACCGTGGAGGAAGCCGCTCCGTGATCGTGGTCGGCGCGGGGGCGGCGGGCCTCGCCTGCGCCGCGGACCTCGTCCGCGCCGGAGCCGAGGTGTCCGTGCTGGAGGCCTCCGACCGGGTCGGGGGCCGGATGCGCACCGACGTACGCGGCGGGTTCCTCCTGGACCGCGGCTTCCAGGTGTTCAACACCTCCTACCCCCAGGTGAAGCGCCGGCTCCGGCTCCGCGACCTGCGGCTGAGGCCGTTCACCCCCGGCGTGCTGGTCCACACCGGCACGGGACGCATCCGCTTCGGCGACCCGACCAGGCGGCCCGGCGAAGCCCTCGCCCTGCTGCGGGACGGCCGGCTGTCCCCGGCCGGCGCGGCCGCCGCGGGTGCGCTCGGCGCAGCCGGCCTGCTGCTGCCGGCCCGTCTCCTCAAGAGGCTCCCGGAGACCGGCACGCGCGCGGCCCTGCGCTCCTGGGGACTGCCCGACGGCCTGGTCGAAGAGGTACTGCGTCCGTTCCTCGCCGGGGTGTTCCTCGAAGACGGCCTGGAGACGTCGAGCCGGGTCTTCCAGCTGACCTGGCGAAGCTTCCTGCGCGGCACCCAGGCCCTTCCCGCCGCGGGCATCGGCGCCGTTCCGCGCCAACTCGCCGAGGCCGTCCCGGCGGACAGCCTGGAACTGGGCACCGCCGTCGCCCGGCTCGCCGAGGGCGGGGTGGTCCTCGCCGACGGCTCGTCGCGCGAGGCGGACGCCGTCGTCGTCGCCACCGACGCCGCCACCGCCGCGACCCTGCTGCCCGGGCACCCGGTGGCCCCGACCCGCACCGTGACCACGTACTACCACGCCACGCCCGCCTCCCCGCTGCGGGAACCGACCCTGCTGCTCGACGCGCGGCGCAGGTTCCTCAACAGCTGCGTCCTGACCGAGGTCGCCCCGTCCTACGCGAGCGACGGCCGCGCGCTGGTGTCCACCTCCGTCCTCGGTACGGGCGCCTCCGAGACCCCCGCGGACCTGCTGGCGGCCCTGACGGAGGCCTACGGCACCGACGCGGGCGCCTGGGAGCCCGTCGCCGCGGTCACGGTGGCGGGAGCGCTGCCCGTCATGCTCCCGCCGTGGCCCCTCAGCCGGCCGACCCGCGTCGCCGACGGGCTCCACCTGTGCGGTGACCACCGCGCGACCGGTTCGCTCCAGGGGGCCCTGGCGTCGGGCGCGCGCGCCGCCCGCGAAGTGCTCCGGGGCGCCTGACCCGTTCCGCCCGGATCCCGCCCCGCGCGACGGGCCGCACCCGGCGGGGGCAACGGGGCCCCGGCCCATCCTGGGCGTCGTGCGGGGTCGTGTCCATCCGTCATGACACCCATATCCCCGGCCTGTTCGCAGGTGGCAACATGAGGTCGCGCCGTGCCGGATCACCTGCCTGAATCCGCCGCGTGCCACACCGCCATCGCAAAGAACGAGAAGAAGGGGGACGGGTTGTGCCCGCTCCACGGATGCGCACGACGCCACTGCCCGGCATCGGCGTGCAGTACGACCTCACCACACGGGAACACCGCCACCTGTCGGTGATCGCGCACCGGGACGGAACCCGGACGGTGAACGTCTACCGGGCGGACGACCCGGACGCGTGCGCCCAGTCGCTGCACCTGACCGGAGCGGAGACGACCTCGCTGATCGACGCCCTCATGCCCGCGCACCACAGCCCGAACCTGCTGCACACCACCGACCTGGGCCTGGTCGCCGAACGCATCGAGCTGTCGGCGCACTCGTACTGGAACGGCCGCGTGCTCGGCGAGACCCGGATGCGCACCGAGACCGGGGTGTCGGTGGTGGCCGTCCTGCGCCGGGCCGAGGCCCGGCCCTCGCCCGCGCCCGACTTCCGCCTCGCCGGCGGGGACACCCTCATCGTGATCGGCACCCGCGAGGGCGTCGACGCGGCCGCCTCGATACTCGGACGGGAGTGATCCGCGCGTGCATTCCGCAGTTTTCCTGATCGAATTCGGTGCGATCATCCTCGGCCTGGGCCTGCTCGGCAGGCTCGCCGGCCGTTTCCACTTCTCGCCGATACCCCTGTACCTCCTGGCGGGCCTCGCCTTCGGCACCGGCGGACTGCTGCCGCTGGGAGCGAGCGAGGAGTTCGTCGCCATCGGCGCCGAGATCGGCGTCATCCTGCTCCTGCTGATGCTGGGCCTCGAGTACACCGCCAGCGATCTGGTGTCGAACCTCAAGACCCAGTACCCCGCCGGTCTCGTCGACTTCACCCTCAACGCCGTTCCCGGCGCGCTCGCCGCGCTGCTGATGGGCTGGGGCCCCGTCGCCGCCGTCGTGCTGGCCGGAGTCACCTGGATCTCCTCCTCCGGAGTCATCGCCAAGGTCATGGGGGACCTGGGCCGGCTCGGCAACCGCGAGACCCCGGTGATCCTCAGCATCCTGGTCCTCGAGGACCTGGCCATGGCCGTCTACCTGCCGATCGTCACCGCGCTCCTCGCGGGCGTCGGCCTCGCCGCCGGAAGCCTCACCCTGGCGATCGCCCTCGGCGTCGCGGGCGCGGTGCTGTTCGTCGCGGTCCGCTACGGCCGCCTGATCTCCCGCTTCGTCTCCAGCGACGACCCGGAGAAGCTCCTCCTCGTCGTCCTCGGCCTGACCCTGCTGGTCGCCGGCCTCGCCCAACAGCTCCAGGTCTCCGCCGCCGTCGGGGCGTTCCTGGTGGGCATCGCCCTGTCCGGTGAGGTCGCCGAGGGGACGCACACCCTGCTCAGTCCGCTGCGCGACCTCTTCGCCGCCGTGTTCTTCGTCTTCTTCGGCCTGCACACCGACCCCGCCAGCATCCCGCCCGTGCTGCTGCCGGCGCTCGCACTCGCCCTGGTGACCGCGCTCACGAAGATCGCCACCGGTTACTGGGCGGCGAAGCGCGCCGGGGTCGGGGTCAAGGGCCGGTGGCGGGCCGGCGGCACGCTCGTCGCCCGCGGCGAGTTCTCCATCGTCATCGCGGGCCTCGCCGTCACCGCCGGGATCGAGCCGGCCCTGGGGCCGCTCGCCACCGCGTACGTCCTGATCCTCGTCGTGGTGGGACCGCTCACCGCCCGCTACACGCAGCCCCTGGCCGCCTGGATCACGGGACTCCGCACGCCGCGTGCGCGCGTACTGGCCGCGGTGCCCTCCCCGGCGAAGTCCCCGGAACCGGCGCGGGACGGGGAGGCGCTGACGGACCGGGAGGTGGCGGTGGACCAGGACCCGGCCGGGCGGGCCTGAGTCCGGCGGTCCCGGGGCAGGATGGGGCATGACCGTCTTCCGATGCGCCGGCTGCGGTACGGACGTGACCGCCGACGTGCGCGAGGTGCCCCTGCCGCGCACCCCGGGCCCGCTGCCCTACGAGGCCGAGGGCGAGTGCCCGCCCCGCATCGCGCCGGGCGCCTTCGCCCGCGACCCGGAGCCCTCGGCCTTCGCCCGGACGCCCGACCCCTCGCGGACCTCGTACGGCCCGCCGGCCGGCGGGCCGCGCGGCGGCATCGTCATCGGCCACGGCGACGCCCGCGGGATGGTTCCCATCGCCGACCTCGGGCGCCGCGGCGGCTGTTGCGGCCCCGACGGCCTGGGCGGAGCGAACCTCGCCTGCGGGGGCTGCGCGGCGGAGCTGGCCATCGAGTCCGCCGACTGCTGGACGGTCCGGCAGATCGTCCTCGACCCGCGCCGCGTGATCGCCGGCCCCTGAGCCCCCGAACTCCGAGCCCGGGCACCGCGTACTGGTCCCGGGGCGTACTGGTCCCCGGGCATCGAGGTTAAGAATGCTTGACATCGTGTCGCGACTCCTTGACACTCCGGGTGTCTGGTTTTCTTGACATGGGGTGGTGGTGTGCGGTGGCGGTGGAAGAGAAACGCGCCTGGATCATGCTGGTGACCGCGGTGGCGTCGTACGCGGTCTACCTGGCGGTCGTCCTGGACCGGCCGGCGGGGGCGGCCCTGGCGCAAGCGCCCTACGCGGCGGCCCTGTTGTGGACGGTCGGCCTGTCCATCGCCGCCTCCGTAGCGGGGCACGTCACGGTGGCCGCCCTCGCGTCGGCGGAGGACGGCACCAAGGACCAGCGCGACCGGGAGATCCACCGCTTCGGCGAGTACGTCGGCCAGTCGTTCGTCGTCATCGGCGCGGTGGCCGGACTCCTGCTGGCCCTGGCCGGGGCCGCGCCCTTCTGGATCGCCAACGCGATCTACCTGGCCTTCGTCCTGTCGTCGGCCCTCGGTTCGACGGTCAAGATCGTCTCCTACCGGTTCGGCTTCCACCCGTGGTGAGGCCGACGCGGGTCACCAACACCATCCGCGCCCAGCGCTTCGCCCACGGCGAGATGACCCAGGCCGAACTCGCGCGCCGCATCGGCGTCAGCCGGCAGACGGTCATCGCCATCGAACAGGGCCGCTACTCGCCCTCCCTGGAGATGGCCTTCCAGATCGCCGCGGTCTTCGGCGTCCCGCTCGACAGCGTCTTCCAGTACGCGGGCGGCGCGGCCGGTCCGGCCGCCCCCGCCGCCGTCGCCCCCGCCACCCCAGCCCCTTCGGGCACCGAGGGAGAATCACCGTGAGAGCGATCGTCCACGACGTCTACGGGCCGCCCGGGGTACTGCGCCTCGACGACGTGCCCACGCCCGTGCCCGGCCCGGGCGAGGTGCTGCTGCGGGTCCACGCGGCCGGAGTCGACCAGGGGGTCTGGCACCTCATGGCGGGCCGGCCCTACCTGATCCGCGCGGCCGGCTTCGGCCTGCGGGCACCCAAGGACCGGATCAGGGGCCTCGACGTGGCCGGGCGGGTCGAGGCCGTCGGCCCCGGAGCCACCCGCTTCGCACCGGGTGACGAGGTGTACGGCATCTGCGCCGGCTCGTTCGCGGAGTACGCCTGCGCCAAGGAGGACCGCCTCGCCCACCGGCCCGCCGCCCTCACCGCCGAACAGGCGGCCGCCGTCCCGGTCTCCGCCGTCTCCGCCCTTCAGGCCCTGCGCGGAACCGGCCGGCTGCGCCCGGGTCAGAGCGTCCTGGTCATCGGGGCGGCGGGCGGCGTCGGGACGTACGCCGTCCAGCTCGCCAAGGCCCTCGGGGCCGCCCGCGTCACGGGCGTGTGCAGCGCCGCCAAGGCCGACCTCGTCCGCTCCCTCGGCGCCGACGAAACCGTCGACTACGCCACCGCCGACCCCGTGGACGGCACCCGGCGCTACGACCTGGTCCTCGACATCGCCGGGAACCGCCCCCTGCGGAGCCTGCGCCGGGCCCTCACTCCGCGCGGCACCCTCGTCATCGTCGGGGGCGAGAGCGAGGGCCGCTGGATCGGCGGCAACGACCGCCAGCTGCGGGCCCTGCTGCTGTCCCCCTTCGTCCGGCACCGCCTGCGGGCACTGGCCTCCGCCGTCCGCGCCGACGACCTCCTCGCCCTCGCCGAGTTCATCGACTCCGGGGCGCTCGTCCCGGCCCTGGACCGGACCTACACCCTGGCCGAAGTCCCGGACGCCATACGCCGGCTGAGGGAAGGCCGGGTCCGCGGCAAGGCCGTCGTCCGGCTCTGAGCCTTCCCGTTTGCCATTCCTAGGACCCCTAGGTTATATCTAGGGGTCCTAGGAACATGGGAGGGTGCATGGCGAGGGCCGGGCTGACGGCGGAACGGGTGACGATCGAGGGCGCCGCGCTGGCGGACGAGGTCGGGTTCGACCGGGTGACCATGTCGCAGGTGGCGCAGCGGCTCGGCGTGAAGGACGCGAGCCTCTACGCGCACGTCCGCAATCTGGAGGACCTGCGCGGACGGATCGCGCTGCTGGCGGCGGACGAGAAGACGATCCGCATCGCCGAGGCGACCGCCGGGCGGGCGGGCAAGGACGCGCTGGTCGCGTTCGCCGACGCCTGGCGGGAGTACGCCCACGCGCATCCGGGCCGCTACGCGGCGACGCAGACGGCGGTCCGGATCGACCCCGAGCTGGCCGCGAAGGCGGCCGGACCGCGGCGCGCGGTCGAGCTGACCTACGGCATGCTGCGCGGCTACGGACTGGCCGAACCCGACCTGACCGACGCCGTCCGGCTGCTGCGCAGCACGTTCCACGGGTTCGTCGCCCTGGAGGCCGCGGGCGGCTTCGCACACGAGCGCTCACCGCAACTGTCCTGGCTCCGCGCCCTGGACGCCCTGCACGCCCTCCTGGAGCGCTGGCCCCCGTCCCGAGAAGGAGACTCCTCATGACCGGTCCGACCATCGGCAGCCTGCGCGTGAACGGCGCGACCCTGCACTACGAAGTACGCGGCCACGGCCCGCTCCTGCTGCTGATCCCCGGCGGGGCGGGCGGTGCGGCCTCCTTCGACGGCATCGCCGACGACCTGGCCGCCGCGTACACCGTCGCGACCTACGACCCGCGCGGCATGTCCCGGAGCACGCTGGACGACCCCGAGGCCGAGCAGCACGTGGCGGAGCACGCCGACGACGCGTTCCGGATGCTGGAACTGTTGTCGCCCGGCGAGCCCGCCCGGGTGTTCGGCGCCAGCTCGGGCGCGATCGCCGCCCTGCACCTGCTCACCGCCCATCCCGACCGCGTGGAACGCGTCGTGGCGCACGAGCCGCCGGTGGTGGAGGTCCTTCCGGACGCCTCCGAACACCGCGCGTTCGTCGCGCGCGTGCGGGAGACCTTCCGGGCGCAGGGGCTCATGCCGGCGATGGCCGTGTTCGCCGACGGTCTGAAGAAGGACGGCGACACCACCGGGCCGAAGGCCGGGACGGCACTTCCGCCGCAGGCGGCGGCGCGGGCCGGGCGGACCATGGCCAACCTGCCGTACTTCGTCGGGCGCATCGTGCCCGGCTTCATGTCCTACGCCCCGGACGTCCGCCGGCTGGAGGCGCTGTCGGACCGGCTCGTGCTCGCCTGCGGCCAGGAGTCGCGGGGCGAGCTGCCCTACCGCCCGGCCGCCTTCCTGGCCGAGCGCCTCGGTACGGAACTCCTGCACTTCCCCGGCGGACACACCGGCCTGACCACGCATCCCGCCGAGTACGGCGAAATCCTCCGGAAGGCCTTCCGGGTCTGAGCGGCCCGGCACCGGGCCAAACCGGGAGCTGTGGGGGCGTGGGGTGCTTTCGGGACAACCTTCGCGGGATTCCGGTCACGTTGGGATATCGCCCGATCGCACAGGGTAGTGCCGCGGTTGTCGTGGGGGCCCGCCCCACGGCTGCCCCGCGAGCCGATGAGGACGAAGGAGTCACGTGCCCAGCCAGACCCAGCAAGTGGAAACGGCCTACGGAACGGTCGCCGGTCAGGTCGAGGACGGCATCGCCCGTTTCCTCGGCATCCCCTACGCCGCCGCCCCCGTCGGCACCCTCAGGTTCGCCGCCCCCGCCCCGCCGGAGCCTTGGGAGGGCGTGCGGGACGCCTTCGCCTTCGGCCCGACGCCTCCCAAGCCCTCCATCGAGGGCCAGTTGGGCGAGCTGATGCCCGACCCGTCCGTACCGGGCGACGAGTGGCTCAACCTCAACGTGTGGAGCCCCGACCTCGACCCCGACGCCGGACTCCCCGTCATGGTGTGGATCCACGGCGGCGCCTTCACCACCGGATCATCGGCGGTCACCGCCTACGACGGGGCGACCTTCGCCCGGGACGGGGTCGTCTGCGTCACCCTCAACTACCGCCTGGGCGTGGACGGTTTCGGGTACATCCCCGACGCCCCGCTCCCGGCCAACCGCGGACTGCACGACCAGATCTTCGCCCTGCGCTGGGTCCGGGACAACATCGCCCGCTTCGGCGGGAACCCCGGCGACGTCACCGTCTTCGGCGAGTCCGCGGGCGCCATGAGCGTGCTCACCCTGCTCGCGCTCGACCTCGGCCTCTTCCACAAGGCCATCGCGCAGAGCGGCACCGCGCACATCACCCAGACCCCGCACGACGCCGCGCTGGTCCTGAACGCCATCGCCGCCGAGGCGGGCGTCCAGCCCACCGCCGAGGCCCTCGCCGCCCTGCCGCTCGCCAACCTCGTCGCCGCCCAGAAGGCGGTCGGCGCCGACATCACCAACTCCGCGAACCCGGTGAAGTACGGGGAGACGACCATCGCCTCCTGCGGCATGTCGCTGATGCCCGTCATCGACGGAGAGCTGATCACGCAGCGCCCGATCGACGCGATCGCGGCCGGGAAGGGCGGCGACGTGCCCCTCCTCGCGGGCACCAACACCGAGGAGTTCAGGCTCTTCGTCGTGCCCACCCCGATGGTCTACTGGCTGGTTCCCCAGCAGTTCAAGAACCGCGTCGAGGCCTACGGCGTCCCCGCCGACTTCTACGACCAGTACAAGGCCAACAGCACGAGCGCCTACCCGCGCAACGCGCCCTCCGGGATCGCCGCGGCCGTCCTCACCGACCGGATGTTCCGGATCCCGACCTACCGGGTCGCCGAGGCCCGCGCCCAGTCGGGCGCCGCCACCTACCTGTACGAGTTCGGCTGGCGCTCGCCGGTCACGCCCAACACCATCCAGGTGAAACTGGGCGCGTGTCACAGCCTCGAGCTCCCCTTCGTGTGGAAGACCCTCGACGTCCCGGACACCCGCCCCATCACCGGCCCGAACCCGCCGCGGGACCTCGCCGAGGTGATGCACCGGCAGTGGGTCCAGTTCGCCGTGACCGGCCTGCCCGGCTGGGCCGCCTACGACACGGGCACCCGCCCGGTCATGACCTTCCGCCACGACAACGGAGAGGCCGACCGGGTCGTGGCCGACCCGCGCGAGGCCGAACGCAAACTGTGGGAGGGCGAACTCTCCGCCGGCTGACCCCGGCCGGGCTCCCCGGGCCTACGGCTGATCGAGCAGGCGGGCCGCCACCGCGCGCATCTCGACCTTGCGGATCTTCCCGGTCACGGTCATGGGGAACTCGTCCACGACGTGGACGTAGCGCGGGATCTTGAAGTGGGCGAGCCGTCCGTGGCAGTACGCGCGGACGGCTTCCGCGCTGAGCGGCTCGGCGCCCTCGCGCATCCGCACCCACGCCATCAGCTCCTCCCCGTACTTGGGATCGGGCACGCCGATGACCTGGACGTCCAGGACGTCGGGGTGGGAGTGGAGGAACTCCTCGATCTCGCGCGGGTACAGGTTCTCGCCGCCCCGGATCACCATGTCCTTGATCCGGCCGGTGATGGCGAGGTACCCCTCCCCGTCCATGACCGCCAGGTCGCCGGTGTGCATCCAGCCCTCCGGGTCGACGGCCTCCGCGGTCTTCTCCGGCTCCCCCCAGTAGCCGAGCATCACCGAGTAGCCCCGGGTGCACAGCTCGCCCGGGGTGCCGCGCGGCACGGTCCGGCCGGTCTCCGGATCGACCACCTTGACCTCCAGGTGCGGGCCCACCCGGCCCACCGTGGAGACCCTGCGCTCCACCGGATCGTCCGCACGGGTCTGCGTCGACACCGGAGAGGTCTCCGTCATGCCGTAGCAGATCGACACCTCCGTCATGCCCATGCGCCCGATGACCTCGTTCATCACCTCGACCGGGCACGGCGAACCGGCCATGATCCCGGTCCGCAGGCTCGACAGGTCGTACTCCTCGAAACCGGGTGCGGCCAGCTCGGCGATGAACATGGTGGGCACCCCGTACAGGGAGGTGCACCGCTGTGCCTCGACGGCCGCGAGGGTGGCCACCGGGTCGAAGGCGGGCGCCGGGATGACCATCGCGGCGCCGTGGCTGGTGCAGGCGAGGTTGCCCATGACCATGCCGAAGCAGTGGTAGAAGGGCACCGGGACGCACACCCGGTCCCGCTCCGTGTATCCGCACAACTCGCCCACGAAGAAGCCGTTGTTGAGGATGTTGCGGTGCGAAAGGGTGGCGCCCTTCGGGAAGCCCGTGGTGCCCGAGGTGTACTGGATGTTGATCGGCTCGTCCGGACTCAGGGCCGCCTGCGCCCGGACCAGCGCGGCGGGATCGGCCGCGCGCCCCCGGACGAACAGCGAGGTCCACAGCGGCCCGTCCAGCAGGGCGACGAACTCCAGCCCGGCGCAGCGCGGCCGGACCTCCTCGATCATCGCGGCGTAGTCGGAGGTCTTGAAGCGCTCCGCCGCGACGAGCAGCCGGATCCCGGACTGGCCCAGCACGTACTCCAGCTCGTGCGAACGGTAGGCCGGGTTGACGGTGACGAGGACGGCCCCGATCTTCGCGGTGGCGTACTGCACCAGCGTCCACTCGGCCCGGTTGGGGGCCCAGATCCCGACCCGGTCGCCCTTGACGATGCCGAGGTCCAGCAGCCCGAGCGCCAGGGCGTCCACGTCGGCCGCGAGCTCCGCGTACGTCCACGTGCGGCCCGCGGCCACGTCCACGAGGGCGTCGCGGTCCGGGAACCGCCGCACCGTACGGTCGAGGTCGTCCCCGATCGTGTCGTCCAGCAGCGGAACCTCCACGTTCCCGGACGCATAACTCGACGCGACGGACACACGTACCTCCTGGACTCGCTGCCGGCGTGCGCCCATGATCCTCTCCCGGACGCCCCGGGCCAACCCCCCGGTCCGCCGCGATCCCCTACAGGCCGAACCGGGCCGCGTAGGCCGCCGCTCCCGTCGCCGTGCCGCCCGCCCAGCCCACGTAGCCGTCGGGGCGGACGAGGAACACCCCGTCCCCGTAGGCCCCGTACGACGGGAACCGGACGGTGCGGACGCCGGGCAGCTCCGGCAGGGCGGCGCCGGCGCCGGCGCCGACGGCCAGCAGCGTCCACTGCGGGCCCCGGAACGCGTCGAAGAGCCGGACGCCGTCGCGCGAGCCGTCCGGGGCCCGGTCGCCGGCGCGCAGGGCGTCCTCGGGCAGCCCGGTGCGCGTCTCCACCGCCAGCGACGAGTCCCGGTAGCCGAGGCCGAGCTGACGGGTGGCCTCGCCGCGCCGGGCCTCGCCGCGGTGGATCCGGGTGGACAGGCCGAGCATTCCGGCCGCGACGGGCAGGCGTTCCTCCTCGTACGAGTCGAGCAGCGAAGCGGGCGCGCCGTCCCGCAGGACGGCGCCCAGCTTCCAGCCCAGGTTGTACGCGTCCTGGACGCTGGTGTTGAGGCCCTGGCCGCCCGCCGGGGAGTGGACGTGCGCGGCGTCGCCGGCGAGGAAGACGCGGCCGGCGCGGAACCGGTCGGCCATCGCGGCCCGCGGCCTGAAGTCGGAGGCCCAGCGCACCTCGGTCACCTGGGCGGGCGCGAGGTGCGAGCGGGCGGCGACCGCCTCGCGGATGCCGGCGGGGGAGAGGTCGACCTCGGCGGCCTCCGGGAACTGCGCCACCACCTGGAAGAGGTCCGTACCGGGCAGCGGGCAGACCGCGAGGTAGCCCCCGCCGTCGGCCGGCGGGAAGAGGTGCCAGTGGTCGCGGTCGAGCCCGGTGACGCGGACGTCCGCCACCAGCACGGGGTGGGGGTCGACGGTCTCACCGGTCATGCCGATGCCCAGGGAGCGCCGCACCGTGGACCTGCCGCCGTCCGCGGCGACGGCGTACCGGGCGCGGACGGGCGCTCCGGAGGCGAACGTGGCCGTCACCCCGTCCGGGTCCTGCGTGAGAGAGGTGAGCTCCCGGCCGAACGCGACCCCGCCGCCCAGCTCCACGAGGCGGGCGAAGAGGACCTCCTGCGTCCGCCACTGGGGCACCAGCCAGGGAGCGCCGTACGGCGCGCCCTCGTCGGGCTCGGCCTCGTCGAACATCCGGTGCTCGCCCTGACGGACACCGTCCTGCCAGACCATGCCGACCGGGTACGGGGCGCCGGCGGCCCGTACCGCGTCGTGCAGGCCGAGGTCGTCGAGCACCTCCAGGGTGCGGGGCTGGAGGCCCTTGCCGCGCGAGCCGGGGAAGAGGCCGCCGGCCCGCTCCACGACGAGGGCGCGGACCCCCCGCCGGGCGAGGTCGACGGCGAGTGCGAGCCCGGTGGGCCCGGCTCCGACGACGAGTACGTCCGTGTCCTGCCGCATGAAAATCTCCTTAACGCTGTTAAGTGCGATGCCCTCCGAGCGTGCACTTAACGGTGTTAAGCTGTCAAGCGTGGCAACGAGGAGAACCCCCAAGCTGGACAAGAGGCAGGCCGTCGACACGGCGCTGCGGCTGCTGAACGAGGTCGGCCTCGACGGCCTGACCCTGCGCGCGATCGCCAAGGAGCTGGACGTCCAGGCGCCCGCCCTCTACTGGCACTTCAAGAACAAGCAGGAACTGCTCGACGAGATGGCCACGGAGATGTACCGCCGGATGGCCGCCGGGCAGCAGCCCTCCCCGGACGCCACCTGGCAGGAGCGGCTCACGGCCTCCGGGCTGGGCCTGCGCGCCGCCCTGACCGGCTACCGGGACGGGGCGAAGGTCTACAGCGGCTCCCGCTTCACCGGCACCGAGCACGCCGTGCGGATGGAGGAGCACCTCCGCGCCTTCGTCGACGCGGGGTTCACCCCGTCCCAGGCCGTCCGGGCCCTCACGACGGCCTACTTCTTCACCCTCGGCTTCGTCGCGGAGGAACAGGGCGTCGTCCCCCTGCCCGGTGAACGCCGCGAGGGCTACGACGTCGACGAACGCGCGGCCCGCATGGCCGCGTTCCCCCTCGCGGCGGCGGCCGGCGCCGAACTCTTCGAGGACTACGATGCGGGGTTCGAGGAGGGCCTGCGCCTGCTGGTGGCGGGCATCGAGGCCCGCTACGGCGTCGCCTGACCCCGCCGTGCGTCAGACGGCCCGGTCCGCGTCGGCCTCGCGGTGCATGCCCGTGCACAGGGCCCAGATGATCAGCAGGTTGACGGCGATCAGCACCAGCGCCCACAGCGGGTAGTAGGGGAGCCAGAGGAAGTTGGCGATCGCGCCCAGGCCGGCGATGGCCACACCGAAGTACCGTGCCCACAGGGCTCCGGTGAGCACGGCGCAGCCCGCGACGACCAGGATGACGCCCAGGATCAGGTGGATCCAGCCCCAGGCCGTGAGGCTGAGCTCGAACACGTAGTGGCGCGTCATGAGGAACAGGCCGTCGCTGGCGATCGCCGAGATGCCCTCCAGGACGGCCATGATCCCGCCGAAGATCATCAGGGCTGCCGCGAGCACGGTCGTTCCGGAGACGGGCGCGTGCGTGGCGCTCGTGTGCGCGCGGCTTGCTTGGGGCCGGGTGGCGTCACTGGCCATATCGATCTCCTCGGGTGGCAGGGCCGGCCGAGCAGCCGGGACTGGCATGACCCCCCGATTCAGCGTTGCACAGGGGCTTTGCGTCGGCATTCCGGCCGGAAGGGGGCCCGCACCCGCACAGGTAATCGCGCAGATGTTCGATAGCGGGGGTATCCTGAGGACATGCACGCGCTCCAGGGATCCCTCTTCGACCAGACCGACGAGATCCGGCTCGGCCCGCTCGCCGGAGTGCGGCGCACGCACCTGGGGGCCGGGGCCTGGGTGGACCGGCTGCCCGGCTGGCTCACCGGGGCCGACGCCCTCTTCGAACGGCTCGCCGCCGAAGTGCCCTGGCACGCCGAACGGCGCCAGATGTACGACCGCGAGGTCGAAGTGCCCCGGCTGCTCGCCTTCTACGGGGACGGCGAGACCCTGCCCCACCCCGTCCTCACCGAAGCCCGCACCGCCCTCGGCCGGCACTACGCCGCCGAACTCGGCGAGCCCTTCGTCACCGCCGGACTGTGCCTCTACCGCGACGGCCGCGACAGCGTCGCCTGGCACGGCGACCGCACCGGCCGCTCCTCCAGCGAGGACACCATGGTCGCGATCCTCTCCGTCGGCGACCCGCGCGACCTCGTGCTGCGCTCCCGCGACGGAGGCGCCACCCTGCTCCGGCTGCCGCTCGGCCACGGCGACCTCGTCGTGATGGGCGGCTCCTGCCAGCGCACCATGGAGCACGCCGTCCCCAAGTCGGCTCGCGCCGTCGGCCCCCGGATCAGCGTCCAGTTCCGTACCCGAGGCGTCATGTGAGGACGCGGCGCGCCGCCCCGGGGGCCCCGCCGAGCTGAGGTGTCATGGGCGTGCGTCCGAACCGGCACCCCTCGAAGCGGAGGAACATGAGCCCCGTACCCGTCCGCGGCTGGTGGGCCGGACTCACGCCCGCCGCCGGGGCCGCCGTCATGGCCGCCGGCATCCTCTCCGTCGGCCTGGACCTCGTCGGCCGCACCTGGTTCTCCCTCGGCGTGCTGGCCGTCGCCGTCGTGCTGTGGCTCCTGCTGGCCGCCGACTTCGCGGTGCGGCTCGTCGCCGACCGGGGCCGCTTCAAAGCCGAGGCGTACACCCCGCCCGCCCTCACCGCCGTCGCCGCGACCGCCGTCATCGGCACCCGCGTCGCCCAACTCGGCCGGCCGGGCGCCGCCACCGCCCTGCTGGTGCTCGCCGCCGTCCTGTGGCCCGTACTGCTCTACACCGTCGTACGGCACTGGCGCCGGCGGATGCCCGGGGCCGCCTTCCTCGCCTGCGTCGCCACCCAGGGACTCGCCGTACTCGCCGCCAGCCTGGCCGCCGAACAGCGCCTCGCCTGGCTCGCCCGGGCCGCCCTGGCCTGCTTCTGCCTCGGGCTGCTGCTCTACGCCCTCGCCCTGCCCCGCTTCGACTTCCGGGAGGTCGTCAGCGGGGCGGGCGACCACTGGGTGGCCGGCGGAGCCCTGTCCATCACCGCCCTCGCGGGGACGAAACTCACCGCCTCGCCCGTCTGGACCGGCCCCGCGCACACCGCCCTGCGCACGCTCACCCTGGCCTGCCTCGCCGTCTCCCTCGTCTGGTACGCCGTCCTCCTCGCCGCCGAAGTGCGCAGCCCCCGCCCGCACTACGACACCCGCCGCTGGTCCACCGTCTTCCCGCTCGGCATGACCGCCACCGCCTGCCTGTCCGCCGCGACCGCGACCGGCGTCGGCTGGCTGCGCCCCCTGGGGGAGGTCCTGCTGTGGATCGCGCTCGGCGCCTGCGCCCTCACCTGCGCGGCCTTCCTCCTGTCCCGCCGGCCGGGCCGCCCCCGCCCGCCCCACGGCTCCGGCCCGCCGCGGGACTCCGGTACGGCGGGCCGGTGACGCCGCACGGCGCTTCCGGTGGCGGGCGGAGGGACCAGTCAGTAGGGTCCCCGGCATGGCGTACACGTTCCAGGTGGTCATCGACTCCAACGACCCGCACCCCCTCGCCGACTGGTGGGCGGACGCCCTCGGCTGGGAAGTGGAGCCCAGCGACGAACAGTTCATCCGCGGCATGATCGCGGCGGGCCACGCGACCGACGACGACACCACCACCCACCGCGGCACGCTCGTCTGGAAGATCGGAGCCGCGATCCGCCACCCCGAGGGACTGGAGCGGGCGCCCCGCCTCCTGTTCCAGCTGGTGCCCGAGGCCAAGACCGTGAAGAACCGGGTCCACCTGGACGTCCGCATCGGCGAGGACGACCCGCAGACCGTGATCGAACGCTTCCTCGCCAAGGGGGCCACCCGGCTCCACGAGGCCCACCAGGGCCCGTTCAACTGGACCACCCTCGCCGACCCCCAAGGCAACGAGCTCTGCGTCACGTACTGACGGGCACGTAAGCTGCCCGGCGTGAACGTCATCCTCTTCGGCGGAACCGGAATGATCGGGCGGGGCGTCCTGCGCGAGTGCCTGCGGGACGACGCCGTCACCGGCGTCCTGGCCGTCGGGCGCACCCCGCTGGGCGTCAGCCACCCCAAACTCCGCGAATCCGTCCAGCCGGACCCCACCGACCTGTCCGCCCTCGCCGCCGAGCTCCCCGGCTACGACGCCTGCTTCTTCTGCCTCGGTGTCTCCTCCGTCGGCATGAAGGAGGAGGCCTACCGCCGCGTCACCCACGACCTGACGCTCGCCGCGGCCCGCCCGCTCGCCGCGGCGAACCCCCGGCTCACCTTCGTCTACGTCTCCGGCGAAGGCACCGACAGCACCGAGCAGGGGCGCTCCATGTGGGCCCGGGTCAAGGGCAAGACCGAGAACGACCTGCTGGAACTCCCCTTCCAGGCCTACATGTTCCGCCCCGGCATCGTCCAGCCCGTACGCGGCGTCCCCTCCAAGACCCGCCTCTACCGCACCCTGTACGCCGTCACCGGGCCGCTGATCACGCTGCTCCGGCTGATCGCGCCGAACCTCGTCACCACCACCGAGGACCTCGGCCGCGCGATGATCGCCGTCGCCACCCCCGGCACCGAACACCCCGGCCGCATCCTGCGCCCCCAGGACATCAACCGCCTCGGCGCCGCGACGACCAGGCATAATTGACTACCGGGCATCCCCTCCCGCACCCGAGAATGAACCATCTCAAACCGGGAGGAACCCATGAGCCAGGACCACCTGACTCTGCATGACCTGGTGCCCGCTCAGGCACTGGCCGAGTCGATCGCAGCCGGGTACGTGACCCGCAAGCCGCACCCCGAGCTGCCGCTGTCGATCTACACCTACACGCGGTCGGCCCAGTACGAGGGCGTCTGGGACCAGGTCACCACGCGCTGCCGCGGACTCGTCGCCGACGACACCACCGGCGCGGTCGTCGCCCTGCCGCTGCCGAAGTTCTTCAACGTCGGCGAGCACGAGGCGGGCATGCCGTACGCGCCCGCCCTCCCGGACGAGCCGTTCGAGGTGTACGACAAGGTCGACGGCAGCCTCGCCGTGGTCTTCCACTACGCGGACCGCTGGCGCGTCGCCTCCAAGGGTTCCTTCGTCAGCACCCAGGCCACCTGGGCCCAGCACCGCCTCGACGGCAAGGACACCTCCGCGCTGCGCCCGGGCGTCACCTACCTCGCGGAGATCCTCTACCCGCAGAACCGCATCGTCGTGAACTACGGCGACCGCCGCGACCTCGTCCTCCTCGCCGCCTTCGGCCCGGACGGCACCGAGGTCCCGCTCGCCGAGGCCGCGCCCGACTGGGAGGGGATCGGCTCCGTCGTCACGGTGTGGCCCGCCATGCCCCTCGACGAGCTGATCGCGCTGACCGAGTCCAACACCATGCCCGGCGGCGCCGCGGCGACGGGCACCGACGCGGAGGGCTTCGTCCTGCGCTTCGCCTCCGGCGTGCGCGCCAAGGCCAAGCTGTCCGAGTACGTACGGCTCCACCGGGTGCTCACCGGCGTCAACGAGCGCGACATCTGGCGCAGCCACGGCATCCAGCGGTTCGCCGGCCTGCCCGTCAACCGGCTCGCCCAGGGCCTCAACTGCACCGCCGCCGAGGTCGAGGCCTCCGGCGGCAAGCCGCTGGACGCGCTGCTGGAGCAGGTGCCCGACGAGTTCGACGCCTGGGTGCGCGAGGTCATCGCACGCCTGGAGGAGCGGGCCGCGGCACACGAACGCGCCATCGACGAGGCCTACGCGGGCCTCGCGCACCTGGCCGGCGACCGAGGAGCCTTCGCCCGCGCGGTGAAGGAACTGCCGGACCGGGAAGTCCGCCCGGCCATGTTCCTGCGGCTCGACGGCCGGCCGACCGAACTCACCACCTGGCGCCGGGTCCGGCCGGAGGTGGCCGACTCGTACGCCACCGACGAGGAGGGCGCGGACGAGCCCACGGGCACCCGCCGACCCGCGCCCGCACCGCGCCCCGCCGCACCGGCCGCGGTCCGCCCGGCGGCGCCCGTCGTACGGCAGTCCGCCGCCCGCGAGACCGGTCCCGGGGACGCCGGGGACGGGGCGCCGGAGGCCGCGCTGCCCGTCGTACACGTCATGACGGGACTGCCCGCCTCCGGCAAGACGACCGCCGCGCGCGCCCTCCAGGCGCGGTCCGGCGGCCGCATGCGCCGGGTCAACCTGGACGACCTGCGGGCCATGCTCGACCTGCCGGACCCCGGGCGCCGTTCCCACGCGCACGAGCAGACCGTGCTGGAGATCCAGGACGCGGCGGTCCGCGCCGCCGTCGAGGGCGGCTTCGACGTGGTCGTCGACAACACCCACCTCACCAAGAACATCCCCAAGCGGCTCAAGGCGGCCGTCGGCGGCCTCGCCACCTTCGTCGTGCACGACTTCACCGACGTACCCCTGGAGGAGTGCCTGCGCCGGGACGCCGCCCGGGAACGCCAGGTCGGCGAGGAGATCATCCGGATCCTCGCGGACAAGCACCAGAAGGCCCGCAAGGGCGGCTGGCGGCTCACGGCGGAGTGGATGAACGGCGGCTCCGACGGCGCGGCCGTACCCGCCGTACGGACGTACGTCCCCGACCCGGCGCTGCCCCCGGCCGTGCTCTGCGACATCGACGGCACCCTCGCGCTGCTCGGCAACCGGGGCCCGTACGACTTCTCGCGCTGCGAACTCGACCTGATCAACGAGTCGGTACGGCACGCGCTGGACGCCTTCCGGCGCGCCGACGGCGACGCGATCGTGCTGCTGTCGGGGCGCAGCGAGGAGCACCGCCCGCAGACGGAATCCTGGCTGCGGACGCACCGGGTGCCCTACGACGAGCTGTGGATGCGGGCCGCCGGGGACTCGCGCCGCGACGACATCGTGAAGGCGGAGCTCTTCGACGCGCACGTCCGCGACCGCTACGCGGTCCGGATGTCGCTCGACGACCGGGACCGGGTGGTGGCGGTCTGGCGCCGGATGGGCCTGCCGACCTGGCAGGTCAACTACGGCGAGTTCTGACGGGTGACGAAGCGATGACGGTCCTGATCGTGGACGCCGCGAACGTCGTGGGGTCGGTGCCGGACGGCTGGTGGCGGGACCGGCGCGGCGCCGCCGAGCGGCTGCGCGACCAACTCGCGCTGCGGGACCGGGGCGAGGAGATCATCCTCGTGGTCGAGGGCGCCGCCCGCGGCGTCCCGTCCGTGCCCGGCGTACGGGTGGACGAGGCGCCCGGGAGCGGGGACGACCGGATCGTCGAGCTGGCCGCGGCCCATGCGGGCCGCGGCTGCGTCGTCGTCACGGCGGACCGGGAACTGCGCGAGCGGGTGCGGGCCCACGGCGCGGAGTGCGCCGGGCCCCGCAGCGTACGCCCGGAGGCGTGATCCGGAGGGTGCTCCGGACGTCCCGGAGGGTCAGAGGCGGCACCACTTCACGGGGGTGATGTCCTTGACGTACCGGGCGGAGACCCAGGCCCGCTTGCGCTCGGCGCGGACCCCGTCGCCGCTCGCCGAGTCGTCGCCGCCGTCGACGCCCTCGAGTCCGTCGTCGCCGTTGACGGGCTCGTTGCCGTTCATGTCCTCCTTGCGGTCCTTGCCGTCGAGGAGGTACCAGAGGTCGTTCCCGTCGACCTTCTCACCGCGCAGCTTGCACGCGAGCGCCAGCTTCTGGTTCGGGTACACCTTGCCCAGCTCGTACCCGCGCGTGCTCGGCTTGCTGCGCACCTTCAGCGGGCCGCGGGAGACGACCTTGCCCAGGGCGTGCCGCGGCTTGGGGTAGACGACGGGACCGTTGAGCTCCGCGTCGTCGTGGACCACGTGCTCCTGTGCGGGCCCGTCGGCGACCGGACCCTCGTCCGCGACGGCGGCGCCCGCACCGACCAGGCCGAGCACCAGGCTTCCGGCGGCGAGGGCGAGGACGGTCCTGGGGGGCTTCAGCATGAGCCGGCTCCTCTACGAAGACTTCCGCCCGGCCGCGACGCGCGGCCCGGGGCGGCAACCATGCGGCTGCCAGGGACGACTATGGCGAGGCGACCGCTCCGGGCCCCGCCGACGCACCGCCCTTTAGCCCGATATGCCCAATCCGCGCCCGCCGCCGTAGGGGCGGGGTCCGGTGGACCACCTCCTCCGCCCACCGGACAACTGGCCCTCCTACTCAGGTGATTGGGCTCACGTACTCAGGAAACCCGGCCCCCCGGTGGCTACCGTGTGAGCGACAGGGGGAACCACGGCGGTTCAGGGGGCGGACATGCGGCGTGCGCGGGCGATGACGGGGGCACTGGGCGGGACGCTGGCCGCGTCACTGTTCCTGGCCGGATGCGGCACGGACGCCGGCGGGACGGGACCGGGGCCCGGCCCCTCGGGGACGGCCGCCACCGCCCCGCCCGCCACGACGCCGGCACCGGCGCCCTCCGGGTCGACGCCTCCCGGGACGCTGCCCACGGCGTACGCCTTCACCCCCGACCCGGCGCGCGTCCCGCGCACCGCCGAGGAGGCGCGGCGGTTCACCCGTGCGGCGGCACTGGACCCCGACTCCTGGTCGGCCGGCATGGTCCGGCACGAACCGTACGAGGGCGGCGGCGACTGGCCCGTCCTGTCCGCGGACTGCGCCTGGTCGCGCGGATCCCTGCCCGACGGCGTGCTCGACACCTACACCCGGAAGACCGACGTGCCCGCCAAGGACGGCAAGGGCCGCGTCCTCGGCTCGGTGACCCTCACCGTGCACCGCGACGCCGACGCCGCGGACCGCGACATGCAGGACACGGTGCAGCAGAGCTTCCGCTGCCCCGACCAGAACCTGGGCGGCGGCCAGAACCTCCGCGGCCTGATGTCCATGCACCAGCCCAAGGAGTCGGTCCTGAACGCCGACGCCTCGATGTTCGAGTCCGGGAAGTTCACCTCGGAGGAAGCGGGCGGCGCCGGCGCACCGCAGGGCTACGTGTGGACCAAGTCCCGGATCGGGCCGGTGGTGATGGCGCTCTCCGTCAAGGGCGCCCAGGGCTACGAGATCCGCGACCTCCTCCTGCTGGCCGCCGAGGGCGGAGCCAAGGCCCTGTACCGCATCGAACTGGAGCTGAAGTGAGCACCGCCGACGCACGGGTCGGGAGCGCCCGCTGATGCAGCCGCTGCACGCCGCCGATCCCGCCCGGATCGGCGGCTACCGCATCCTCGGCCGCCTCGGCGCGGGCGGCATGGGCGTCGTCCTGCTCGGCCGCACCGCGGGCGGGGCCCTCGCCGCCGTCAAACTCGTCCGCGCCGAGTACGCCGACGACCCTGCCTTCCGCGTCCGCTTCCGCCGCGAGGTGGCCATCGCCCGCCGGGTGCGCAGCCCGTGGGCCGTACCGGTCGTCGACGCCGATACCGAGGCCCCGGCGCCCTGGCTGGCCACGGAGTTCGTGCCGGGGCCGCCGCTCAGCGACGCCGTCGCCCGGGCCGGCGGGCTGCCGCCCGACAGCGTGCGCTTCCTCGGAGCCCGGCTCGCGGAGGCCCTCGGCGCCGTCCACGGAGCCGGACTGGTGCACCGCGACGTCAAACCGGCGAACGTCCTGCTCGCCACCGACGGACCCCGGCTCATCGACTTCGGCATCGCCCGGGCCCTGGACGACACCGTGCTGACCGCCACCGACGTGGTCATCGGCTCCCCGGGCTTCCTGTCCCCGGAACAGGCCCAGGGGGGCCACATCGGTCCGCCCAGCGACGTCTTCGCGCTGGGCTGCGTCCTGGCGTACGCGGCCACCGGGCGGCGGCCGTTCGGATCCGGCCCGGTCGAGGCCATGCTCTTCCGCACCGTCCACGACACCGCCGACACCACCGGGATCCCGCACGACCTGCTGCCCGTCATCGCCGCCTGCCTGGCCAAGGCCCCCGGCGACCGGCCCACGGCCGACGGACTCCGCCAGGCCCTGACCGGGGACGCTCCCGGACCCTGGCTGCCCGCGCCCCTGCTCCAGCTGATCGCGGAACGCTCGGCGCGGATGCTGCAGCTGCCCGACATCGAACCGACCCGGCAGACGGCCCCCGTGACCGCGCCGGGAACCGCCCCCGAGCCCCCGGCGGCGCCCGGGGGCGGGGCCCCGCCGGGAACCGCCCCCGCGGACCGCTCCCCGCGCCGCCGGGCCGTCCTCGGGGCCGCCGCCCTGACCCTGACGGCCGGCGGCGGCGCGGCGGCCTGGCTCGTACGCCGCCGCTCCGACCCTCCCGAAGGGCGGGGCGCCCACCCCGAGCGGCCCGTCCTGGCCATCGGCCTCCAGGCCGACCTGAGCGGCCCCGGCCGGGCCGTCGGCGAGGCCCAGCGCGACGGCGCCCGGCTGGCCGTGGCGGAACTCACCGCCCGCACCGAACTGCCCTTCGCCTTCCGGCTGTCGGAGGCCGACGACCGGGGCGCGGCCGGGCCGGCCGCCGAGGCGGCCGCGGGCTTCGCCGCCGACGCGTCGGTGGTGGCCGTGCTGGCGGCCACCGGCGGTCCGGCCGTCGCCGCCGTGCTGACCCGCTACGACCAGGCGGGCCTGCCCCTCCTCAGCGCCTCCGACGGGGACACCACCCACATCAACCGCGTCTTCACCTGCCTGCGGCCCAACGACGCCTACCAGATGCGGCCCGTCGTGGAGTACCTGACCGGCCGCGACCGGGGCACCACGCTGATCGTGGACGACGGCACCCCGTACGGCTGGCAGACCACCCGCGCCCTCAGCGAGGCACTGCGCGCCGGCAAACGCCCCGTGACCCCGGCGACGGTGGCCGCCGACGCCGACCACGCGGCGCTCGCGCGCGACGCGGTCCGGGCCGGGCCCGGCGCGGTGCTCTACGGCGGCGGCCCCGCCGGCGCGGCCCGCCTCGCCCGCGCCCTCGCCGGGGCCGGGTACGAGGGCCGGGTGATCGGCACCCGGGCGGTGCACGACCCGCGGTTCCTGACGGAGGCGGCCGGGAGCGCCGAGGGCTGGCTGCTGGTCTCCACCGCCGTCGACCCCGCCGCCTCGCCCGCGGCCCGTGCCTTCGACGTCGCCTTCCGGGCCCGGCACGGCGGCCCGGCCCCGCTGCACGCGGCCGAGGCGTACGACGCGGTGCACCTCCTGGCCCGGTGCGCGCAGGGGCTGGGCCCGAGCCGGGTGGGCCGCGGGGACCTGCTCGCGACGGTGCGCGGGACGACGTACGAGGGGGTGTCGAAGAAGTACGCCTTCGAGGCGGCGAACGGCACCTTCACCGGGGAGGGCGGCCTGTACTTCTACGAGGTGGCCTCCGGGCGGTTCCGGCTGCTGGGCGACCGCCCGACGGTCTGGCCCGCGTGAGACGCCGGCCGGGGCGTGGAGTTCGAGCCGAAGCACGAGCACCCTTTCGGGGGACTCCCGTTCGCCCGGCGCGTGGCTAGCATTCTCGTAGGTGCTTGTCGTGCAATCCCATATGGGATTGCGTGATCATGCACGTCCGACGAGGAGGGGACGGACCATGCAGTTACGCAATGGGGTCGTGGCGAGCGAGATTCCCGACGTGACCTGGGTGAAGAGCAGCGCCAGCGTGGGCAATGGCAACTGCGTCGAAGTCGCCGCACTGGACGGCGGCGGCGTGGCCGTGCGGAATTCGCGTTTCCCCGACGGGCCGGCGCTGGTGTTCACGGCGGCCGAGATCGAGGCGTTCGTCGACGGAGTGAAACGGTCGGAATTCGATCAGCTGACTGGATGACGGCCAAATCCTAGGCCAAAGCTTGGAAGTGTGAGTGGCGAGACTCCATTCTGATGACCGGGACCTGTCTCAGTCGCATAGGAGTTCACATGCCCGCTCTCCCCGAGCCGCTGCCCGATCAGGTCGCTCCCGTACTGCCGTTGGGGAGAGAGCCGGGCCGGGCGGCGGCCGGCCGCGTACTGGGCCAGGCCCTCCGGGGGTTCCGTGAGGAGCGCGGCCTCACCCTGCGGGACGTGGCCCCGGTCATCCGCGGCTCCGTTTCGAAGATCAGCCGACTGGAGCGGGGCGAGAGTCCACCCAAACCCAGGGACGTCCTCGACCTGGCCCGGCACTACGGGCTGGACGCCGAGGAGACGCGCACGCTGGAGCGGCTCCTGGAATTCGCCCAGGACTGCGAGTGGTACGAGCAGTTCAGCGACGTGACACCCGGCTACCTCAGGCGCCTGATCCAGCTGGAAGGCGACGCCGAGGAGATCTGTCTCTACGAGAACCTCGTGGTCCCCGGCATCCTCCAGACCTCCGACTACGCGGCGCACATGGTCAGGGCCGTGATGCCGAGCGCCGCGCCCGAGGAGATCGTCCGCGTCGTGCAACTGCGGACCCAGCGCCGCCTGCGGCTCATGGAGGGCGACGTCCCGCGGCTGACCGTGCTCCTCGACCAGGGCGTGCTCAAGCGCCGCTGCGGCAACGCCGAGGTGATGCGCGAGCAGTTGACGTACCTGCTGAACGCCGGTGACACCGCCAAGGTCAACATCCGCATCCTGGACATGACCTCGGGCTACGTCGCCGCCCCGCCGTACCCGATCACCCACCTCAAGTTCCGGGACGGCGGCCCGGCCGAGCTCGCGTACGTCGAGCACATCAACGGCGCGAACTACGTGACCCGGCCGCGGGCCCTGGACGACCACCGCAACGCGCTGAGCAACCTGCGGGTCGCGGCGGCCTCCAGGGACCGGAGCCGGGAACTGATCGTCGAGGCGCTGGACGCCTTCCGCTGACCCGGGTCAGCGCAGGCGGCCCACTCCGCCCCACTCGACCCAGTCCTTCGGCCGGAGCCCGGCCGGGGGAGGGGTGCTGTCGGGACGCCAGTCGACCACGTCGACGAGGCGCGGTTCGAGGATGTCGAGACCGTCGAAGTACCGCTCCACCTCGTGGGTTTCACGTACCCGGCCCCAATGGCCGTGCGTGCTCACGTCCATGAGGCGGGTCACGTCCTCGCGCACGACGGGATCGTCACTGACGAGCTGGCAGATCACCATGAAGCTGCCCGGCGGCAGCATGGCCGCCGTCCGGCGCACGACCGCCGCGGGATCCCGCGCGTCGTCGGTGTCCGGGATGCAGTGCAGGACCGACACGAACAGGGCGGCGATCGGCGCCTGCCAGTCCAGGAACGGGTCCGTGAGCTGCCGGATCCGCTCGGTGTCGCGCATGTCCTGCGAGATGACGAGGGTGCCCGCGTTGTCGTGGAGGGTGGTCTGGGCGTGCGCGAGGACCATCGGGTCGTTGTCGACGTACGCGACCTTGCAGCCGGGGTCGACGCGCTGGGCCACCTCGTGGACGTTGTCCTGGGTGGGGAGGCCGGACCCGTGGTCGAGGAACTGCCGGATGCCGTAGTCCTCGACGAGGGTGCGCACGACCCGGGTGAGGAACGCCCGGTTGTTGCGGGCCAGGAGCTGGGTGCTGGGCGCGATCTCCAGCAGCTTGGCGCAGGCCGTGCGGTCGCTGTCGTAGTTCTCGACGCCGCCCAGGAGCCAGTCGTACATCCGCGCCACGCTCGGTGTGTGCATGTCGATCACGGGTGGCTGGGGGTTCTGCCCTAAGTCCATGTGCCCTCCTCGCGGCCCTCGCGGGCCTGTGCCGTGGAACCGGCCCATGGTAGGGAGCCCCCACCCCGCCTGCCAATCACCCGTGAAGACCCCCTCGGGACCGTATGACGTGCGCAAATCGAACGGACGTGCTGTGGGGGGTGGCGGGTCTGCGGATGCGCCGGGCCGACGACGGCGCCAGAGTGGGCGCATGGGTATCGAAGACTACGGCGGCGGGCCCGGAGCCCAGCAGACCGGTGTACTGGTGGTCACGACCAACGACGTTCCCGGCTACCGGGTCGAGCAGGTCATCGGGGAGGTGTTCGGGCTCACCGTGCGCTCCCGGCACCTGGGCAGCCAGATCGGCGCGGGCCTGAAGTCCATGATCGGCGGCGAGCTGAAGGGTCTGACCAAGACCCTCGTCGAAACCCGCAACCAGGCCATGGACCGGCTCATCGAGCAGGCCAAGGCGCGCGGCGGCAACGCGGTGCTGATGATGCGCTTCGACGTCACCGAAGCCGCCGACGTCGGCACCGAGGTGTGCGCCTACGGAACGGCCGTCGTCCTGGTGCCCGCCTCCTGACCCGCCCCGCACCCCGGGATCACCGTGGGTCCGGGAACCGGAAGTCCAGGACGGCGACGCGCTTTGTCCATGGGCCCCGGGCCGTGCGGTCCGCAAGCTGACAGGTCAGTGAGCGGACCGCACGGCTCCGGCAGTCGTGCGCGCCTCCGCGCCAGGTCGCCAGGTGGACGGGGCCTGGGAAGCGCCGACTCCCGGAGGCCCGATGCCCACCCCCCTCTGGCCGGCCGCAGCCGCGGTCGCCGGCCTCGTCGCCACCCTGCTCGTCTCCCCGCCCGTGGCGCCCGCCCCGCCCGCCGCCGGCCCGGTGACGATCACCTCGGCCGAGCTGTCCGTCACCGTCGACAGCGCCTTCCCCCGCGTCGTCGGCTACACGCGGCGCGCCACCGGGGACGTCCTGCACGGCAACGAGGACCCGCTGAGCACGCTCCTCGTCAACGGGACCGCCCACACCCCCACGGTCACCTCCACCCCCTCGGCCTCCGCCGTGGACTACGTGCTGACCTTCTCCGGAGTCACCGTCAGGTCCCGCCTCTCGGTGACCGGTCCGGTCGTCGAGTTCAAGGTCACCGCCATCGAGGACACCCCCGCCCTGCGCGTGCGCAGCCTCGCCGTCCCCGACCACACCCTGGTCAGCGTCCGCAGCGACCAGCCGGGCGCCGCGCTGTCCACGGCGACCATGCACACCGCCACCACCGGCACCGGGGACACGTTCACCCCGGTCACCGGATCCACGCCGGTGGACCCCGCCGCCACCACCGTCATGTACGGGATGCTCAACACCGGCCGGCTGGCCGCCGCCATCGACTCCAACTCCCTCTACGACCAGCCGTCGGGCGGCACCGCCCGCGAGAACGGCCGCATCGCCAAACGGGTCACCGACAAGGGCTCCTACCGCCGCGCCGGCCTGTGGAGCGGCGCCTGGCTCCACCGGGCCCAGGGCGCCGCCGACGGCGACACCGAGCCCCTCCCGTACGCCAGGATCGCGATCACCGCCGACCGCAACGCGGACGCCGCCGTCGACTGGCAGGACGCGGCCATCGCCTACCGCGACATCTGGACCCCGCCCACCGGCTGGCAGGACACCGCGCGGCGGGCCGTCCAGCGCATCCCCTTCAACTTCGCCTCCCAGGCCACCCACCCCTTCGCGCAGACCCTCGACGAGACCAAGCGCGTCGCTCTCGCCACCGACGGCCTGGGCCAGTTCGTCCTGCTGAAGGGCTACGCCTCCGAGGGCCACGACTCGGCGCACATGGACTACAAGGACATCGGCGCCAAACTCGGCGGCGCCGCCGGCCTGGGCGCCCTCACCACCGCCGGGCAGGCCTACAACGCCGACTTCGGCGTCCACGTCAACGCCACCGAGGAATACCCGGTCTCGGCGACCTTCGACCCCGCCCGCCACACCGGCGGCCTCGGCTGGGACTGGCTCGACCAGTCGTACTACGTCGACACCCGCGAGGACGGCCAGTCCGGCCGGCGCCTGGGGCGCCTGAAGGACCTCAAGGCGGCCGCGCCCGGACTCGACTTCCTCTACGTCGACGTCTGGTACGGCGACGGCTACGTCTCCCGCAAGCTCCAGCGCGAGATCTCCGGACTCGGCCTCCAGCTCGCCACCGAGTTCCCCCAGACCCTCACCGAACAGTCCCTCTGGCACCACTGGGCCACCGACGTCGACTACGGCGGCAGCGACCTGAAGGGCGTCAACTCCACCATCGCCCGGTTCGTCGCCAACCACGCCAAGGACGACTGGATCGCCCGCCACCCGCTGCTCGGCGGCGCCGAGATCACCGCCTACGAGGGCTGGCAGGGCGAGAAGGACTACCCCGCCTTCCTGAACACCACCTTCGGGGTGAACCTGCCGACCAAGTACCTCCAGGAGTCCCCGGTCGTGAGGTGGACCGCGGACAGCGTCACCCTGGCCAACGGCACCGTCGTGACCACCGCGGGCGGCAAGCGCCGGATCACCACCGGCGGCCGCACCGTCCTCAGCGGCTCCGCCTACCTCCTGCCGCGCGACGGCAAGCTCTACCACTGGAACGACGCCGGCGGCTCCACCACCTGGACCCTCCCGGCCGGCTGGAGCGCCCCCAAGCTCTACCGGCTCACCGACACCGGCCGTCAGCTGGTCGGCGACCTCACCGTGGGTGCCGGAAACCAGGTCACCGTCAACGCGGCCGCCCGCACCGCCTACGTGGTCACCGCGGGCGCCGCACCCGCCCAGCCCGCCCCGAACTGGGGCGAGGGCACCCCCGTCAAGGACCCCTCCTTCTACGCCGGCGACCTGAACGCCTGGACCGTCACCGGGACCGGCGCCTCCGTCGCCCGCAACGCCCACGGCCAGCAGGAGCTCACCTTCGCCGCCGGAGCCGCAGGCGCCGTCTCCCAGCGGCTCACCGGCCTCACCCCCGGCACCCACGCGGCCTCCGTGTGGGTCTCCACCCCCGCCGGGCGGGCCGCCACCCTCAGCGTCACCCCGGCCGGCGGCGGGTCCGCCGCCTCCGTGTACGCGGACTCCTCACCGCTCGTCAACACCCTGGGCGGCAGCGAGAAGAACGGTACGAGGATGCAGCGGATGAAGGTGTTCTTCGACGTCCCGGCCGGGCAGTCCACCGCCACCCTCGCCCTGTCCGCCGCCGCCGGATCCGGCACGGTGTACCTGGACGAGGTACGCGTGGTGCGTTCCGCGCGCACCCCGCTGAACGGCCACTGGTTCGCCGAGGACTTCGAGAACGTCGACGCCGGCTGGGGCCCCTTCGTCTTCGGCGGCGCCGGCGGTTCGGCCACCGATCCCCGCACGCACATCGCGCAGCGCAACACGCCCTACACGCAGGCGGGATGGAACGGGAAGCTCGTCGACGACGTGATCGGCGGCCGGAACTCCCTCAAGTCGCACGAGGAGCGGACCGGCCTGGTGTACCGCACCCTGCCGCAGACGCTCCGCCTCACCCAGGGGCGTGCGTACAAGGTGACGTTCACCTACGAGAACGGCTTCGCCGGCGACTACCAGTTCGTCACCGGCGCGGGCACGACCGAGAACGTCACCGCGCTCGGCCAGGCCCGCACCCCGACCACCTTCACCAGGACCTTCACGGCCGGGGCCGACGCCTGGATCGGCGTACGCAAGATCACCCCGGAAGGCTCCCACAACGAGGCCGACCTCGTCCTCGACGACCTGACCGTCGACGACCTCGGCCCGGCCGGCGGCGAACTCCTCCTCCCGCAGGGCCAGATGCGCGTCAGCTCCGTCGACAGCCAGGAGACGGCCGGAGAGGACGGCAGCGCCGCCCACGTCCTCGACGGCGACGCCGCCACCATCTGGCACACCCAGTGGTACGCGACGACCGCCCCGATGCCGCACGAGATCACCCTCGACCTCGGCGCCCCGTACAACGTCTCCGCGCTGCACTGCCTGCCCCGGCAGACGCAGAGCAACGGACGCATCGCCGACTACCAGGTGTTCACCTCCACCGACGGGGTGAACTGGGGAACGCCCGCGGCCTCCGGCACCTTCGCCGACGGCGCCGCCCAGCAGGACGTCACCTTCGCCCCGAGGACCGCGCGCCACGTCCGCCTCAAGGCCACGCGGGAGGTGGGCGGCAACCCCTGGACCTCCCTCGCCGAACTCAACGTCGGCCACCGGCCCTGAGGAAGGCCCCCGGCCGGCCCCCGCCCCCAGTACGGTGAACTCCCGACACGAGGAGGCGCCATGACCCGACGCGAGTCAGCGGCAGAGGTGTTCGACGCACTGGGGGAGCGGTACGAGGACCTGTTCGGACAGGTGCCCGGCCAGCTCGAAGCCCTCGACCGGCTCGTGGAGCGGCTTCCCGCCGGCGCCCGCGTCCTGGACGTCGGCAGCGGCACCGGCCGGCCCACCGCCGAGAGGCTCGCCCGGGCCGGCCACGCCGTGACCGGCATCGACGTCTCGGCGGCCATGGTCGAAACGGCCCGCGCCCGGGTCCCGGGGGCCCACTTCGAACAGGCCGACGTACGCACCTACGCGCCGGAGCCGGCCGGGTACGACGCCGTGTGCTCCTTCTTCCCGCTGCTGGTCATGGACCAGCCGGACGTCGCCGCCGCGCTCGGCCGCATGGCGTCGTGGGTCGCGCCGGGCGGGTACTTCGTGATGGCCACGGTGCCGGGGGACATCAGGGGCCTGGACATCGAGTGGATGGGCCATCCGGTCACCGTCAGCAGCCTCTCCACCGAAGAGCACCTCAGGCTCCTCGCGGAAGCGGGCCTGGAGGTACTGCGCCACCACACCGCGTCGTTCACACCCGCCGACCCCCTCGCGGGACCCGAGGAGCACCTGTTCTGCTTCGCCCGGCGGCCCGCCTGAGCGAGGGACCGTAGTGGTCAGGGAAGCGGGGGCCGGACGGACTGGGCGCGGAAGCGGACCGGCGCCATGCCGACGCGGCGGCTGAACAGGCGGCTGAAGTACGCGGGGTCCTCGTAGCCCACGCGCCGGGCGATGCCGGCCACCGGCAGGTCGGTGCGGGCCAGGAGTTCCTTCGCGCGGCTCAGCCGGATGCCGAGGAGGTACTCCTTGACCCCCTCGCCGGTGGTGCGGCGGACCGCCCCGCGCAGTTCGGGCAGGGAGATGCCCAGCCGCGCGGCGTGTTCCGCGACCGGGATCGGCAGCAGCGCGTCCCGGGTCAGGGCCTCCATCACCGCGTCACCGTGCCGCGACACCCCCGCGCTCGCGTATCGCAGGGCCACCAGCAGGGCGTGCACGGCCGCCGCGGCCTCCACCTCCAGCAGCGGCCCGCCGCGCCGGGCCGCCCGTACGATCCCGTCGACCACGTGACGCACCCCGGCCGTCCCGCTCAGCGGCACCAGCGGCCGGTCGGGGGTCACGTATCCGAGGTCGGTGTACGCCTCCACGCCGGGGCCCGCGAAGTCCACGAAGCACTCGTCCCAGCCGCCGCTGCCGGGGCCGTAGTGGTGCTCGACGCCCGGTACCAGCCAGAGCAGGGCGGGGGCGGTCACCGGCTGCGGCGGGCGACCGGCGTGCGCGAACCACCCCCGCCCGCGGGTGACGACGACGGCCACGTGATGGTCCAGCGCCCGGGGGCCCACCACCGGAAGCTCCCCCTCCTGCACCCCCACGCCGAGACAGACCAGGCCGAGCCGGCGATGGCCCGCGGTCGGCGAGAAGTACCGCATCCAACTGCTGTACGGGGGCGTCGGCATCTGCGGATTGTGATCCACGGGGCCGGTGTGCTCAAGGGGCACCCGGGCGCCTCCCCGCGTCCGGTCGGAGGGCTTCGCCCTGCCGGGCACGGTCCTGCGGGAGCTCCCGCACGGTCAGCCACATGATCATCGGCGTTGACAACGGCCGCCCGCCTGCGTGTAATGGGGGCCGGTGTCGCGTGACTCCGGCCAGAGAGCAGTGGGCCGGCCGGTGATCGGGCGAACACCCCCACCCCTGAGGAAGCGCCTTGAGTCAGAACTCCGCGCCCCGCAGCTGACGTCGTACGGCCGCACGCCGGCCCCACGTCACTCCCGCACACCTGCGCCCGGCACGCGCCGCGGCCCCGCCGCGCCGTCCGGTGCCACCCCCGCGTCTCTTCCGCACGCCCCGCCCCCGCCTCCGGCCGTCCCGCCGGGCCGGGCGGCGTGCCGTGCCCTGCCCCGAGAGGGAAACACAGTCGTGCCCACGTCGTTCAACCAGTCCGTCATCGAGGAGTTCCGCGCCCGCCGGGGGAAGGTGGGAGGCCCCTTCGAGGGCTCGGACCTGCTCCTGCTGACCACCACCGGAGCCCGGTCGGGAGCCGAACGGACCACCCCGCTCGGCTACGTCCGCCACGGAGACGGGCTGCTGGTCGTCGCCTCCAACCTCGGCGCCCCCCACCACCCCGACTGGTACCACAACCTCCTCGCCCACCCCCAGGTCCGGGTGGAGCTCGGCGCCGACACCTTCGAAGCCCTCGCGGTCCCGGCCGAGGGGGCCCGGCGCGACGAACTCTTCGCCCACGTCCTCGAAGCCGAACCCGGATACGGCGAGTACCGGGACCGGACCGACCGGACCCTGCCCGTCGTGGTCCTCGGCCCGGCCGACCCCGACGGGTGGCAGGCTCCCGGAGAGGTCCGCGACCTCGCGGGCAAGATCATGGAGGTCCACACCTGGCTGCGGGCCCAGCTGCGTCACGTGAGCGCCGAAACCGACGCCCACTTCGCCGCCCGGGCCTCGCACACCGGCCCGGGCGAACCGCCGCCGCCGGGGCTCGGCCTGCAGATCCGCCAGCGCTGCCTGGCGTTCTGCCGGGCCCTGGAGTTCCACCACGTCAGCGAGGACGACCACCTGTTCCCCGGGATGGCCCCCCACCACCCGCACCTGGCCGGCACGTTCGCACGCCTGCGGGAGGAACACCGGAAGCTCGCGGTCGTCCAGGGCGAGCTCGTGGGCCTGCTGGACGGCCTCCACATCGCGGAACCGGAGCGGTTCCGCGCCGAACTGGCCCGGATGACGGCCGAACTGACCGCGCACCTCGACCACGAGGAGGCGGAACTCGTCCCGCTGCTGGCCGAGGTCCCCTGGCCGCCGCAGCCGCCGGGCCGCGGCTGAACGGAGCCGGACGGGGAGCGGGGAACCCCTCGCGGGTCCGCGCGAAAAGTTTTTCGGAAACAGTGGCAACCGATCGCGCACTCGCGCGTCGTGCGGGGGTGAAGGGCGAAGTTCCGCGCCCTCGACCCGACCGTGGAGAACCACTGTGAAGAACCTCAAGCGCGTCCCCCTCTCCGCCCGCCGGGCGGCCCTCGTCGTCGCGGCCGCCACGGGCGCGGCCGTCGTCCTCGGCGGGCCGGCCGTCGCCGCGCAGGGGGCGGCCGTCGCCGCGGCGCCCGCCGCCACCGCGACGCCGAGCGCCGCGCCCAGCGCCCAGCCGACCGCTCCGTCGAGCGCCAAGCCGAGCCCGGCCCCGACCAGCCCGGCGGGCGCCAAGCCGAGCGCGGTCCCGGCGAGCCCGTCGACCGCCAAGCCGACCCCGGTCCCGTCGAGCCCGGCGGGCGCGAAGCCGACCCCGGTCCCGACGAGCCCGGCGGGCGCCCAGCCGAGCGCAGAGCCCTCCGCCGCCCCCGGCGGATCCGAGCTCGCGCATACTGGCTCCTCGGCGACCACCGTCGCCCTCGGCGCCGGCGCGGCCGGGCTCATCGCCGTCGGCGGGGGAGCCCTGTACGCCGTGCGGCGCCGCGCCGCCAACTGAGGACACCCGTGCTCGACCTCGCACCATCCATCAGCCCCCTCACGCCCGGGTTCGCCCGGGCGTGGCGGGGCTTGTGGTGGTGGCTCTCGCGCCGCGAGCGTTCCGCCCCGCCGGCGGGTCCCGGCACGCGCCCGTACGCGTACACGTACGGCGGCGCCCGGACCTTCGGCGACGACGGGACGCCCGGCGCGGAGGAGCCGCCGCCCCCGCCCACCGTCAGCGAGCTGTACCACGCGCACCGGCTGGGCATGGTCCGGCTGGCGGTGCTCCTCGTCGACGACCCGGCCACCGCCGAGGACGTGGTCCAGGACGCCTTCACCGCCCTGTACCGCCGGTACGGGGAACAGATCACGGAGGTGGACAACGCGCTGGGCTACCTGCGCACCGCCGTGGTGAACACCTCGCGCTCCGTGCTGCGCCGCAGGCGCACCGCCCGGGCCTGGGTGCCGCCGATGACGGCCGACGTGCCCTCCGCCGAGGCCTCCGTCGTGCTGGGCGAGGCGCACCGGGAGGTGCTGGCCGCGCTCGGCAAGCTGTCCCCGCGCCGCCGCCAGGTGCTGGTGCTGCGCTACTGGGCCGATCTGAGCGAGGCGGAGATCGCCACCACCCTCGGCATCAGCCGGGGAGCGGTGAAGTCGAACGCCAGCCGTGGTCTGGACGCGCTGGAGAAGGTTCTGGAGGGCCGGGTATGACGGGTACGACGGACGGGGAGCAGCGCCGCGGCGAACGTCCCGTGGAGCACCGCCTGCGACAGGCACTGGCCGCGCGGGCGGACGAGGTGACCGTCGTCGGGCTGCGGCCCGCCGATCCGCCGGGTCCGCACCTGCGGCGGCTGTCCGTGCGCGCGCTGTGGCGGCGCCGCTCGGTCTGGGCCTTCGCGGGGCTGTCCGGGCTGGCCGCGGCGGCCCTGGCCGGCTACCTCGTACTCGGACCCGACCAGCTGCCGCCCCGGCCGGTGCCGCCCGCGGCGCCCCCCGAGCTCACCACGCCGACGCCGACCCCGACTCCGACCCCTGCGCCGGGCCTGCCGTCGGGATCCCCCCTGCCGAGTCCGGCCCCGTCGAGCCCCGCGTCGCCCGCGGGGAACGCCACGCCGTCCAGGCCCCCGTCGACCGCCGCCGGGGTGCCCGCCCCCACGCCGACCCCGTCCCGGCCCCCCGCGACCACCCCGGTGAGGTCGGCGCCGCCCGCCGGCGCCACACCGCTGCCGGGTGGACCGTCGGCGGCCGTGAGCGCCCCGGCCCCGTGACCGGCTGAAACGGACGGAAACCGTCAGGCGCGGATCGTGCCCGTGTCCTCGATCGCCTTGACCAGCGGGGCCAGTTCGGGATGGCCGGCCGCCTCGTCCAGGGCCTCGCGCAGGGCCGCGTCGTTGGTCGGCCGGGCCCGGGCCAGCAGGGCCAGGCCCGCTTCGCTGACGTCGGTGTAGATGCCCCGGCGGTCGGTGTCGCAGATGTAGCGGTTGAGCAGCCCGCGGTCCTCCAGCCTGCTGACCAGCCGGGTCGTCGCGCTCTGGCTGAGCACGACCGAGTCCGCGACCTGGTGCATGCGCAGGTGCCCGCCGGGGCCGCTGTGCTGCCGGCTGAGCACGTCCAGCAGCGAGTACTCGCGCACGCTCAGCCCGTGGCCCGACTGGAGCGCCCGCTCGATGTGCGCCTCGATGCGGCCGTGGAGGAGGGAGAGGGCGCACCAGCCCTGGGCGAGGGCGGTCAGTGCGCTGTCCGTGGCCGTCATGGCTCCTCCGTCGTTGCCGGTGGCGTCGTCTCGTCGCCGCGTACCGCCAGGATAGGCCACCGACGCAATAGCCCGCGCTTGCAAATATCCCGCGTCTGCAATTAATGTGGACGAAGGCAAACGGCGAACGCAAGATCGACCGTCGTCCGCCGCCCCGCGCCACGAGCGCCCCGCCCCCACCCCCCACTCGAACCCTGAAGGGCACCTCCCTCATGCCTCTCGCGCTCCTCGCCCTCGCCATCGGGGCCTTCGGGATCGGCACCACCGAATTCGTGATCATGGGCCTGCTCCCCGAGGTCGCCGCCGGCTACGGCGTCACGATCCCCACCGCGGGCCTGCTGGTCACCGGCTACGCCCTCGGCGTCGTCCTCGGCGCCCCGCTGATGACCGTCCTCGGCACCCGCCTCCCCCGCAAGCGCATGCTGATGCTGCTCATGGGCCTGTTCGTCGTCGGCAACGTGCTCTCCGCCCTCGCCCCCGCCTTCGGCGTGATGCTCGCCGGGCGCGTGGTCGCCTCCCTGGCACACGGCGCCTTCTTCGGCATCGGCTCGGTGGTCGCCGCCGGACTCGTCGCCCCCGAGAAGAAGGCCGGCGCCATCGCCATGATGTTCACCGGCCTCACCGTCGCCAACGTCGTCGGCGTCCCCCTCGGCACCCTTGTCGGACAGCACCTCGGCTGGCGCGTCACCTTCCTGATCGTCGCCGCCCTCGGCGTGGTCGGCCTGCTCGGCATCGCCCGCCTCGTCCCCGAACTGCCGCGCCCCGAGGGCGTGCGGATCCGCCACGAACTGGCCGCGTTCCGCAACGTCCAGGTCCTGCTCGCCATGGCGATGACCGTCCTCGGCTTCGGCGGAGTCTTCGCCGCCATCACCTACATCACCCCGATGATGACGAACGTCGCCGGCTTCGCCGACACCTCCGTCACCTGGCTCCTCGTCCTCTTCGGCCTCGGCATGGTCGCCGGGAACCTCGTCGGCGGCCGCTTCGCCGACCGCGCGCTGATGCCGATGCTGTACGTGTCCCTGGGCGCACTGGCCGTCGTACTGGCCCTGTTCACCCTCACCGCCCACACCAAGGCGGGCGCCGCGGCCACCATCGTCCTCATCGGCGCCCTCGGCTTCGCGACCGTACCCCCGCTGCAGAAGCGGGTCCTGGACCAGGCCGCCGGCGCCCCCACCCTGGCCTCCGCCGTCAACATCGGCGCCTTCAACCTGGGCAACGCCCTCGCCGCCTGGCTCGGCGGGCTCGTCATCGCCGCGGGCCTCGGCTGGACCGCGCCCAACTGGGTCGGCGCCGCCCTCGCCGCCTCCGCCCTCGTCCTCGCCGTCCTCTCCGGAGCCCTGGAGCGCCGTACGGCACGCCGCGCGCCGGCGGACACCGGCCGCGCCGCACCGGCCGCAGCCCCCGCGCCCGTCCCCGCCCACCACTGACCCACCCGCACCCCCCTTCCCCCCCCAGGAGTCCCGCATGTCCAGCACCGCCACCCGCACCGCCGTCACCCCCCTGACCAGCGAGGACGCCGACCTGCTCGTCGCCGCCGCCCGCACCGCCGCCGAAACGGCCGGGGTCGCCGTCAGCGTCACCGTCCTCGACGCGGGCGGCCACCTGCTGGCCTTCCGCCGCGACGACCGCGCCGTACTGATCTCCGGCGAGACCAGCACCCGCAAGGCCTTCACCGCCCTCCAGCTCGACGCCCCCACCGCCGACCTCGTCGACGCCGTCCAGCCCGGCGGGCTCTTCCACACCCTGCCCACCGCCCTCGACCGGCCGCTGCTCTTCATCGCGGGCGGCCTGCCCGTCCACCGCGACGGCCGCCTCATCGGGGCCGTCGGCGTCGGCGGCGGCGCCCCCGACCAGGACCACGGCTTCGCCGCCACCGCGCTCGCCGCACTGGTCTGAACCCCCCGGCTCGCGCGCCCGTGTCTCCCGTGCCAGGTTGGTACGGGGGACACGGGCACACCATGAGACAGACGAGCGGCACGTTCGGGAGAGGCAGGACCATCGCGACGGCAACGGCCGCCGCCCTGGTCACCCTCGCCGTGCCCGCCTGCTCCGCCTCCACCGGAGCCGCGCCCGCGGCCCCCAGCCCCAGCCCGGCCGTCTCCACGGGCGGCCCGGCCGCCACCACCCCGGCGAGCGAAGCCCCCACCCCGCCGCCCCCGCCGCCCGCCTCGTACCCGCTGTCCACCGCTCCGAGCACCGTCCCGGCCGTACGGGAACACGTGCCCGCCCGGGGGCCCGGCTGGAAACCGGCCGCCGGCGCGCGGGTGGTCGTGAACCCCGCCGACAGCGCGGCCCTGTCCGACGAGGGCAAGCTCCTCGCCGGTGAACTGCGCCTGGGATACGCCGAGTCCGACGAGGCGAAGCCCGGTGACGTCGAACTCGACCTCGCCGCCAAGGGGTCCGGGCCTGCGGAGTCCTACACCCTCACCGTCCAGAACGGACGCGTCCGGATCACCGGACCCGACGAGGCGGGCGTCTTCTACGGCACCCGCACCCTCAAACAGGCGATACGCGGAGCCGGTTCGGCCCCCGAGGGCACCGTCAAGGACGCCCCCGCCAAACCGCAGCGCGGCCTCAACCTCGACATCGCGCGCAAGCACTTCGCCCCCGAGTGGATAGAGGACCGGCTGCGGGAGATGGCCGACCTGAAGCTCAACCAGCTCGGCCTGCACTTCTCCGACGACCAGGCCTTCCGGATCCAGTCCGACAGCCATCCCGAGATCGTCTCCACCCCGCACCTCACCAAGGCCGAGGTCCGCCGGATCACCGCGCTCGCCGCCCGGCTGCACATCGCCGTCGTCCCCGAGATCGACTCGCCGGGCCACCTCGGCGCCGTCCTGCGCGCCCACCCCGGCCTGCAACTGCGCGACGTACAGGGCCGGGCCGTCAAGGGAGCCGTCGACATATCCGACCCGGCGGCGGCCAAACTGATGGACGAACTGCTGCGCGAGTTCATCCCGCTGTTCCCCGCCGGAGCCTGGCACCTGGGGGCCGACGAGTACCAGGCCCTGGTCGTCCGCGACCCGCAGGCCTCCTTCCCCCAGCTCGCGGCGGCCGCCCGGCAGCGTTACGGACCGTCCGCCCGGGTCCAGGACCTGGCGACGGGCTGGCTGAACGACCGGGCCGCGGTGGTCCGCCCGTCGGGCAAGGCCCTCAAGGCGTGGAACGACGGATTCTTCAGCGGGGGAGTGGTCGCGGCGGCGCCCGACATCCAGGCCGAGTACTGGACGGGCAAGGAGATCGGCGCGCGGCCGCCGCTGGCGTACCTCGACGCGGGCCGCAAGGTCGTCAACCTCAACGACGAGTACCTGTACTACGTGCTCGGCGAACCGAACCAGTTCACGTACCCCACCGGCCGCCGCATCTACGAACAGTGGACCCCCCTGGTCCTGCGCGGCACCACGGCCGTCCCCGCCCGCTACGACGCGCAGGTCCTCGGCGCCCGGCTGGCCGTCTGGGCCGACCTGGCCGGGTCGCAGACACCGGCCCAGGTCGCCGCCGGCATCCGGCTCCCGCTGGCGGCCCTCTCCCAGAAGGTGTGGGACTCCCGTCCCCCGCAGCGGCCCTGGCCCGAGTTCCAGTCCCTCGCCGAGCGCCTCCGGACTCCTTAGGGGGCGCCGCCGTCCCGGGCGGCCTCCGTCCCTTCCCCGGGATCGGGCGCTCATGCGTCCTCCGGTCGGATTCAGTCGAACGGGGGAGGCGCGCGGTGCGGGGGGCGCGGGCGCCTCGCTAGCGTGGGCCGCCGGATCTCAACGGAGGCGCGCGTGGACGCAGGGGACCTGTCGACGGGAGCCACAGACGCCGGCCGGGGCGGGCGGGCGCCGGGCCCGGCCGCGGACTTCGGCGCGGCCCTGCGTCAGGTCAGGACCGAACGCGGGCTGTCGCTGTCCGCGCTGGCGCGGCTCATGCACTACAGCAAGGGCTACCTCAGCAAGATCGAGAACGGTACGAAGCCGCCCACGGCCGATCTGGCCCAACGCTGCGACGAGGCCCTCGGCGCGGGCGGCGCGCTGGCCCGCCTGGTGCCGGACGCGGTACCGCAGGCGCGGCGGCCGGAGGCCGCGGCGGCGGCGTGCCCGTACCGGGGGCTGGCGGCGTTCGGCACCGGGGACGCCGACTGGTTCTTCGGCCGCGAGCGGGCCGCCTCGGCGCTGCTGGACCGGCTGGCCGGGCAGGCGGGCAAGGGCCCGCTGGCGGTGGTGGCCCCTTCGGGCGCGGGCAAGTCCTCGCTGCTGCGGGCCGGTCTGGTACCGGCCCTGCGCGGGGGCGGTGGAGGCCCGTTCGGCGTCGCCGCCCCCCGGGTCGTACTGTGCACGCCGACCGCCCACCCGATGCGGGAACTCCAACGCGTCCTAACCCCGCCGGCCCAGCCCCCGCCAGCCCCACCGCCCCCCGACGAAGCCCCGGCCCAGGTTCCGGGCCCGGCTCCGGCTCCGGGCCCAGCCCAGGCCCCGGCCCCGGGCCGGGGCTCGGCTCCGGGCATGGCTTCGGGCTCGGCTCCAGCCCCGGGCTCGGGCTCTGCTCAGGGGGCGGCTCCGACCCACGACCAGGGCCTGGCCCCGACCCAAGTCCCGGCCCAAGGCCAGGGCTCGGCCCCGCCCCAGGTCCCTGGGTCAGCCCCGGGCCCGGCGGCGCCCCAAGCTCCGCCTCACCCCCCGGGCTCAGCCCTGGATCCGGGCCCGGCCACGACCTCGGCTCCGGCCCAGGCCCCGGCCCATGGCCCGGGCGCGCCCCCGACCCGGGACCTGGGCTCAGCCTCGGATCCGGGCCCGGCCTCGGCCCCGGCTCAGGACTCGGCCCCCACCCAGGCCCCGGTCCGGGGTCCGGCCCATGCACCGGGTCAGGGGCGAGGGCAGGGCTGGGATTCGGCTCGGGGCCAAGGCCAGTCCCAGGCTCCAACCCAGGCCCAGGGCCCGGCCCATGCCCCGACGTCGGCCCCCACCCCCGCCGCCGTACCGGAACCGCGGCCGGGGGCCGGAGCCCGGCCACCGGAAGTGCCGTTCCGGCCCGACGGGCAGGTCGGGTCGGTGAAGGGGGCAACGCCGGACGGCCGCGACGCGCGTCCCGGATCGCTCGTACGTGACGGACAGGCCGGATCGGATGCGTCGGTCGGATCGGAGGATCCCACCGTCACTGCCGGACCCGCCGGACCCGCCGGACCCGCCGGACCCGCCGGACCCGCCGGACCCGCCGGACCTGCTGGCCCCACCGTCACTGCCGGACCCGCCGGACCCGCCGGACCCGCCGGAACCGGTGGACCCGCTGGAATCGCCGGACCCGCACGACCCGCCGGCCCAGCCGGAACCGGTGAGCCTGTTGGCCCCGCCGGCCCTGTTGGCCCCGCTGGCCCCGCCGGCACCGCTGGACCCGCCGGAATCGCCGGACCCGCCCGAACCGGTGGACCTGTTGGCCCCGCCGTACCCGCCGGACCCGGTGGACCTGCTGGCCCCGCCGTACCCGCTGGAACTGCCGTACCTGCCGGAACTGCCGGAACTGCCGGCCCCGCTGGACCAGGTAGCCCCGCTGCGCCCGGTGGCACCGCTGGCACCGGACGGGTGGGCGGAGGTGCTGGGGTGGGTGGTGGTGGGGTCGGGGAGGGGCGGATCGTGTTGGTGGTCGACCAGTTCGAGGAGGTGTTCACGCTGTGCCGCGACGAGGGCGAGCGGCGGGCCTTCATCGCGGCGCTCACCGAGCTCTCCGGCGGCAGCGCCGACACCCCCGCGCTGGTGGTGCTGGGCCTGCGCGCGGACTTCAGCGGCCGCTGTCTGGCCTACCCCGAGCTGGCCGACGTGTTCGCGCACGGCCTGTTCGTCCTCGCCCCCATGACCCCGGAGGAGCTCCGCGCGGCCATCACCCGCCCCGCCGAGCGGGCCGGGCTGCTGCTCGAACCGGGGCTGGTGGAGCTGCTGGCGCGCGACGCCGGGGCGGAGGACGGGACCCCGGCGGGATCGGCGGGGGCCCTGCCGCTGCTGTCGCACGCGCTGCTGGTGACCTGGGGCGCCCGCTCCGGCCGCACCCTCACCGTCGCCGGGTACGAGGCGACGGGCGGCCTGCGCGGCGCGGTGGCGCGCACGGCCGAGGACGTGTTCACCGGCCTGGACGCGGCCGGGCAGGAGGCGGCCCGTCGCGTCCTGCTGCGGCTGGTGCAGTTCGGGGACGGGGACGGGGACGTGGAGACCCGGCGCAGGGTCGCGCCCGACCGGCTGCTGGCCGGCCTGCGGGACTCGCGCTCGGCCGGCTCCGCCCTGGACGCCTTCGTACGGGCCCGCCTCGTGACGGCCGGGGCGACGGCCGGCGAGTCCGCGGTACGGATCACCCACGAGGCCCTCTTGCGGGCGTGGCCGCGGCTGCGCGAGTGGATCCACTCGGACCGGGCGGGGCTGCTGCTGCGCCAGCAGCTCGCCGACGCGGCGGCGGCCTGGGTCCGCGGCGGCAGGGACGCGGAACTCCTCTACCGGGGCGGCCGGCTGGCGGCGGCGGAGGAATGGGCGGAGCGGCAGGACGGCCGTGATCCGCCGGGCCCCTGGGAGGGGGAGTTCCTCGCGGCGAGCCGAGCCGAGGAACGCGGCCGGCGGCTGCGCTCCCGGCGGCGGGCGAGGACCCGGCGCCGGCTGCTGGCGGCGTTGGGCGTCCTGCTGGTCGTGGCGCTGGGCGCCGGCGGCCTGGCCTTCCACCAGTGGTCGCGGGCGGTGGAGGAACAGCGGACCGCGCAGTCGCGGGAGCTGGCGGTTCGGTCCGGGGCGATGGCCTCCGGGCAGCCGGAGGCGTCGATGCTGCTCGCGGCGGAGGCGTACCGGACCGCGCCCACGACGGAGGCGCGCGGCGCGCTGCTCAGTACGCAGGCGCAGGCCTTCACCGGCCGGCTGTCCGGGCACACCGGCCCGGTGAACGGCGTGGCCTTCGCCCCGGACGGCCGGCTGCTCGCGACGGCCAGCACCGACGGCACCGTACGGCTGTGGGGCGGAGCCGGCCACCGGTCGGCGGTGGCGACGCTCACCGGGCACGGCGCGCCGGTGCTGGGGGTGGCCTTCGCACCGGACGGCCGGCTGCTGGCGTCGGCGGGCGCGGACGGGGCCGTACGGCTGTGGCGGCTGCCCGAGCGCCAGCCGGCGGGCACGCTCTACGGGCACGGCGGCGGCGTCCGCTCGGTGGCCTTCTCACCCGACGGAACGACCCTCGCCTCCGGGGGCGTCGACGCGACGGTACGCCTGTGGGACACGGCGACCGGGCGGCTCAGGAGCACGCTGCGCGGACACACCGACGCGGTGCACGGGGTCGCGTTCTCCCCGGACGGGCGGCGGGTCGTCTCGGGCGCCGCCGACCGCACCGTCCGGCTGTGGGAGGTGGCCGACGGGGGCGAGGCCGCCCCTGCGGAGGTACTCGAAGGCCACGGCGACGGGGTCCTCGGGGTCGCGTTCGCACCGGACGGCCGCAGCGTCGCCTCGGGCGGCGCGGACCGGACCGTCCGGATCTGGGACGTCTCCGGGCCGGGCCGGCCCACCGGGACCGAGGTGCTGCGCGGGCACAGCGACGACGTCAACGCCGTCGCCTACACGCGGGACGGCACCACGGTCGTCAGCACGAGCGGCGACGGGACGGCCAAACTGTGGGACACGGCCGGCCACCGGATCACCCAGGTCCTCGCGGGGCACACCGACTACGTGCTCGCCGTGGCGGTCGGCCCCGACGGCCTGCTGGCCACCGGGGGTTTCGACCAGTCCGCGGTGGTGTGGGACCCGGGCCGGACCTCGCTGGTGGTCCGGCCCTTCGCCGAGGTGTGGCAGGCGGCCTTCGCCCCGGGCGGGCGGCTGCTCGCCTCGGCGGGCGCGGACCGGGCAGTCCGCCTGTGGGACCCCCGGCAGCGCCGGCTCGTCGGGACGCTGACGGGCCACCAGGGGGCCGTCTTCGCGGTCGCGTTCTCCCCCGACGGGCGGCTCGTGGCCTCGGCGGGCGCGGACCGCACCGTCAGACTGTGGGACTGCGCCCGGCGCACGCTCCTCGCCACGCTCACCGGGCACGGCGGGTCCGTGTTCGCGGTGGCCTTCTCACCGGACGGCCGGACCCTCGCCTCCGCCAGCGCGGACCGGACGGTGAAACTGTGGGACACCGCCCGCCACGTGCAGCTCAGCACCCTGACCGCGCATCAGGACTTCGTCAACGCGGTCGCGTTCAGCCCCGACGGCCGGCTCCTGGCCTCCGGGAGCGACGACCTGACCGTGCGGCTGTGGGACGTCGCCGCGCGCTCGGCGCGGTCGGTCCTGCACGGGCACGCGGGCGCCGTGCGGAGCGTCTCGTTCAGCCCGGACGGGCGGCGGCTCGCGAGCAGCGCCAACGACGGCACGGTCCGGGTCTGGGATCCGGCGTCGGGACGTCCGGCCGCCACCCTCACCGGACACACCGGCGCGGTCCGCGCCGTGTCCTTCGGCCCGGACGGCAGGGTGCTGGCCTCCGGCGGCATCGACGGCACCGTGCGGCTGTGGGACGCGGTCGGGTTCCGGCCGGTCGCCACCCTCGCGGGACACGGCGGGGCCGTGTGGGGAGTGGCCTACGACCCGTCCAGCGGCCGTCCGGCGAGCAGCGGGACGGACGGCACGGTCCGCTTCTGGTCCGTCGACCCGGGCGAACGCACGGCCGCGATCTGCACCCTGATCGGCGATCCGACGCCGGCCCGGTGGCGCTCCCTGCTGCCCGGACGCCCGTACCGGCCGCCTTGCGCCGCGGCAGCGGCCGCCGCCGCGCCGCGGGGCTGACGGCTGCTCAAAACGCCTGGTGGGAGGGGGTTTCCCGGGGGTTTCCCGTTTCCCGTCGAGGTGGGCGACCCGTGGATCCTCGACACGCGGGGGTGGCGGGGCACAGTCTCGGAGTGCCCGCTGGACGGCCGGTCCGTGCTCACGAGGACGAGCACGACGAGGAGTACGCCGGCGAGCGGCACGACGAGTACGCGGCGCGACGAGTACCAAGACGAGCACCTCGACGAACACGACGACACCGCGGGACACCGCGACGGGGACGGGGGAAGGGACATGGGGATGCGGAGAACGAGGGGGGCGGCGGTGGCGGCGGTGGCCCTCCTGGCCGTGTGGGGAGGTGCTTCCGGCGCCCCGGCGGCCGCGGCGCCGCCGTCGAAGGCGGCGGCGGGGTCCTGCGGGGTGCTCGCGCCGGGGGCCGCCGCGGTGGCGGAAGGGGCCGTACGGGCCGCCTGCGAGCAGATCGGCGTCTGGTACACGTGGGGCGGCGGTCACGGACCCCAGCCGGGGCCGACGTACGGTCAGGTCGACCCGAGCGACCCGGACAGCGCGCACGATCCGGAACGGCTGGGCTTCGACTGCTCCGGACTGGTCCGGTACGCCTACGCCCGCGCCGCCGGCGGCGACCCGCTGGCCGGCAACTCGTACCACCAGTTCCACTCGCCGCAGGTGAAGCAGCGTTTCACGGCTGCCCAGGGGACCGCGCCGCTGCTGCCGGGGGACCTGCTGGCCTGGGGGTCCGGGGGTTCCGTCCACCACATCGCGATCTACCTGGGCGCGGGGAAGATGGTCGAGGCCCGGGAGTCGGGCACCCGGATCACTGTCAGCGACGTACGGCTGGGCGGGGACTACGCGGGAGCCGTCCGCATCGCCGCGGCGGCGGCACCCGGCACCTTCAGCACCTGGGGCACCGATGTGTGGACCCACGAGGAGCCTTCCACGACGAGTGCGCGGGTCCACAAGTTCCCCGGCCCGACCACCGTGCGCATCGAGTGCCAGAAGCACGCCCAACCGGTGACGGCGGAGGGCTACACGAACGACGCCTGGTCCTACCTGCCCGAGTACGCGTCGTGGATCACCAACATCTACATCAAGGGCCCCGCCTGGCTGGACGGCGTACGCACCTGCCCCTGAGCACCGCTCACGCCCACGACCACGCACGCCCTGACCGTGCACACGACTGACCGCGCACACCCATCACCCGGCTCCCGAGGGAGCCCTTTCGAGGAGGAAGCATGTCCGCACGCAAGAAGATCGCCCTGGGTCTCGCCGCCGCCGCACTGGCGGGCGGCATGGCCACCGTGACCGGCCCCGCCGCGGCGACGCCCGCCACCGGGACGAGCACGGCCGCCGAATGCGGCGTCCGCTCCGACGCCAAGCTGTGGTGTGGCAACCGCGTCGGCGCCAAGGGGTACGCCCACCGCCGGTACAACACCAACGAGGTACGGGGGCCGCTGAACACCGGCTTCAGCTGGTTCCAGTGCTGGGGCCGCGGCGACCAGCACGCCGGCGGCAACAACGTCTGGTACTGGACCAAGCTGGACAACGGCCAGTGGGGCAACGTCCCGGCCGTGGACGTCCACACGTCGGTCGACCCCGCCCCGGGCCTGAACCAGTGCTGACGCTCTGAACGGCCGCCCCTCCCCGCCAGGAGGGGCGGCCTTCGCGCGTCGCCCGCGGGCGGCGGTGTCACGGAGGTCCGGGACGGGCAACGGCTCGATCCCGGGTCGGTGACGAACGGGATCGGGCCATCGCCCTGGCCGGATCCCCGCGCTACGTTGACGCGACGCTTCAGCGCGGCAGAGGGAGACGACGATGCGAGCAGGACGAGGACGGCGGACGGTCCTGGGTGCCCTGGCCCTGTGCGGGGTGCTGGCGCTCACCGGCTGCCAGGGCGACGACGGCGACGACGGCACGTCGCCCGGTACGCCCCCCACCGCCCCCGCGGCGCCCTCCGCCACCGCCTCGAAGCCCGCCGGCAGCCCGGCGGCGACGCCGAAGCCGGCAGCGACCCCGACCGCCACCGCGACCGCGTCCACCGGGGCGACGGCGCCCGGTGCGGGGGCCACGCCCGCCAAGAAGCCGGGGCTCCCGGCCCCCGGGGCCGGCTGCGACCACAAGATGCCGATCTCCCCTGACGAGGTGGCCGTGAACCGGTACACCCCCGAGGGCGGCTTCCACAGCCTGATCGTCAAGCACGGCAACTGGGGCTGCGGCGCACCCGGCACCGACGGGGCGCCCTTCGAGACCGTGGGCAAGGAGACCTTCATCCCGATCGCCGCCGACGCCAAGATCACCGCCGTCACGCCGATCGTCGCGAGCACCGAGAACCAGAAGATCACCCTTCAGCAGCTCATCGACTGGCTCGTGGCCCACCCCGACCAGGGCCTGGTCTTCCGCTACCACCTGGGAGCCGACGTGAGCTCCGGCGAAGGGCCCGCGATCGACACCCTGGACCAGGTCTTCACCCCCTGAACGGGAGACGGCGCGGCGGTGCCCCCGGCCCGGGCCGGGGGC
>NZ_JBEXPG010000022.1:124869-134270 GCF_040611935.1 Streptomyces sp. NPDC006512 | reverse complement strand
CCTGAGCCAGGATCAAACTCTCCATGAATGTTTACCCGTAATCGGGTGCACACATCACTTAGAGCGGGCACGTCATGTCGGAATAAGACCGACGCGCCACAACGTCCTCGCTGTGTAATTGCCTACCAGCACCCGAAGGCCTGACAGGTCTTTTTCAAAGGAACCTCATCCACCGAAGTGGACGGGGTATCAACTTCTGGCGTTGATTTTTGGCACGCTGTTGAGTTCTCAAGGAACGGACGCTTCCTTTGTACTCACCCTCGCGGGCTTTCCTCCGGGCTTTCGTTCTGTGTTCTTGCGTTTCCGACTCTATCAGACTCTTTCGGGCCCGATTTCCTCGGCGCTTTCCAGGTCCTGCGCTTTCGCGCTTTCCCTTTCCGGCGGTTCCGACTCTATCAGTGCTTTTCCGTCCCTCCGACCAACTCTCCGTTTTGCCGAATGGGCACGCGGAAAGAAAGAAGTGGAGTCTGGATCGCTACTGCTGGAGGAGGAGTCCCGTCCATCGGTTGTTCGCGAGATGTTCACGCGGCACGTCCTGGCGGGAGTCACGACAGTACAGGGCCGTCCAGGCTCAGGCAAATCGTTTCACGCGTATGGTCTAGTCCACCGGTCTAGTCCACTAGTCTCCGTGCCAAAGGGCCGTCCGAGTCAGGACCAACATCGGGCGAACCTACACACTCCGTGACATATCCTTCTGAAGAGTATGCCGTTCGCGACACGTAGTGACGGCGACACGATGAAGCCCCACCCCTGGGAGGCCCCCATGACCAGCGTGACGTCCCCACTCGCCGGGACCGCCATCGGACTCGCGGCAGTGCCCGATCCGGTGTTCTCCGGCGCGATGGTGGGACCGGGCACGGCCATTGACCCCGTGCGCGAGCCCTCGGAGGCGGTGTCCCCCGTAGACGGTGTGGTCGTCTCCCTGCACCCGCACGCGTACGTGGTCGTCGACGGCGAAGGCCACGGCGTGCTGACGCACCTCGGGATCGACACCGTCCAGCTCAACGGCGAGGGCTTCGAGCTGCTCGTGAACAAGGGCGACACCGTGACGCGCGGCCAGGCCGTCATCCGCTGGAACCCCGCCGCGGTCGAGGCCGCCGGCAAGTCGCCGATCTGCCCCGTGGTGGCGCTCGAGGCGACCTCGGACTCCCTCTCCGACGTCGTCGAGTCCGGCTACGTGAAGGCTGACGACGCCCTCTTCAGCTGGCATTAAGCGGCCGCCTGCGCGGGCGAGTCGGACATCCAATGCGGCGGCTGGGGCCGCCGCTCAATCGGAGACGGGTGAAATGGAGACAACGCTGCGAGGCGTCGGCGTGAGCCACGGTGTGGCGATCGGCGAGGTTCGCCACATGGGCACGGCGGTCCTCGAACCGCCGGCCAGGCAGATCACCGCGGACGAGGCGGAGCGCGAACAGGGGCGCGCCCGCAAGGCCGTGGAAGCCGTGTCGGCCGACCTGATCGCGCGCGGCCAGCTGGCCGGTGGTGAGGCGCAGCACGTGCTCGAGGCCCAGGCGATGATCGCCACGGACCCCGAGCTGATGGCTGACGTCGACCGGCGGATCGCCGTCGGGAGCACCGCCGAGCGCGGCATCTACGACGCGTTCGCCAGCTACCGCGACCTGCTCGCCGGGGCCGGCGAGTACATGGCGGGCCGGGTCGCCGACCTGGACGACGTGCGGAACCGGATCGTGGCGCGCCTGCTGGGCGTGCCGATGCCGGGTGTCCCGGACAGTGACGAGCCGTACGTGCTGATCGCCCGGGACCTGGCTCCCGCCGACACCGCGCTGCTCGACCCGGCGCTGGTCCTCGGCTTCGTCACCGAGGAGGGCGGTCCGACCAGCCACAGCGCGATCCTCGCGCGGGCGCTGGGCGTGCCGGCGATCGTGGCGCTGCCGGGTGCCGGTGAGATCGCCGAGGGTACGGTCATCGCCGTCGACGGCAGCACCGGTGACCTGTTCGTCGAGCCCACCGCGGAGAAGCGTGCCGAGCTGGAGGCCGCGGCCGCCGAGCGGAAGGCGGCGCTGGCCGCCTCCTCCGGTCCGGGTGCGACCTCCGACGGGCACAAGGTGCCGCTGCTCGCCAACGTCGGCGGGCCGGCGGACGTGCCGGCCGCCGTGGAGGCCGGGGCCGAGGGCGTGGGCCTGTTCCGTACCGAGTTCCTGTTCCTGGACGACAGCAAGAAGGCGCCGTCCGAGGAGAAGCAGATCGAGTCCTACCGCAAGGTGCTCGAGGCCTTCCCCGAGGGCCGGGTCGTCGTACGCGTCCTGGACGCCGGCGCCGACAAGCCGCTGGAGTTCCTGACGCCGGCCGACGAGCCGAACCCGGCGCTCGGCGTGCGCGGGCTGCGGTCGCTGCTGGACCACCCGGACGTGCTGCGCACGCAGCTCACCGCGCTGGCCAAGGCCGCCGAGGGGCTGCCGGTCTACCTCGAGGTCATGGCCCCGATGGTGGCCGACCGGACCGACGCCAAGGCCTTCGCGGACGCGTGCCGCGAGGCCGGTCTGCGGGCGAAGTTCGGCGCGATGGTGGAGATCCCCTCCGCCGCGCTCCGGGCGCGTTCGATCCTGCAGGAGGTCGAGTTCCTGTCGCTGGGCACCAATGACCTCGCGCAGTACGCGTTCGCGGCCGACCGTCAGGTCGGTGCGGTCTCGCGGCTCCAGGACCCGTGGCAGCCCGCGCTGCTCGACCTGATCGCGATGTCGGCGGACGCCGCGAAGGCCGAGGGCAAGAGCTGTGGTGTCTGTGGCGAGGCGGCCTCCGACCCGCTGCTGGCCTGTGTGCTGACCGGTCTGGGTGTCACCTCCCTGTCGATGGGTGCCGCGTCCATCCCGTACGTGCGGGCGACGCTGGCCAAGTACACGCTCGCGCAGTGCGAGCGTGCGGCGGCGGCGGCGCGTGCCGCCGACAGTGCCGAGGAGGCCCGAGTGGCCGCCCAGGCGGTGCTGTCCGGGGAGTAGCCGGACGGCGGGAGCCGGATCGAGGGGCCTTCGCCGGTGGCGAGGGCCCCTCGGTCGTTCAGTGGTGGGGTCCGGGGACGTCGACCTCGTATCCCGGGCAGTGTTCGACGCCCGGTTCCGGGGCGACGGGTTCACCGGTGTCGGCGTCCGTGCAGTAGGCGTCGAAGACGGCCGCAGCGGTGAGGGCGACGAGGCGGCCGCGGTCCAGGCGCCAGCCGTGGACTCGGTCGCGGTGTCCTTCGGTGGTGCTGCGGAGCACCAGTCCCCCGGCGCCGCCGAGGGCGAGTCCGGCGGCGAGGACGGTCACGAAGTCGAGGCCTTCGCGGCCCTCGGTTCGCGGTGGGCCGGGCGGATCCCCCGCGGTCTCGGCGTGCAGGACCGCGACGAGCTGTTCCTCTTCGGTGGGAACGCTGCACACGAGGTGGTGGTGGCCGGGTCCGGCGCCGGCGAGGAGGCGTTCGAGCGTGCGGGCGGCCCGTTCGAAGGAGGCCCGTCCGATGTCCTCGCCGCAGTCGGCGCAGGTGCCGGCGCGGGTGAGCAGCACGGTCGCGCACTCCCAGGTGGCCTGCCGGACGGCCTCGTCCACGAGGAGCGGTACGAGTTCCTCGATGGGCTGCCCGGTGTAGGGCAGGAGCGGCCCGCCGGCGGCGAGTTCCGCGGTGAAGCGGGTACGGGTCAGTGCGGTGTCGGGGTCGAGGCCGTGTTCCTCGCAGTAGTCGGCGTACTCCTCGGGGTCGAAGAGGGCGACGGTAGTGTGGATGCCCTGGGCGGCGAGGGAGCGCAGCAGGGCGTCGACGTGCCGGAGGTAGTCGGTGTAGTCGTCGTGGTGGTCGAATCCGAAGCTGCGGTAGTCGCGCATGGCCGCGAAGTCCCCGGCGTCGGCGATGAGGCCGACGGTGCTGGGGACCTCGCGGCGCAGGCTGCGGCGGCGGGAGGCGTCCGTACGGGTGTGGTGCGTGCCTGACATGGTTCCCCCTGAGTGACGTGACGGTTTGCTCACTCAGAGTAATCAGGGCCACTGACACCGGGCCGGGGTCAGCTTCGGGTGCGGGCCAGTTCCTCGTAGAAGGCGAGGAGCTCCGGGTGGTCGACGGAGCCGGGGTTGACGGCCTTGGCCAGGGGGGTGCCCTGGAGGAGGCGCTTCACGGGGACCTCGATGCGCTTGCCGGTGAGGGTGTGGGGGACGGCCGGGACCTCGATGACCTCGTCGGGGACGTGGCGCGGGGAGAGCTGCTCGCGGATGGTGGCGGTGATCTTCTTGCGCAGGGCCTCGTCGAGGACGGCGCCGGGGGCGAGGTGGACGAAGAGCGGCATCCAGTAGCCGCCGTTCGGCTCCTCCAGACCGATGACCAGCGATTCCTTGATCTCGGGGAGGCGTTCGACGGCCTCGTAGATGTCGGCGGAGCCCATCCGGACGCCCTGGCGGTTCAGGGTGGAGTCGGAGCGGCCGTGGATGACGACGGAGCCGTGGTCGGTGAGGGTGATCCAGTCCCCGTGGCGCCAGACGCCGGGGAACATGTCGAAGTAGCTGTCGCGGTAGCGGCTGCCGTCGGGGTCGTTCCAGAAGTGGATCGGCATCGACGGCATGGGGGCCGCGACGACGAGTTCGCCGACCTCGCCGGTGACGGGCTTGCCGGAGGGGTCCCAGGACTGGAGGTCGGTGCCCAGGCAGGCGGCCTGGAGTTCGCCGATGTGGACGGGGAGGGTGGGGACGGCGCCGGCGAAGCAGCTGCACACGTCGGTGCCGCCGCTGACGGAGGCGATCCACAGGTCCTCGGCGACCTCGTCGTGGAGCCAGCGGAAGCCGTCGGGCGGGAGCGGGGATCCGGTGGTGGCGACGCACTTGACGGCGGAGAGGTCGAAGTCCCTGGAGGGGTGGACCTCGGCCTTGCGGCAGGCCATGACGTAGGCGGCGGAGGTGCCGTAGAGGGTGGCGCGGGTGCGTTCGGCGATGCGCCACTGGGCGCCGGTGTCGGGGTGGCCGGGGCTGCCGTCGTACAGGACGACGGTGGTGCCGGTGAGCAGGCCGGAGACGAGGAAGTTCCACATCATCCAGCCGGTGGAGGTGTACCAGAAGAACCGGTCCTCGGGGCCGAGGTCGCAGTGCAGGCCGAGCTGCTTGAGGTGTTCGAGGAGGATGCCGCCCTGGGACTGGACGATCGCCTTGGGGGCGCCGGTGGTGCCGGAGGAGTACAGGACCCACAGCGGGTGGTCGAAGGGGACGGCCTCGAAGACGGGTTCCGCGTCGCCGGAGGTGAGGTCCGCCCAGGAGAGGGTGCCTTCGGGGGCGGGCGTGCCGAGGAGGGGGATGTGGACGACGGCGCGCAGGGAGGGCAGTTCGGCGCGCAGCTCGGTGACGGTCTCGCGGCGGTCGTGCTGCTTTCCGCCGTAGCGGTAGCCGTCGATGGTGAAGAGGACGACGGGTTCGACCTGCTGGAAGCGGTCGAGGACGCTGCGGGCGCCGAAGTCGGGGGCGCAGGAGGTCCAGACTCCGCCGACGGCGGCGGTGGCGAGGAGGGCGACGACCGCTTCGGGGATGTTGGGGAGGTAGCCGCTGACGCGGTCGCCGGGGCGGACGCCGAGGCCGCGCAGTTCGGCGGCGAGGGAGCCGACCTGGCGGCGGAGCTCGGCCCAGGTGAGGGGGGTGGGTTCGTGGGTCTCGTCGACGGAGAGCAGGGCGGGGTCCGCGGCGCGGGCGGGGTCCTCCGCGGCGCGCAGGGCGTGCTCGGCGTAGTTGAGGGTGGAGCCGGTGAACCAGCGGGCGCCGGGCATGGAGCGGTCGGCGAGGACCGACTCGTAGGGGGTGGTGAAGCGTACGTCGAACCATTCGGCGACGGCCTGCCAGAAGACGTCGAGCTCGTCGACGGACCAGCGGTGCAGGGCGGGGTAGCCGCCGTCGGCGGGGGCGCCGAAGCGCTCGGCCGCCCAGGCCTGGAAGGCGGTGATCCGGGCCGCTGCGATCCGGTCGGGGCCCGGGGACCAGAGGGGTTCCGGCTGGGTGGCTGAGGTCATGGGTCGGCTCCCGGTCAAGTCTGTGGCTCGCGCTTCGTGTGCGTACGGTGCCACCGCGGCGTGGGTGTACGCGCGACGGCTCACAGGGACGATGCCATGTGATCGACATACGCACCAGAGCTGTCCGGTGCGGTCGGGGTCGGTCCTTGTGCGGGTGAACGGCAGCTGAACGCGGCCCGCTCGGCCGGGGGCCGGTGGCAGGGTGATCCGCATGGACGGTCGTGAGCTGGTGCGTGCGGTGATAGAGATCGGTTCGGCGCGCGGGCGGCGCGCCTGGCGCTCGGCCTGGCGCCACCGGCGGGCGGACGCGGCGGCGCTGCCGCGGCGGGGCGCGGAGCGGGCGCGGGTGCCGGGTCTGCTGGAGGGGACGCGGGCCCTGCCGGGCGGGGGTGTGCTGCGGTTCGCGCGGTCCGAGCTGCTGGTACGGGTCACCGTGGGCGGGGCGGTGTTCTGGGGCTGGGACGGGGCGGAGCCGGGGCCGTCGTACGCGCTGGCGGGCGGTGGGCCGGAGCCGGATCCGCGGGCGGTGCTGGAGCCGGACACCGGGGGCGGCTGGCGGGTGGTGTCGGAGCGGGTGACGGTGGCGGTGTCGCGGCACGGGGCGGTGGAGGTGCGGACTCCGGGCGGGGCGGTGCTGCGGCGGGAGCTGCCGCCGCGCTGGTGGGATCCAGTGGCGCCGGATGCCGGTGGGGCGCGGGGGGTGGAAGGGGCGCGGTGGCTGCAGCGGTCGGAGGTGCCGGCGGACGCGCGGTTCTTCGGGCTGGGCGGGCGGGCGTCGGGGCCCCGGTTGCGGGACGGGACGTACCGGCTGTGGAACACGGATCCGCGGGGCGGGTTCGGGCCGGGCGACGATCCGCTGTACATCACGATGCCCGTCCAGGTGGTGGTCGCGGACGCGGGGACGCACCTGGCGTTCTACGACAACTCCTGGGACGGGCGGGTGGTGTTGCGGGAGGGCGAGGAGGGGGCCGGTTCCGGCGTGGACCGGGCCGGGACGAGCGAGGTGCGGCTGGAGGGCGGGCCGGCCCGGTGCTGGGTGCTGACGGGGACGCCGGCGCGGGTGCTGCAGGGCTGGTCGGGGCTGACGGGCGCGGCGGCGGTGCCACCGGAGTGGGCGCTGGGGTACCAGCACGCGCGGTGGGGGTTCGGGAGCGCGGCCGAGGTGCGGCGGGTGGTGGCGGGGTACCGGGAGCGCGGCCTGGCGCTGTCGGCGGTGCACCTGGACATCGACCACTACGACGCCCACCGGGTGTTCACGGTGGACCGGGAGGGGTTCCCCGATCTGCCGGGGCTGGCGCGGGAGCTGCTGGGGCGGGGGGTGCGGCTCGTGTCGATCGTCGACCCGGCGGTGAAGGCGGGGGACGCGGTGCACGCGTCGGGCCGGGCGGTGGGGGCGCGGGGCGCGTTCGTCCGGGACGCGGGGGGGCGGGAGGTGCGGGGTGAGGTGTGGCCGGGCGAGTGCGCGTACCCGGACTTCACGGATCCGGCGGCGCGGGAGTGGTGGGGCGGACTGTACGAGGAGCGGCTGGCGCAGGGCTTCGCCGGTTTCTGGCACGACATGAACGAGCCGGTGTCGTTCGCTCCGTGGGGGGACGCGTCGTTGCCGCGGTCGGCCCGGCACGTGATGGACGGGGCGGGCGGGGACCACCGGTCGGGGCACAACGTGTACGCGCTCGGGATGGCGAGGGCCGGGTGGGAGGGTCTGGTGCGGCTGCGGCCCGACGAGCGGCCGTTCCTGTTCTCCCGGTCGGGGTGGGCGGGGATGCAGCGGTACGGGGGGACGTGGTCGGGGGACGTGGAGAGCGGCTGGGAGGGGCTGCGGGCCTCGCTGGCGCTGGTGCTGGGGCTCGGGCTGTGCGGGGTGCCGTACTCGGGTCCGGACGTGGGGGGCTTCGGGGGTTCGCCGTCGCCGGAGCTGTACCTGCGGTGGTTCCAGCTGGGGGCGTACCTGCCGTTGTTCCGTACGCACTCGGCGATCTGGGCGGGGCGGCGGGAGCCCTGGGAGTTCGGGCCGGAGGTGGCGGAGGCGGCGGCGGAGGTGCTGGCCGAGCGGGAGCGGCTGCGGCCGTACTTCGTGACGCTGGCGCACCTGGCGCGGCGGACGGGGGCCCCGTACGTGCGGCCGCTGTGGTGGGGGAACCCGGAGGACCGGGTGCTGCGGGACTGCGAGGACGCGTTCCTGCTGGGGGACGCGCTGCTGGTGGCGCCGGTGCTGGAGTGCGGGGCGGACCGGCGGGCGGTGCGGCTGCCGCGGGGGCGCTGGTACGACACGGTGACGGGGGCGGCGTACGAGGGGCCGGGGCAGGTGCTGCTCGACGCGCCGCCGGGCCGGGTGCCGGTGCTGGCGCGGGCGGGGTCGGTGCTGGCGGTACGGGGTGCGGACGGGGCGGTGGGGCTGGAGGCGTGGGCTCCGGCGCGGGGGCGCACGGGCGGCGGGGTGGTGATCCGGGATCCGGGGCCGGGGTTCGGGGCGGGCGAGGTGGAGCGGTACGCGGTGCGGTGGGCCGGGGAGGCGGTGGTGGTGGAGGACGAGTCGGGTGCGCCGGTGGCGGGTGTGACGGTGCGGGGGCTGTGACGTCCCGTGGGGCCCGGGCCTGTGGCGGCGGTGTAGGGCGGCTGTAGCGGGGCGGCCGAGCGTGGTTCGGAGCGGGGGCGGGCGGGGGACGGGACAGGGGCGGGAAGGGGGCCGGGGATGGTCTGGGCGAGCCCGGTACGGCCGGTGGCTCGGAGGTGGCGGCGGGTGGGGCGGGCGCGGTGGTTCGACGCCGCTCCGGGCGCCGAGGTGGTCGGGGTCTGGCAGGCGCTGACGGTGTGGGCGGCCCTGCTGGTGGTCCGGCACCCTGCGGGCGGGTCCTTGCCGGACCCGGTGCTGGGTGCGGCAACGGCGGCCGGGGCCGGTTTCCTGCACGGGCTGCTGCTGGTGCGGCCGTTGGCGGCGCTGGGGCGGTGGGGCGCCGGGCGCAGCGGCTGGCCGGAGCCGGCCGTCGTCGCCGTGCTGGCCGGCCCGGTGTCGGCGCCGGCGGCGGCGCTGGCGTGCTGGTGGCTGGGGTACCCGGAGCCGGGGTTCGGTGCGGTGTGGGCCGGGACCGCGGGCCTGGTGGTGGTGCCGCTGCTGGTGGGGGCGTGCCTGCGGGCGCGGCCGGTTCCGGTGGGGACGCTGTGGTCCCGGGGCGCGGCGGCGGCGGGCACGGCGGTCGGGGTGGTGGCGATGGCGGGGGCACTGGCGGAGCTCTGGCAGTAGGGCGAGACGTGCCGGCCGGGCCGTATCCGGCCGGTCTTCCGGGGCCGTGGACCGGCGGCGCCGGTCGTCGCCGTGGCGCAGGCCCCCCGCCCGGCTTGGCGGGCCGGCGGGGTCCGGCGGGCGAGCGGAGTCCGGCGGGACGGCGGAGTCCGGCAGGACGGCGGAGTCCGGCGGGACGGCGGAGTCCGGCG
>NZ_JBEXPG010000022.1:0-124771 GCF_040611935.1 Streptomyces sp. NPDC006512 | reverse complement strand
CAGGACGGCGGAGTCCGGCAGGACGGCGGAGTCCGGCAGGACGGCGGAGTCCGGCAGGACGGCGGAGTCCGGCAGGACGGCGGAGTCCGGCAGGACGGCGGAGTCCGGCAGGACAGCAAGGTCCAGCGGGCCCGACGGCTACGCGGCGACCGTGCGGGCCGGGCAGGGCCCGGGCAGGCAGCCGGCCGGGCGGGCGGCGGTGGCCCGGTCGGCCCGAGCCGTCTCCTGCGGATCCCGTCGGTGAAGCCCGCGCCGTCCGGGGCCGTGCCTTGCGAGGCGGAGGGGCGCAGGTGTACCGGAGGTACTCCGTCGCGGCGGGTCGGCATCCGTAAGGGCCGGCCTGAGGAGCGTCGTCGAGCCGTGCCTGCCGCCGGGAGGGCGGGGCCCTGGGCCCCGGGGCTTGCGGCCGACGACAACGCGGCGAGCACGCGTGCCGGACCCCGCCGGGCAGACAGGACTGCGCCGACGACCTGGTGCCGTGGCCGGAAACGCGTGCCGGGTCGCCGCGTCCGGGGCGGTGCGTCTCCAGGCGGAGGGCCGCGGCTCGTACGGGACGTATCGCCCCTGTCCGACAACGCGGAGAGGTGCCGTGCCGGTCGTCGCGAACCGGCGGGCCTTGCCGGTCACGGCACTAGGTGTACTGGCCGGCGAACCAGGTGGCGGCGGCTTGTGTGTGGAGGGGGAAGGCCAGTTCGGTGGGGGTGTGCAGGACGTGCCAGCCGGTCGTCTCGTCGGTGGCGGTGGACGGCGGGAGGGCGGCGACGGGGCGCGGCGGGAGGAGCCCGAAGACGAGCAGGTGGCCGCCCGCGGAGCTGAGGACGTCGGCGAGGGCCACCTCGGAGGGCCGGGCCTCGATGCCGGTCTCCTCGCGGAGTTCGCGGGCGACGGCCTCGCGCCAGTCCTCGCCGAAGTCCATGAACCCGCCGGGCAGGGCGACGCCGCCGAGGGCCGGTTCGATGGTGCGGGTGATGACGACGAGGCCGGTGCCGGAGGCGTCCTCGACGGGGAGGAGGGCCACGGCGACCGGGAGCGGGTTGCGGTAGGAGGTCGTTCCGCAGCCGGCGCACGTCCGGGGCCAGGCCGACGTGTCGAACGGGGCTCCGCAGGTGGAGCAGTGCGAGTCCCTCAGGTGTGCCTGCATGCGGCGATGGTATGCCAAGGGGCATGAGGATGCGGGTGGTTGCGGCGGTGCTGGCATTGCAGGTGGTGCAGGCGGTTCCCGGTGTGGTGCCGGGGACGGCGGGGGCGCACGGGGCGGAGCGGCTTCCGGGGTTCGTGGCGCTGCGGGACGTGGATCCGAGCATCGTGGAGGACATCCGGTACGCGGGGCCGCGGAACTTCACCGGGGCGGTGGTGGACGGGTACGAGGAGCCCGTCTGTCTGCTGGCGCGGCCGGCGGCCGAGGCGCTGCGGCGGGCTCAGCGGGAGCTGTTGCGGTCGGGCCGCGCGCTGAAGGTGTACGACTGCTACCGCCCCCAGCGGGCGGTGGACCGGTTCGTGCGCTGGGCCGGGGATCCGGCGGACCAGTCGACGAAGGCCGAGTACTACCCGGAGGTCGACAAGGCCCGCCTGATCCCGGAGGGGTACATCGCCGCGAAGTCGGGGCACAGCCGCGGGAGTACGGTCGACGTGACGGTGGTGGCGCTGCCGGGGAGGCGGGAGCTGGACATGGGGACCGCCTTCGACTTCTTCGGGTCCCTGTCGCACACGGACGATCCGCGGGTGGCCGGGGAGGCGCGGGAGAACCGGCGGCTGCTGAAGCGGGTGCTGGGGGCGCAGGGGTTCGTGAACCTGCCCGAGGAGTGGTGGCACTTCACCTTGCGGCCGGAGGCCTTCCCGGACACGTTCTTCGACGTCCCGGTGTCTGTCGCGGCGGGGCGGCCGTGAGTAGCGTTCCGGCATGACCTTCGGTTCGTACGAGGAATTCTGGCCCTACTACGTAGCCATGCACGCGCGGGCCGCCACCCGCTGGGTGCACCTGGGCGGGACGCTGACGGGACTGGCGCTGACGGTGTACGGCGCCGCCCGGGGGCGCAGGCGCTACCTGGCGGCGCTGCCGCTGATCGGCTACGGCACGGCGTGGCCGGCGCACTTCCTGATCGAGGGGAACAACCCGGCCACCTTCGGGCATCCGGCCTGGTCGCTGCGCGGGGACGCGCGGATGATCCGCATGATGCTGGCGGGGCGGGACGCGGAGCTGGACGCGATCGCGCGGAAGTGGCTCGCCGAGAACCGGTGACCGCGGGGCCCTGCCATGACAGACTCCTGACGATCCGTCAGATGTTGGAGAGCTCTGATCCGGGAGGGGCCTTGGAACGCACGCGCACACCCGTCGTGAGCGGATGGTTCACCGACAGCGGCCGGGAGGGCGGCTTCCGCCTGCTCGGCACCCGGTGTTCCGCCTGTACCGCGGTGTTCTTCCCGCGCGAGGACGCCTACTGCCGCAACCCGCACTGTCCCGGCGGCGGCGAGCTCGCCGAGGTGCCGCTGTCCCCGCGCGGCCGCGTCTGGTCCTACACCGACGGCCGGTACCGGCCGCCCGCGCCCTACGTGTCCGACCCCGACGCGCCCTGGGAGCCGTACACGCTGGTGGCGGTGGAGCTGGAGGCCGAGCGGATGGTCGTGCTCGGGCAGGCGGCGCCCGGGGTGACGCCGGCCGACCTCGCGGTCGGGATGGAGGTCGAGGTGGAGTGCGGCGTCCTGTACGAGGATGCGGACGCCGTCCGGACGACCTGGCGGTTCCGGCCGGTCGGGGGCGCGCGGTGAGCGCGGACGTGGCCGTGCTCGGAGCCGGCATGCACCCGTGGGGCAAGTGGGGCCGCGGCTTCGTCGAGTACGGGCGGGCCGCCGCCCTGGCGGCGCTCGCCGACGCGGGCCTGGAGTGGACGGACGTCCAATCGGTCGTCGGCGCCGACACGGTGCGCTCCGGATATCCGGGCTACGTGGCCGGGGCGACGTTCGCGCAGGCCCTCGGCTGGCAGGGCGCCCGGGTGACCAGCGTGTACGCGGCCTGTGCGTCCGGGGCCCAGGCGATCGGGGCGGCCCGGGCGCAGATCCTCGCCGGGCTGGCCGACGTGGTGCTGGTGGTGGGGGCCGATGCCGCGCCCAAGGGGTTCTTCGCCCCGGCCGGGGGCGAGCGGCCCGATGATCCGGACTGGCTGAGGTTCCGGCTGCTGGGGGCCACGAACCCGGCGTACTTCGCGTTGTACGCGCGGCGCCGGATGGCCCTGTACGGGGACACCGGCAAGGACTTCGCGCTGGTCAAGGTGAAGAACGCGGCGGCCGGGGCGCTCAACCCGAACGCCCGCTACCGCAAGGAGGTGACGCCCGAGGAGGTGGCGGCCTCGGCGGTGGTGGCCGATCCGCTGCGGCTGCTGGACATCTGCGCGACCTCGGACGGGGGCGCGGCGCTGGTGCTGAGCAGCATGGAGTTCGCCCGGGCGCACGGGGCCGGCGACCCGGTGCGGATCCGGGCGGTGTCCACGGTGACGCCCACGTATCCGCGCACGGTGCTGGACCTGCCGGACATCGCCACCGATTCGGCGGTGGCCGCGGCGCCGTCGGGCGGTTCCTTCCGGGCGTCGATCGCGCGGGCCGCCTACGAGGAGGCGGGGATCGGGCCGGGGGACCTGTCGCTCGCCGAGGTGTACGACCTGTCCACCGCACTGGAGTTGCAGTGGTACGAGGACATCGGACTGTGCGGTGAGGGCGAGGGGGCCGCACTCGTGCGGGACGGGGTGACGGCCCTCGGCGGGCGGCTGCCGGTGAACCCGAGCGGCGGGCTGGCCTCCTTCGGGGAGGCGGTGCCGGCGCAGGCGATCGCCCAGGTGTGCGAGCTGACGTGGCAGCTGCGCGGGACGGCCGGGGCACGGCAGGTGCCGGGCGCCCGGGCCGGAATCACCGCGAACCAGGGGCTGTTCGGCCACGGGTCGGCCGTCGTGGCCGTGCGGTGAGACCCTGCCGGGGGCCGTGAACTGGGGGTGTTGTCCGAACGCTTGACGGCCCCGGACGGCAGGTTCACACTCTCCCCACGGTCCCGCGCCGCGACCGGGACTCCCAGGTCCCCCCATGAGAGCTGCGGCCCGTACCCCAGTCGGCGGGGGTACGGGCCGCCTCCATGCCGGGCGCCCGGCGCGGGCGTCCCGCGCGCTGCGGGGCGGGTCCGTCGGGCCCCTGCCGTCAGGCCCCCGCCGACAGGCTGCGGCGGCGTTCCCGGGCGAGTGACATGGCGTGTTCCACGACCCCGACCAGCACGTCCTTGACGGACTCCCGGTCACGGGCGTCGCAGAGCAGCACCGGGACGCCCGCGTCGAGGTCGAGGGCCTCGCGGACGGTGACCACCGGGTGGCGGGCGGCGCCGTCGAAGCAGTTGACCGCGACGACGAAGGGGATGCCGCGCCGCTCGAAGTAGTCGATGGCCGCGAAGCAGTCGGCGAGCCGACGGGTGTCGACGAGGACCACGGCGCCGAGCGAGCCCTGGGCCAGCTCGTCCCACAGGAACCAGAAGCGGTCCTGGCCGGGCGTGCCGAAGAGGTACAGCACGAGGTCCTCGCGCAGGGTGATGCGGCCGAAGTCCATGGCCACGGTCGTGGTGCTCTTGCCCTCCACTCCCCGCGTGTCGTCCACGACGGCTCCCGGCTCGGAGAGGCGTTCCTCCGTGCGCAGGGGACGGATCTCGCTCACCGCACTGACCAGGGTGGTCTTGCCCACCCCGAAACCGCCCGCGACCAATATCTTCAGGGTCAGCGGCTCGACCGGCGACACGGCATGCATCGCGCCGGTGCGGCTAGAGCGCCCGAAGGCCATCGATCACCTCACGCAGTATGGATTCGTCGGGCAGTTCGGCCGGGGGGACCGGCCGGGTCACGTGGACCAGTTCCTCGTCGGCGAGGTCCCCGATCAGGACCCGGACGACGCCGATGGCGAGGTCCAGCTCCGCGGCGAGTTCCGCGACCGACTGGGGGCGTTCCCGGCACAGCCCGAGGATGTGGGCGTGTTCCGGGGACAGGGTCATGTCCCAGACCGGATCGTCGGCCGCCGGTTCGGCGACGACGAGCGCGATCAGGTCGAGGCGGTGCTGGCCGGCGTGACTGGTCCGGCCCCTGGTCATGGCGTAGGGACGGACGACGGGACCCGCGTCGTCGTCGAACCAGTGGGGGTGGCCGGGCTCGGGCGGAGCGTCGGGGTCACCCGCGGTGCCGGGGGTGCTCAGGGCTTCGGTGGGGTGGTCCTGTCCTGAATCGCTCATCCGGTCCGTCTCACCCCCCGGCTGGCTGTCCGGTGCGCGGGGCGGTCGCGAGGTGGTCGCCGACGCGCTTGACCATGAGGGTCATCTCGTAGGCGACCTGGCCGACGTCGGATTCGGAGTCGGCGAGGACGGCCAGGCAGCTGCCGTCGCCGGCGGCCATGACGAACAGGAAGGCCTCGTCGAGCTCGACGACGGTCTGGCGGACCCGGCCGGAGTCGAAGTGCCGGCCGACCCCCTTGGCCAGACTGTGGAAGCCGGACGCGACGGCGGCCAGGTGCTCGCTGTCCTCCCGGGTGAGGTCCTTGGAGCTGCCCGTCGGCAGGCCGTCGCCGGAGAGGACGACCGCCTTGCGGATGCTGCCGACCTTGTCGACGAGCTCGTCGAGGAGCCAGTTGAGCGGGCCGGAGCCGCGGCCCCTGGTGTCGTTGCCGGTCTGCGGTGCGGTCATCGACCGTCCCCTTCGTTCTCGTGCGCGGGACCGGTGGCGGCGGGGGTGCCTGCCCCGGTCTCGGACTGCTGTCGCGCGTGCTGGTTGCGGCCCGCCGTCCAGCCCCGCTGGAGGGCTGACATGCGGGTGCGTACGTCTTCCGCGTCGCGGTCGGTCACCTGGTCGGTGGTGGGTTCGGCCGCGGCGGCGGACGGTCCGTTCTTGAGCTGGGGCGCGAGGTTGGCCTGGCGGACCCGGCGGGGCAGGCCGCCGGGGCCCGCGGCGGGCTGCGTACGGCCTTCCCCGGGTCCGGCGCCGGTCCCGGCCGCGGGGGCCGCCGGGGCGGGGCGGGGTTCCACGCGGCGGCCGTGGTCGGCGACCAGGGTCGGGGTGGGCCGGCGGCGGGGCAGCGGGACGGTTCCGCCGGCGCGGGGGCCGTCGGGGCGCGCGGTGTCCGGACGGGAGCGCTCCAGCCGGACCGGGCCGGTGGGTGACACCGGCTCGCGGTCGCGGGCGGCGCCCCGGGAGCGGGCGCGGCCCCGCTCGGTCTCGGGGTCCGTGTCGGCGGCGCGGTGGCGGTCGGCGCCGCGGTCGCCGATCCGGTCGCCCTTCCAGGCGGAACCCCGTTCGGGGTGCCGGTCGCCGTGGGGGCGGTCCGCCGAGCGCAGCCCCAGCAGGGCGCTGCGGGGGATGCCCCCGGGCGGGGTTTCGTCGTCGAGGGTGGCCATCGGAGGGTGGGCGCCGGCCGCGGCTCCGGCTCCGGCTCCGGCTCCGGCTCCGGTGAACCCGGCCAGGTCGTCGGCGGCGCCGGGGCCGTCGAGGGCGTCCAGTCCGAGCACGCCGAGGGGGCCCTCCAGCTCGACGGGGCCGTTCAGCACGCCGGCGGGCAGCGGGCGGGCCGGGGCCGCGCGTTCGACGGCCAGGGGGCCGGGGCGCGGGGCGCTCTTGGCCGCGGGGCCGCCCTTGACGCCCTTGGGAGTCTTGCCGCCGCCCACTCCCCCGAGTCCGCCCAGGCGGATGCCGGTGCCGTTGGTGTCGGGGGCCTCGGTGAGGAGCTCGGCCGGGAGGAAGACCACCGCGGTGGTGCCCCCGTACGGGCTGGGCTGGAGGACGACCTTGACGCCGTGGCGGCGGGCCAGCCGGCTGACCACGAACAGGCCGAGCCGGTCGGTGTCGGAGAGCTCGAACTCGGGGGTCTCGGCGAGCCGGAGGTTCGCGTCGAGGAGGGCCTCGGGGTTCATGCCGAGGCCGCGGTCGTGGATCTCCAGGGTGAAGCCGTTGGCGACGCGTTCGCCGTGGACCTGGACGGCCGTGTGCGGGGGCGAGAACACCGTGGCGTTCTCCAGGAGTTCGGCGACGAGGTGGGTGACGTCGGCGACGGCCGGGCCTTCGATGCCCAGGCGCGGCAGGCGGCGTACCTCGATGCGTTCGTAGTCCTCGACCTCGGCCACCGCGGCGCGGACGACGTCCATCAGCTGCACGGGCTTGCGCCACTGGCGGGAGGGCGCGGCGCCGGAGAGGATCACCAGGCCCTCGGCGTGGCGGCGCATGCGGGTGGTCATGTGGTCGAGGCGGAACAGGTCGGCGAGTTCCTCGGTGTCCTCGGTGCGCCGTTCCATCGTGTCGAGGAGGGTCAGCTGCCGGTGCAGGAGCACCTGGTTGCGGCGGGCCAGGTTCACGAACACGTCGGAGACGCCGCGGCGCAGTTCGGCCTGCTTGACGGCGGCCTCGACGGCGGCCCGCTGGAGGGAGTTGAGGGCCAGCGCGACCTGGCCGACCTCGTCCTTCTCGAACTCCAGCCGGGGCGCCTCGGTCTCGACGTCCACGGTCTCGCCGGCCGCGAGGCGGCGCATGACGCTGGGCAGGCGCACGCCGGACGCCTCGTGGGCGTCCTTGCGGAGCCGGGACAGGTCGCGGATGAGGTCGCGGCCGATGCGGACGGACAGGACGAGGGAGACGATCAGGGCGATGAAGCCGAGGACGCCGGCGACGGCGGCCTGGACCAGGACGCCCATGGCGACGGGCTCGACGCGCTTCTGGTAGCGGTCGCCGGCTCCGGTGCCCATCCGGGCGAGGTCGTCGAGGACCTTGACGGCGGCCTCGTCCCACTGGGCGGCGGTGAGGGTGCGCGGGGGCTTGACGGCCCCGCCGGTGATGAACCGTTCCTCCGCGTCACGCAGCGCCTTGGTCTCGGGGCCGTTCCAGTACTGCTCGAACAGGGCCCGGTCGTCGGCCGGGAGGATCGCGAGGTTGAACTCGTACAGCAGGGCGCGGTTCGCGGCGAAGTCGGAGACCCGCCGGACGTCCGCGGCGCCGATGTTGCGGGCGGCGAGCGCGGAGGCGATGACCGCGTCCTCCCGGGAGAGGGTCTCGCGGGCGCGGGTGATGCCGACGAGGGCGCGGCCCTGCTTGTCCATCTCCACGTTTTCGAGGGCGTGGAGGTTCATCAGGAACTCGTAGCAGGGGTCGACGAGCCGGCTGTACAGCTCCAGGGCCTGGCCGGGGTCGAGGCCGGCCCGGTCGACGTTGTGGCGCAGCGCCTCGACGCCCTGGAAGGCCTCCAGGATCGAACGCAGGCGGCCCGCGGTCTGCGGGCTGAGCTCGTCGAGGACCTCGGGGTCCGCGGCGTTCCGGGCGATCTGGCGGATCATCTCGTCGGTGGCCGTGCGGCTCTTGGCGAGTTCTGTGGTGGCGGCGGAGGCGCGGGGGTCGCCGATGACGACGAGGGTCTGGCGGCGCTCCTTCTGGATGACCCGGACGACGTCCTCGATGGGGTAGCCGACCTTCTCGATCACGTACGCGACGTCGAGCAGCTGTACGGCCTGCCGGCCGGTGATGACCGTCGCGAAGCCCCAGAGGGCGGTCAGGGAGACGAGCGGCACCAGGAGCAACGCCACGATCTTCCGGCGGATGGACTTCCCGCGAAAGCGCATGGCCTCCCCAGCCTCCCCCAGCTCAACCCCGTTGCCGGAGGTCGGTGTTCCGTCATTTAAACGGCGTGAGCCTACTACTGACGGGGGGCGGCTTCGAAGGCGTGTCCGGACGTTTTCGGCCCGACCCCCTTGCGAAGATCACGAGTTGTCCGTTAGTTCCGGTCAAGTCCGGCCCGTTATGTGGCAGATGACACTCGGTGGGGTGTCGGTACCGTTCCCCGAACGGATGGCTGGAATTCTTCGTTCCGGGTCGGTGGGCGGCCGCGGGCGTGTCCGGGATGCGGGAATCTCCGGGATGCCCCGTACGTCTGACAGGACGTGTGGAGGCGTGTGGACGCGTGTGGGGCGGGCAGGCGTGAGAGCAGGCTTGGCGGACCGCGCGGTGGGGAGTGGGCGGACCATGAGGATGTACGAAGAGGACGGCGCGGCGACCGAGGCGCCCGGTCGGGGCCTGTGGCTGGAGGAACCGGCGCGGCGCCACCGGATGCCGGATCCGGTGCGGGACTCCGCGGTGCGGGCGGTGCTGATCGTGGCGGTCACCCTGACCGAGGCCACGATCACCTTCTTCCTCGCGCTGACCGGCTCCTGGCTGGCCTTCCCGATGGTGCTCTGCGGGATAGCCGGGACCGTCGTGGCCACCTGGGCCGTGCTGGACGTGTGGATCACCCGGCAGATGTGGCACCAGCGGCACGGCGTGCTCTCGGAGCCGAGCAGCGCGGCCTCCCCCGGGCGGGGCTGGGGCGAGGCGGCCCGGGGCCCGGCCCCCGTACCGCGTACGCGGTAGGCGGGGACGGGCCCGGGCGGCAGGGCGTCCCGGGCGTCAGGACGTGCCGCTGCGGCGGAACATGCGGGTCGCCGTGATCTCGCCGTGGATCGTCTCCTCGTCCGGGGACTGCTGGGGCAGGCCCGGGCGCAGGTGTTCCTCGACGCTGATGTACTTCAGGCCCGCCCTCAGGTCGGCGTCGTTGCGCAGCCGGATGACCAGCGGGAACTCGGCCAGGGCCGTGGTGTCGAAGAGGCCCGTGGTGTAGAGCAGCTGGACGCCGAGGGCGTCGGAGACGGCCCGCTGGAGCTCCAGCAGGTACGTGGCGTTCGCCCGCCCGATGGGGTTGTCGAGGAACAGCGTGCCCGCGTGGCGGTGCTTGTCGCGGCCGCGGTCGTTGCTGCGCAGCGCCGCCATCGTGCAGTACAGGGCGATCGCGGCGGTGAGCAGCTGGCCGCCGGAGAACACGTCGCCCATCTGGCCGACGGGGACCCGCTCGGCGCGCAGGACCGCGTCCGGCTTGAGGATCTCCACGGCGATGCCCTTGGGCTCCAGCGCCGCCTGGACGCCGCGCAGCAGCAGGGACATGCCGTCGCGGCGGCCGCCCTCGCCGAAGGAGGCGGTGCTGTTCTTCTTGACGGCGGCGCGGGTGGCCTCGTCGATGACCTCGCCGAGGCGTTCGGTGAGGACGGCCTGGTCGGGTTCCTCGAAGCGGATCCGCAGGAACTCCTGGCCGGACCACTCCCCCAGGCCCTCGGGCAGCTGGGAGAGGCGCTGCGCGGAGCGCAGGGTCGCCAGAGCGGACTCCACGAGGCCGCGCAGGCGGTCGACGATGCTGTCCCGGTTGCGTTCCAGCTGGGCGAGTTCGTCGGTGAGGACGCGCAGCCGGGGCGCGAAGGCGGTGGCCCAGGCGGCGGCGTGCTCCGGCAGGGCGGAGGCGGGCAGTTCGCGGATCTGCTGGCGGGCGGGGGTGCGTACCTGCTCGTAGCGGTTGGCGTTGGCGTGGCGGACGAGGACGTCGCTCGCCTCGCGGACGGCGGCCTCGGCGGCCGACAGGTCCGCGGAGCAGGCGCGCAGGGAGCGGCGGGCTTCGGCGGCGGACTGCCGGGCCTCCTCCAGGGTGCCCGGGTGGGGCACGGGTTCCTGCTCGTCGTCCGGGTGGGTGTGGTCGCGCAGGAGGTCCCGCAGCAGGGCGGCGGTCTCGTCGAAGCCGCCGGCGCCGTCCTCGGCGGCGCGGTGGGAGCGCAGCAGGTCCGCGTGGGCGGCGCGGGCGCTCTCGACGGCGGCGCTGTGGGCGGCGAGCTGGGCGGTCGCGGTGCGGAGCAGGCCCTGGGCCTGTTCGACGTCGGCCGGCACCAGTTCCTCGGGCAGCTCGGTGTGGGCCTCGCCGTCGGCGGGGGCGTGCCGTTCGGCCTCGCCGCGCAGCCGGCCGAGCTGCTCGCTCGCGGTGGACGCGCGCGTCTCCAGCATCTGTACGAGGGCCTCGGCGCGGGCGGCCGCGGCCTGCCGGGAGGGGCCGTCGGCGCCGTCGGTCCCTTCGAGGAGCTGGGCGGCGCGGGTGCGGACCTTGTTGGTGAGGCGGTCGAGTTCGGCGAGTGCGGCGCTCTCGTCGCTTTCGGCGCGGGCCTGTTCGGCCCGCAGGTCGGCGCCGACGCCGACCTTCTCGTACAGGCGGGAGGCGGCGCGGTAGGCCTCGCGGAGTTCGGGCAGCGGGACCTTCGGGGCGTCGGGCCGCTCCTCGGGCAGGGGTTCGGGGGCACCGGCGATCTCGGCGCGCTCGGCGCGCAGCGCGCGGGCGGTGCGGCGGGCGTCGTCGGCGGCGCGCTGGGCGGCGCGGCGGTCCTCGTCGGCGGAGCGGGCCCGGTCCAGGCAGACCTCGGCGCGGGCTTCGGACTCGGCGGCCTCGTCGGCGAGTACGCGCAGGCGGGCCTGCCAGCCGGAGCGCTCGCGCAGGCGGTGGGCGAGGCCGGAGAGCAGGTCGGCCGTGCGGCGGGCGCGCTGGGCGGTGTCCTGGCGCTCGTCGCGCACGCGTGCGGCGTCGGCGGCGGCCTCGTCGGCCTCGGCGCGTACGGTACGGGCCTCCGCGAGTTCGGCGTCGGCTTCCTCGGCGAACGTCCGGGCGGCGGCGGCCTGCTGCGCGAGCTCGGCGAGCCGGCCGGGCGGGCAGCCGGTGCGCCAGGAGGTGAGGCGGGCCGCGAGCTCGCGGTCCCCGGAGAGGCGGGCGGCGAGCTCGCGGATCTCGGTGTCGCGGGCGGTGGCCCGCTCGCGCAGGGCCTGGCGTTCCTCGTCGGCGGCGTGCTCGTCGTGCATGGCCGGGTTCGGCGGCACGAGGAAGACGCCGGTGTCGCCGGGGGCGCCGGAGGCAGGCGGGACGGGGGCGAGCAGGGCCGCGGCGGTGCCGACGGCCACGGTGGAGCGGGGCAGCAGGGCGGCGCCGGTGAGGACCTCGCGGGCGCGGGAGTGCGTGTCGGGGTCGGTGATGACGACGCCGTCGACGAGTTCGGGGCGGGCGGCGAGGACGGCCGCGTGGTCGGCGGGGTCCACGGACTGGGCGAGGTAGCGCCAGCCGGGGAGGGCGGGGATGCCGTGCTCGCCGAGGTACTCGACGGTGGCGAGGACGTCGGGGCCGGGCGGCAGGAGGCCGCCGTCGCCGAGCGCGCCGAGGATGCGGGAGTCGTCGGCGGCGGCCGTGCGCAGCTCGAACAGCTGGCGTTCGGCCGAGCCGACGGTGTCGGCCAGCATCCGGAGCAGTTCGTCGGAGCCCCGGTCGAGGTCGGCGGTGGTGAGCCCGCCGGGGGCCGCCGTGCGGCCGGGGTGGGCGCCGGGGGCGGCCGCCGGAGCGCCGCTGCCGGAGTCCCCGCCCTGCGTACGGCGTTCCGTGCCCGCGGCGGCGTGTCCGGCGACGGCCGCGACGGCGCCGGTGGAGTCGCCGGTGCGCGGCGGGGGGACGGAGGCGTCCGGGGCGGACGGCAGGCCCAGCAGGGCGGCCAGGCGGGGCGAGGCCGCGAGGGAGGCGGCGGCGCGGGACTCCGCCTCGTGGGCGGCTTCGGCCGCGTCGGCGGCGTCCGCGGCCCGGGCGGCGGTGAGTTCGGCGCGGGATTCGGCGGCGGCGGCTTCGCGGGCGGCGTCGGCCGCGCCGCGGGCTGCGTCCCGGGCCTCGTCCCAGGCGGCGACGGCGGTCTTCTCGGCGTCGCTGGCGGCGAGGGCGGCGCGCGCCGGGTCGGCGTCGGGCGCGGAGTCGTCGAGCCAGCCGGCCCGGACGGCCTCGGCGGTCTCCTGCTGGACCTCGGCGAGGCGGGCCCGCAGGTGTTCGGCCTCGCTGCGGGCGCGCTGGGCGGCCGTAGCGGCGGAGGTGGCGTCGCGGTGGGCGCCCTCGCCGAGGGTCTGGAGCTCGGCGGAACGCTCCTCCTCCTCGTTGGCGGCGCGCTCGCCGTGCTCGGCGGCGGTGTGCAGGGCGCGTACCAGGGCGGCGGCGGCCGTGGCGCGGGCGGCGAGCGCCGGGGCGGCGTCCCGTTCGGCCTCCAGGATCGCGGCGGCGACCCGGGTGGAGCGGTCGGCGGCGGCGCGGTGGCGCAGGACGGTTTCGGCGGCCTGCCAGGCGGAGTGCAGGGTGCGGGCTTCGAGGAGCTCGCGGCGCTGGGCGGCGGCGGCCTTGTCGGCGACGGTCAGGGCCAGCGAGGCGTGCCGGTAGGCGAGTTCGGCGGCGACGGCGGCGCTGCGGGTGCGCGCGGACTCGGCGGCGGTGACCTCGTGGGCGGCGCCGGTGACCCGCTGGGCGAGGTCGGCGGCGCGGACCCGTTCCCCGGCGGCGCGGGCGGACAGGCGCCGGGCGAGGGTGCGCGTACGGCGTTCGGCGCCCGCGTGGACGTCGCGGAGCCGGGAGCGGGTCGCGGCGGCCTCGACGATGCGGGTGAGGAGGTCCACGGAGCCCGCGGTGAAGTCGCGTTCGGCCATCAGCTCGGCGCGGCGGCCCAGCTTGTTGCCGAAGCCGTGGACCAGGTCGGCGAGGCCGTCCGTGTCGCGGGTGTCGGTGACGGCCCGCAGCAGCAGGTCGGTGAAGTCGGAGTCCTTCTTGACCGCGAAGAGGCCGGCGGCCTCGCCCTCGTCGGCGTTCATCTCGCGCTGGTAGCGGAAGAGTTCGGGGTCGAGGCCGACCTCGGTGAGGTGCTCGTTCCAGCGGTCGTGGATCTCCTCCCAGTACACGTCGAGGTGCGGGTACGCCTTGCCGGCGTCGGTGAGGGCGTCGCGGAAGCCCTTCATCGTGCGTCGGCGGCCCCGGGCGCCGGAGACGCCCTCGACGGGCGGGCGTACGGAGGTGGCCTCGGCGACGGGCAGGTTGTCCAGGCTCAGGCCCGGGCCGGGGCGGAAGGAGTACCAGGCCTCGGCGAACTTGCGGGGGTCGTTGGACACCTGGCGGCCGCGCCATTCGCTGGCCTTGCCGACGACGACGCACTCGCCGGTCTGGGTGTGCTGCCACTCCAGGGCGACGTGGCCGCAGTCGTCGGCGAGCAGGAACTTGCGCAGGACGCCGGAGCTGGCGCCGCCGAGGGTGTTGCGGTGGCCGGGCAGCATCACCGAGAAGATCAGCTTGAGCAGGACGGACTTGCCGCCGCCGTTCTCCAGGAACAGCACGCCGGCGGGTGCGGGGCGGCGGGGCGGTCCGGTGGGCTCGTCCTCGAAGAACTCCGCCTGCGCGGGCGCCGGGTGGGGCACCGGCTCGCCGACTCCGCGCAGGTCGAGCACGGTGTCGGCGTAGCGCGCGCCGGCGGGCCCGATGGAGTAGAGGCGGATCCGGGACAGCTCGTACATGGCGGCGGACTCTCGTGGTGTCTGGGTGAGGCGGGGCGTACGGGGATCAGGACTCAGGCGTGGAAGGGGAGCCCGGCGTCGGCCGCGAGTTCCAGGTCGTCGCCCTCGGGCGGCGGCAGGAGGCTGGCGGAGCCGTCGCTGACGGGGACCACGCCGAGTTCCAGGAGCTCGGCCATGGCCGCGCTGCCCGCCATGTCGCGGACCTGGAGCTGGTAGCGGGGGGTGGTGCGGTAGGTGCCGCCGGAATCGTCGCCGGTGCGCTGGAGGAAGCCCGATTCGGTGAGGAAGGCGGCGGCCTTGCCGACGATGCCGGTGGTGGAACCGGCGAGGCGGCGGGCGTCCTTGGTGGCTCCGGTGGCGCTGCGGCGGGTGTAGACGCGCCAGGCGGCCTCCAGGCCGGGGGTGTCGGAGGCCGGGTCGGTGTTCTCGCCGAGCTCCGCGGCACGCTCCTCCAGGCGGCGGCAGGTCTGCCGGACGAAGGAGTCGACCCCGTTGACGGTGACGCGGCCGATGTAGCCGTCGTCGGCCAGGTCCTCGGGGCGCGGGAAGGCGAGGGCGGCGACGGCGAGGTGGGCGAGGCCGTGGAGGAAGCGGTCCCCGCCGTCGGCGGCGGTGCGGCGGGCATAGTCGCCCATGCGGACGGCGAAGACGGAGTCCTCCCCGGCGGTGACGGCCATGCCGGCGCGCGGGGACACCTCCAGGACGACGAGGCCCAGCCCGGTGGCGACGGCGTCGGCGAGGCGGCCGAAGCCGGGGTCCTCGCGGTAGCGGCGCAGCAGTTCCGCGTACTCGGCGTCGCGGGCGGGGAGCAGCTTCGGCTGGAGTCCGAAGGCGACGAGGCGGGCCGCGTCCGCGGCGTCGGCGGGGGTGAGGGCCCCGGCCCCGGAGGAGACGGCCGGGGCGGGAGCCGACGCCGCGTCGGGCTCGGTCCACGCGGGGTGCTCGGCGTGGTGGTCGCTCACGGGTGGGTCTCCTCGGCGGTGCGGTGGGGTCGGGGTGGTGCGGTGGCCGCGGGGGGCGTTCCCCCGTGCGGGGCCGGCACCGTCGCGGGGCCGGCCGGGCCGGGGTGCGGCCCGGGGCGGGCGGTCATGACGCCTCCGAGCGGGCCGCCGCCATGCCGGCGGCGTCCAGCAGGGCGGTGCCGACGATCAGGTCGGCGCCCCCGAACTCCGGGTCCTCCAGCTGGGTTCCGTCGTCCACGGCGAACAGCAGCCGCTCCTCGCCCTGCCGGTACGCCGTGCCCACGGCCGGGCTCGCCGCGTGCACGGCCAGCAGCGCCACGAGGTACGGCAGGTCCGGGTCGCCGCGGCGGGCCTCGGCCAGGAGCCCGGACAGCCGGCGCGGGGCGTCGTGCGGGAGGTCCAGGAGCCGGGTCGCGGCGGCGAGCTGCTCCTCGCTGAAGCGGCTGTCGTCCGGGGTCGCGATGAGGTCGGGCTCCGGCATCTCCACGCCGAGGTGCTCCCGCTCCAGGGGCGGGGTCAGCAGGATCTCGACGAGGTCGGCGACCCGGACGGAGACGGGCGTGCGCAGGCCGGTGCCCGCCGCGAAGAAGGCGTCGGTGACCCGGACGGCGTGTTCGAGGGGCAGGGGCAGCAGCGGGGCCACGAGCTGGCCGTACAGGTCGATCCCCGACCGGGGCGCGGGGGCGGCGAACGCCTGCCGGTCCTGCTCGGCGCGGAACAGCGGGCCGGCGTCCAGCAGCCGGGACTGGAGCTGGGTGTGGCGGCGGATGCAGTCCTTGACGATGTCGACCAGCTCGGCGGCGCGCCGCTTGTTGTCGGGGTCCTCGGCCTCGTCGCGGGCCTTGCGGATGTTGGTGAGGATCGCGTTCTCGTGGCGGTAGCGGTCGGCCACGTGGTCGAGGGCCTCGGCGATCATGTCGGGGACGGCCTGGAGCCAGTCCACGGCGCGGACGTTGCGCCGCGTCGCGTCGAGCGTGCGGCGCAGGGTCTCCGCGTACTGGACGGTGCGGTAGCGGGCCTGCTCGGCGGCCAGCTGGGCGTCGGCGAGACGGCCGCGGCTGATCAGCACCTCCAGCTTGACCTCGGCGGCGATCTGCGCGCTGGTGACATCGGTGTCGAGGGCGCCGACCAGGACGTTGACCGCCTCGTCCGTGGTCCGCAGGTACACCGCGCCGCCGTAGCCGGGGACCTCCTCGATCAGCTTGAAGTCGTAGTCGCGGCGGACGTATACCCCGTCGGGGCCGAAGGTGCCGTAGATCGCGCGGAAGCCGCGGTCGACGCTGCCGACGTTGATCAGGTTCTCCAGCACCCAGCGGGCGACGCGCTCGTGCTCGGCCGCCGGGCGGGACGGCGCCTGGGCGGCGACGCGCGGCAGCAGCCTGGCCACTATCTGCTCGTGGTCCGCGCCCGTGTCGAAGTCCATGTTGAGCGTGACCAGGTCGATCGCGGACAGCGCGACCTCCGCCATCGCGTAGACCCCGTACTCGCCGGCCAGATTGGCCTTGCGCACGTCGAGGTCGTGGAGCGGGGCGGTGCAGGCGAGGGCGCGCAGCCGCCGGGCCAGGCCCTCGTCGGCGGCCGGGCCCGGCGCCGGGGACGGAAGGGTCTTCGCCGGGGCGGGGAGAGTCACGACGGAAAGACTAGGCGGTGGAACGGACAACATCCCAAACGGCATGGTTCGGCCGGATCGTCCCCGGCACCGTGGAACGCCGGGGGTGCGCTGTTCTACGCTCGCCGCATGGCTTCCATGATCACATCCCCCGCGGCCGCGATCGACCTCAACGCCGACCTCGGCGAGGGCTTCGGGAGGTGGACGCTGACCGACGACGAGGCCCTGCTGTCGGTGGTGACGAGCGCCAACGTGGCCTGCGGGTTCCACGCGGGCGATCCGTCGATCATGCGCCGGGTCTGTGAGCTGGCCGCCGAGCGGGGCGTACGGATCGGCGCGCAGGTCTCCTACCGCGACCTGGCGGGCTTCGGTCGGCGGGCGATGGACGTGCCGCCCGGCGAGCTGGCGGACGAGGTGGCCTACCAGATCGGGGCGCTGGAGGTCTTCGCGCGGGCGGCCGGCTCCCGGGTGTCCTACGTGAAACCGCACGGCGCCCTGTACAACCGCACCGTCCACGACGCGGGCCAGGCCGGCGCGGTCGTCGCCGGGGTCCGCCTCGCCGCCGGGGCCGCGGGCCTGCCGGTGCTCGGCCTGCCCGGGTCGCTGCTGCTGGCCGCCGCCGAGGAGGCCGGACTGGGGGCCGTACCGGAGGCCTTCGCCGACCGCGCCTACACGGCCCTCGGGACGCTGCTCCCGCGCGGCGAGCCGGGCGCGGTGCTCCACGACCCGGACGCGGTGGTCGCACGGGCCGTTCGGATGGCCGCCGAGGGCGCCGTCACGGCCGCCGACGGCACTCCGGTGGTGGTGGCCGCCCGCTCCCTGTGCCTGCACGGCGACACCCCCGGGGCCGCGGAGCTGGCCCGCAGGGTCCGCGCGGCCCTGGGCGGCGCCGGGGTGCGGGTGGAGGCGTTCGCATGACGGTGCGCGTGCTCCCGGTGGGGGCCGAGGGGCTGCTGATCGAGGTGGGATCGGCCGCCGAGGTGGCCGCGCTGCACGCCGAGGTGCTGCGCCGCCGGGACGCGGGCGAGCTGGACGGCGTGCGGGAGGTGGTGCCCGCCGCCCGGACCGTGCTGCTGGACGGCGTACGGGAGCCCGGGCCGCTGGCCGCGCGCATCGCCCGCTGGGAGGTGCCGCCGCTGGCGGAGACCGAGGGGCCCCTGGTCACCGTCCCGGTCCGCTACGACGGCCCCGACCTGGCGGAGGTCGCCGACGCCTGGGGGGTGGCGCCGGGCGAGGTCGCGGAGCTGGTCGGCGGGATCGTCTTCCGGGTGGCGTTCTGCGGGTTCGCACCCGGCTTCGGCTACCTCACCGGACTGCCCGGGCACCTGCACCTGCCCCGGCGCGCCACGCCCCGCACGGCCGTCCCGGCGGGCTCGCTCGCGCTGGCCGGGGAGTACGCGGGCGTCTACCCCCGCTCCTCCCCCGGCGGCTGGCAGTTGATCGGTTCGGCCGACGCGGTCCTGTGGGACCCCGCGCGGGAACCGGCGGCGCTCTTCGCGCCCGGGGTACGGGTGCGGTTCACGGAGGCGGGGGCGTGAGCGGGCTCCTGGTGCTGCGGCCGGGGGCGCTGACCACCGTCCAGGACCTCGGCCGCCCCGGGTACGCCCACCTCGGGGTGCCCCGGTCCGGCGCCCTCGACTCGGGGGCGCGCGCCCTGGCCAACCGGCTGCTGGGCAACCCGCCCGGCGCGGCGGTCCTGGAGACCACCCTCGACGGGGTCGCCCTGCGCGCCCTGACCCCGGTGACGGTCGCGGTGACGGGCGCTCCCTGCGCCGTACGGATCTCCGGGCGCCCGGCGGCCTGGGGTGCGCCGCTGCGGCTGCGCGCGGGTGCGGAGCTGGACGTCGGCCGGGCGGAGCCGGGGCTGCGCTGCTACGTCGCGGTGCGGGGAGGGTTCGCCGTCCCGCCGGTGCTGGGCAGCCGTTCGACGGACCTGCTGTCGGGGCTGGGCCCGCCGGTCCTGACGGCCGGGACGGTGCTCCCGGTGGGCGCCCCCGGGCCGGATCCGGTCCGCGGGGCGGACGCCCTGCGGGTGCCGGGACCGCCGGCCGAACTGGTCCTGCCGCTGCGGTGGGGGCCGAGGGCCGACTGGTTCACGGCGGCGTCCCTGGCGGCGCTGCTGGCTTCGGCCTACCGGGTGTCGGCGGCGTCGAACCGGATCGGCCTGCGCACCGAGGCCGGCCCCCCGCTGGCCCGCGGCCGGGCGGGGGAGCTGCCGAGCGAGGGCATGGTGCTCGGGGCGGTCCAGGTCCCGCCGGACGGCCTGCCGGTGGTGTTCCTGGCCGATCATCCGGTGACCGGCGGCTATCCGGTGGTCGGAGTCGTGCCGCAGGGCCCGCCGCTGGACGCGGCCGCCCAGGCCCGCCCGGGAACCCGGGTGCGGTTCGTGGGGGTCCGCGGGAGCTGAGGGGCGCGGCCGGGGGCGGCCGGTGCCCCCGGCCGCCCCTTCGGCCTCCCGGTCCTACACCGCCGACTCCGGTGCGATGCGGCTGCGGACCGCCGACTGGACGTCTTCCTCTTCCGCCGGGTCCGTCGCCAGGCGGCGCAGCCGGGGGGTCACGCGGGCGTCGGCCGTCTCGGCGTGGCGGGCGGCCACCTCGCGGGTGGTCTCCTCGCAGTCCCAGAGGCATTCGACGGCGAAGCCGGCCGCGAAGGTCGGGTCCGTGCTGGCCAGGGCCCGGGCGGTGCGGCCCCGCAGGTGGGAGGAGGCCGTCTCGCGGTAGATGTGGCGCAGCACCGGGGCCGCGCAGCCGATGGACAGCCGGCCGGCGCCGTCGACGAGGGCGAAGAGCCGCACGGTGTCGGGGCCCGACGCGCGGACGGTGGAGCGGAGGGCTCCGAGGACGAGTGCGGCGTCCTCGGGGCCGCCCCGTGCCGCGAGGAGGGCCGCGGCGGCCGCTCCGAGGGCGTCGGGGCGGTGGACCCAGTGGCGGGCCCGGTCGAGGGCGGCGGGCCCGCACATGCGCTCGTAGGCGGCTACGGCGGGCTCGTCCCCGGCGGCTTCGATGAGGTCCAGGACGGCCGGGTTCTCCGGTTCGGCGAGGACCAGGTGGTGCAGCGCGGTGGCGCGGGCGGCCTCGCCGGAAGCTCCGGCGGCGGCCGCGAGGATGGCGGAACGGTCCTCGGGCGCGGCGACGGCGGCGAGGCAGCGGGCGGCGGGCACGTGCAGCGGGGTGCCGCGGCTCAGCCCGTCGGCGGCCCAGTCGAAGACGGCCTGGACTCCCCAGCCGGGCCGGGGGCCGCTGGGGGTCATCTGGCGCTGCCAGCGGTCGAAGGAGCCCTGCTGCCGGGCGGCGCGCAGGCGCTCCCCGTAGGCGGGCAGCTCCTCCCACAGGCACCAGGGGCGGGGCTCGTAGGCGTCGCGCACGGCGGCGGCCAGCCGCGCCTCGCCCTCGGTGGTGGTGGGGAAGCGGGCCAGTACGGGTGCGGCGAGGGAGCGCAGGCCTTCGTCGTCGTCGCGCAGGGCGAGTTCGTCGAGGGCCCAGGCCCAGTTCGCGCCGGAGGCCGCGTAGCGGCGCAGCAGCATCAGGGCGTCGTCGCGTCCGTAGGAGGCCAGGTGGCCGAGGACGGACAGGGCGAGGCCGGTCCGGTGGTCCTCTTCGTCGACGAGGTCGTCGGCGCCGAAGAGGTGGGCCTCGATCTCGCCGAGGGGGCCGTCGAGGTCCAGGTACAGGCGGGCGTAGTACAGGGAGCGGTTCTCGACCTGCCAGTCCTGGCGCGGATCGCGGAGCACGCACTGGTCCAGGGCCGCGAGGGCCTCGGGCCGGGGCGCCGCGAGGGCGTGCAGCGTGCCGTCGCCGCGGCCCCGCTGGAGGAGCCCGAGCAGGGTGCCGCTCGGCGCTATGACTGGTTCGAACATGGGAATGGCCTCAAATCAAGCTGGGGACGCAACCGGGAATCGGGATTCACAGGGCCGCGTAACAGCATGTGAGGACGTTCGCCGTCAGGTTCCGCTCGATGTAGACCATTGCCTTCTCACTCTCGTCGGTGCTTCGCGACCGTGGCGGCCGGTGCGGCAGGGGTGGGTGTGAACACCTGTTGTGTCCAGCCCGCTCCTGCCCGTCCGTCATGTCCGCGAATCGAATCCGACGCCATGATGACCCAGGCGGTTTGTGTGCCGCGACCACATTTAAGGCCGCCGTGACCAAGCCGTGAGGTCACGGGCCCGTCCTGGCGGGGCCGGGACGGGGTCGGAAGCGGATTACTTTGCTCCGAAGAGTTCCAGCAGGTCGGCCTTGGCGAACATGCGGGCCGTGTCCACGGCGGAGGGGGTTCCGGCGTTCGGGTCGGCCCCGCCGGCGAGCAGCGCGCGGATGACGGCTTCCTCGCCCTTGAAGACGGCGCCCGCGAGCGGGGTCTGGCCGCGGTCGTTGGCGCGGTCGGCTTCGGCCCCGCGGGCGAGGAGGGCGGTGACGGCCTCGGCGTGCCCGTGGTAGGCGGCGAGCATGACGAGGGTGTCGCCGCGGTCGTTGGTGAGGTTCGCGGGGACCCCGGCGTCGAGGTACGCGGTCAGCGTTTCGGTCTCACCCTGACGGGCGAGGTCGAAGATCTTGGTGGCCAGTTCGATGACGTCCTCGTCGGGGGCGTCCTGGTGCTCGCTCATCGGTCGTACCGCCTTCCACTCGCTGCTTTGCTGGCAAGAGTTTCCCCAGGCCGCGGGGGCAGGGGGATGCACGGCGCTGCGTCCGTACGGGTGAATCGCCAGGGTAGCGCCCGATCCTGGACATGACGGGGGCGGCCCGAGGCAAGGATCGGGCCGACACCCTCCGGGGCGGGCGCGCCAGCCGGGAGCGGCCGGTCAAGTGAAAAACAGCAAGATTCACCCGTATGCACCTTTTGTCGCATTGATACTTGCTGTGAGCCTGGAAGAACTGATGGTGACCGTCCCCACCCACCAGGAGAACTTCTCATGGTCCTGTCCATCTCAGGTGTCGTCCTGCTCGGCATCATCTGCTTCCTCTTCTTCAAGAAGGACGGGATGAAGCTGACGCACGCGTTCGTCTGCGCGCTCTTCGGCTTCTTCCTCGCGGGTTCCGCCATCGCGCCGAGCATCACGGCGAGTACGGCGAGCCTCGCGAGCCTTCTCGGCGGGATCAAGCTCTAACGGCCGCCCGCCCCGACCGCACCGTCCCGCACGACCCACAACTCCAGGAGACGACCGTGGCACGGCGCCCACTCCCCCGAATCCTCAGCAGCGGCACCGCGTCGCTCGCACGGGGCCGCGACCTCGCTCGCACGGCCGCCGACGGCGCCACGGACGTCCTCCACCCGCTCCTCGTCATCGGACGCGGACTGCGCGTCCTGGCCTCGGCCGGGCGGCGCAAATGGGCCGACACCCCCAAGGACAAGCGTGGTCCCGCGCTGTTCCTGGGGGCCGCCTGCGTACTGGTGGTCGGTCTCGTCCCCTACGGCCCCCTCCTCGCCCTGATCACCCTCATGGCGGCGGCGGCCTGGCAGGGGCGCGACCGCACCCCCGCGAGGTCCGGGCCCAGCGACGCCGAGACCGAACGCCTCGGCTCCCTCTACGAAGCCCTCGTGCCGTACTTCTCCATCCCGGAGGACCCGAGTCCGCTCTTCGCCCACGGCGGGGACTGGGACGGGGCCTTCAGCGGCTACGAGTTCGACGGGGCGGGCCGCGTCACCCGGCTCCGCATCCGCTACCCGGCCTACTTCACCGACGGCGAGGCCGCCTCGCGGGCCCGGATCGAGGCCCTGCTGCACGCCAAGTCCGGGCGCGGGCGGGAGTACCTCTTCGACTGGGACGAGGAGGGCAACCAGCTCGACCTGAGCGTGCTGGCCGCGCTGCCGACGGGCATCGCCGCCCAGCCGTTCGTGACCTCGCCGGGCGAGACCGTCCTCGGCTTCACCGACTCCACCGGGGTGCAGCGCACCCTGCCCGTCGTGGAGGGGGACGAGCCCCGCGACGTGCCGCCCGTGATCTGGCGGACCGGCCCCCGCTCCACCGAACCCCACCTGCTGGCCGTCGGCACGCCCGGCAGCGGCACCTCCAGCCTCCTGCGCTCGATCGCCCTCCAGGCCCTGCGCCACGACGGGGACGTCCTCGTCGTGGAGGGCGGCGGCAGCGGCGAGTACTCCTGCCTGTCGGGGCGCAAGGGCGTACTCGCCGTCGAGTGCGGCCCGACCGGAGCCCTGGCCACTCTGGAGTGGGCGGCCCAGGAGACCGAACGGCGCCTGATCGCCACCCACCGGGCCCGCGAGGCCGGCTGGCCCGCGCCGGAGGACACCCGGCGTCCGCTGTGGATCCTGCTGGACCGGCCGAGCGTACTGGCGCACCTCGCGGCCGCCGACGGCAGGCCGGACCCGCTCGCGCAGCTCCAGGTACCGCTGCGGCACGGCCGCGCCGCGCACATCACGGTGGTGGTCGCCGAGCAGTTCGAGCACCTGGAGCTCCTGAACGACGCCGTGTGGCAGCACACCCGTGCCCGGGTCGTCCTCGGGCCGGCGCCGGTCCAGCAGATCACCGACGTACTGGGCCTGCCGCCGCACACCACCCCCACCGCGCAGGTCCCGCCGGGGCGCGGGTACGCGCGGCTGGGCGTGGGACCCGTGCACCGGCTCCAGGTACCGGCGACGCCGGACCCGTACGACGACGCCACGCACCCGGCGTACCGGCAGGCGGTGCTGGAGCTGCTGCCCGAGCGCCAGGGCGCGGGCCCCTCCGGCGCGGGCGGGGCGGAGGGCCACGCCGTCCCGTCCAGGCCATTGCGGACGCAGCCCCCGGAGCAGGCCCAGGGGCCGTCGATCGACGCCCCGGAGAGTCCGGAGGTCCCGGCCGACGCGCCGTGACCCCCGACGTGAGGTGACCCCGGGTCAGGCCACGAACGTGCGGGGCGGTTCCGCGCCGCCCCCGCCGGCGCCCGTGCCGACGAGGCGGGCCGCCGCCGCGAGCCGGGCGGCGGCCTCGTCGGCGACCGGGCCGCCCACCGTGAACGGCAGCCGGACATAGCCCTCGAAGGCGCCGTCCACCCCGAACCGGGGGCCCGAGGGCACGCGGACCCCGACCCGCTCCCCCACCTCGGCCAGCCGGGACCCGGACAGCCCCCCGGCGCGGGCCCACAGGGTCAGCCCGCCCCGCGGAACCTCGAACTCCCAGTCCGGCAGTTCCCGGCGCACCGCGGCGACCAGCGCGTCCCGGTTGTCCCGGGCCTGGTCCCGGCGGATGCCGACGGCCTCCTCCCAGCCCCCGGTCCGCATCAGCCAGTTCACCGCGAGCTGCTCCAGCACGGGGGTGCCGAGGTCGGCGTAGGCGCGCGCCGCGACGAGGCTGCGGATGACGTCGGGGGCCGCGCGGACCCAGCCGATCCGCATGCCCGCCCAGAAGGCCTTGCTGGCGGAGCCGACGGTGACGACCGTGCTGCCGGCGGGGTCGAAGGAGCAGACCGGGCGGGGCATGGCCAGGTCCGGGTCCAGCTGGAGCTCGGCCATGGTCTCGTCGGCGATCAGGACGGTCCCGGCGGAACGGGCGGCCTCGACCATCGCCCGCCGCTGGTCGTCGGAGGCGAGGGCTCCGGTCGGGTTGTGGAAGTCGGCGACCACGTAGGCCAGGCGCGGGGCGGAGTCCCGCAGGACCTGCCGCCAGACGTCCATGTCCCAGCCGGTCAGGCCTTCGGCCATGGCGACGGGCACGAGGCGGACCCCGGCGGCGCGCATCAGCTGGAGGATGTTGGCGTAGGAGGGGGACTCGACGGCGATCCGCTCGCCCCGGCCGGCGAAGAGGCTGCAGATGGCGTCGATGGCGCCCATGGCCCCGGTGGTGACCATGATCTGCTCGGGCATGGTCGGGATGCCGCGCTCGGTGTAGCGGTCGGCGAGCATCCGGCGCAGCGCGGGCAGCCCGGCCGGGTAGTCCCCGTGGGTGTGCGCGTAGGGCGGGAGTTCCTCCAGGGCGCCCTGGACGGCCTTGGTGAGCCAGGGCTCGGGGGCGGGGAGCGCGGCGCAGCCGAGGTCGATCATGGAGCCGAGGGATTCGGGCGGCAGCGGTTCCAGGCCGCGGGCCGGCAGGGGGTTCCCGGCCGGTACGGAGGTCCAGCTGCCCGCGCCGCGGCGGGATTCCAGGAAGCCCTCCCCGCGCAGGGCCTCGTAGGCGGCGGCGACGGTGGTCCGGCTGAGGGAGAGGGCGACGGCCAGCTCCCGTTCGGCGGGCAGCCGGGCCGCGACGGGGACGCGCCCTTCGAGGACGAGCAGGCGGATGCCGTCGGCCAGGACGCGGTACGCGGGCAGCTTGCGGGCTCCGGGCGCACCGGGGCGTTCCTGCTGCGAACCGATGAGCCGGGCGAGCTGCGCGGCACCGACCGCTGAGGTCCACTGAGCCATGGCGTCGGGTCCACCTTCGTCGGATTGGCCCCGTCGGGCGGGTTCGGGGGCCGGTATTGGATTGGTTGCGCGGGCCCAGCCTGTCACGGTGCGGTCCATTCGGGCCAGGTGGGTCCGCCCGTTCACCGCCGGGTCATGTGGCTGCCGCCGTCCCGGGGGATCCAGGGGGCATACTGCGGCCGTGACTCACGTACGCCTTCGCCACCCGTATCTGGACCACCCGGCTCCGATTCCCTTCGCCCACCGGGGCGGGGCCGCGGACGGGCTGGAGAACACCTCCGCCGCCTTCCGCCGGGCCGCCGCCGCCGGGTACCGGTACTTCGAGACCGACGTGCACGCGACGGCCGACGGCAAGCTCGTCGCCTTCCACGACGCGACCCTGGACCGGGTCACGGACGGGCACGGGCGGATCGCCGAGCTGCCGTGGAAGCGGGTGCGGGAGGCCCGGGTGGCGGGCACGGAGCCGCTGCCGCTGTTCGAGGAGCTGCTGGAGGAGTTCCCGGACGCCCGCTGGAACATCGACGTGAAGGCCGAGTCGGCGCTGCACCCGCTGGTCAACCTGGTCGCGCGCGCCGGGGTCTGGGACCGGGTGTGCGTGGGCTCGTTCTCGGAGAGCCGGGTGGCGAGGGCGCAGAAGATCGCCGGTCCGCGGCTGGCGACCTCGTACGGGGTGCGGGGGGTGGTGGGGCTGCGGCTGCGCTCGTACGCGATCCCGGCGGCCCTGCGGGTGGGGGCGGTCGCGGCGCAGGTGCCGGAGACCCAGGCGGGGATCCGGGTGGTCGACGGCCGGTTCGTACGCACCGCGCACGCGCGGGGACTCCAGGTGCACGTCTGGACCGTGAACGAACCGGAACGCATGGAAGCGCTTCTGGACCTGGGTGTCGATGGCATCATGACCGACCGGATCGACATCTTGCGCACGGTTCTGGACCGGCGGGGGGCCTGGGCCTGACGTGCCCGCTGGTCCCCGTGCCCGGTCCTGCGGACCGGGCGGTACGGGGACCAGCGAGGGGGCGCTCATGAGCGAGCGGACGGACAGCGAAACGGAATCCGGCGCGGAGGACGGCAGAGCCGCCGCCGCGCGCAAGCGGGAACAGCACGGCTGGTACTTCTACGACTTCGCGTGCTCGGTCTACTCGACGAGCGTGCTCACCGTGTTCCTCGGGCCGTACCTGACGGCGGTCGCGAAGGCGGCCGCGGACGCCGAGGGGTACGTCCACCCGCTGGGGATTCCGGTGCGGGCCGGGTCCTTCTTCGCGTACTCGGTCTCGGCGTCGCTGATCGTGGCCGTACTGGTCATGCCGCTGGCCGGGGCCGCGGCGGACCGCAGCGGGCGCAAGAAGCCGCTGCTGGCGGCGGCCGCGTACACGGGAGCGACGGCGACGGCCGGGATGTTCTTCCTGGGCGGCGACCGCTACCTGCTGGGCGGGCTGCTGCTCATCGTCGCGAACGCCTCGCTGGCGGTCTCGATGGTGCTCTACAACGCGTTCCTGCCGCAGATCGCCACCCCGGACGAGCGGGACACGGTGTCCTCGCGAGGCTGGGCCTTCGGCTACACCTCGGGCGCCCTGGTGCTCGTCCTGAACCTGGTGCTCTACCAGGGCCACGATTCCTTCGGGCTCTCCGAGGGCGCGGCGGTACGGATCTGCCTGGCGTCGGCGGGCCTGTGGTGGGGGGCCTTCGCGATCGTCCCGCTGCGCCGGCTGCGCGACCGGGCCGTGGTCCGCGAGGGCGGCGGGGCCGCGGCGGTGAGCGGCTGGCGGCAGCTCGTCGCGACGCTGAAGGACATGCGGCGCTATCCGCTGACCCTGTCCTTCCTGCTGGCGTACCTGATCTACAACGACGGGGTGCAGACGGTCATCTCGCAGGCGTCGGTCTACGGCTCGGAGGAGCTGGAGCTGGAGCAGTCCACGCTGATCGTCGCGGTGCTGCTGGTCCAGGTGCTGGCGGTGGCGGGGGCGCTGGGGATGGGCCGCCTCGCCCGCTCGTACGGGGCCAAGCGGACGATCCTCGGTTCGCTCGCCGCGTGGGCGCTGACGCTGGCGGCCGGATACTTCCTGCCGGCCCGGACTCCGGTGTGGTTCTTCGCGCTCGCCGCGATGATCGGGCTGGTCCTCGGGGGCAGCCAGGCGCTGTCGCGTTCCCTGTTCTCGCACATGGTGCCGGCGGGCAAGGAGGCCGAGTACTTCTCCGCGTACGAGATGAGCGACCGCGGTCTGAGCTGGATGGGACCCCTGGTCTTCGGGCTGACCTACCAGGTCACGGGCAGCTACCGGGACGCGATCATCTCGTTGGTGGTGTTCTTCGCACTGGGTTTCGTGCTCCTCGCGAGGGTGCCGGTGCGGCGCGCGGTGGAGGCGGCGGGGAATCCTGTTCCCGAGCGTGTCTGAGGACGGAACCGGCCTGGACGCGGATACGAATTCCGAACGAATTTCGACGTTGAAGCGAAGGGCCGGTAGTGTACGCCTTTGGCCTGCTAGCCGGACCGTTACTGCGCGCTTGATAAGTGTAGACGTTGGGTGACATCTGCTGCCAGATGTGACAAAACGGGCAGTGGTGGGTACAACAAGGGGCGGCACGACGGGCGACGCACGACCCGGAGCGGGAATCTATACCGCCGACCGGACGTTGACCGGATGACGACGACAGCGACACCTGTCCTGTGGGCGACAAGCCCGGGAGGCACGATTCATGAGTGAGCGAGCTCTCCGCGGTACGCGGCTCGTGGTTACCAGCTACGAGACGGACCGCGGCATCGATCTGGCCCCGCGCCAGGCGGTGGAGTACGCATGCCAGAACGGACATCGATTTGAGATGCCGTTCTCGGTTGAGGCAGAAATTCCGCCGGAGTGGGAGTGCAAGGCGTGCGGCGCCATGGCACTCCTGGTGGACGGGGACGGGCCCGAAGAGAAGAAGGGCAAGCCTGCGCGAACGCACTGGGACATGCTCATGGAGCGACGCACCCGCGAGGAGCTGGAGGAGGTGCTGGCCGAGAGGCTGGCCGTCCTGCGTTCCGGCGCCATGAACATTGCCGTGCATCCGCGGGACAGCCGCAAGTCCGCCTGACGGCGGACGGACATCACGGAAAAGCCGAGGGGCCCCGCCACACTGTGTGGCGGGGCCCCTCGGCTTGTCGTCCCTCCGGTCCTCAGGGGGTCAGCGGCGGACGGTAGCCGGTGTCCGGCCCCTGCCCGGGGGTGGCGGAGCCGTCCTCGCGGATGACCTCGCCCGGCACGACCTTCCCGTCGGGGAAGTGGATGCGGGCCTGCGTGAAGGCGTCGCCGAGACCGCCCGGTGCTGCGGCCGCCGCCATCCTGCGCTCCAGGGCGCGCTCGGTCCTGCGGGCGACCAGGGCCCGCACCGGCGGCAGCAGCAGGAGCAGTCCGGCCGCGTCGGAGAGCAGTCCGGGCATGATCAGCAGCAGTCCGGCCAGCATGGTCATGCCGTTGCCGGAGCCCTTGGCGGGCTGCGCGGTGGGCGCCTCGCCGGCCATGGCCTGAGCCTGGGCTTCCTGGAAGGTGCGGGTCAGGTTCTGGAAGGCCCGCCGGCCGGCACGCTTGATGACCACCACGCCGAGGACCATGGAGCCCGCGATCAGTGCCGCGACGGTCAGCCCGCCGGCCATTCCGGCGACCAGGCTGAGCAGCCAGATCTCCAGGATCAGCCAGGCGGCTACCGCCAGGGGGAGGAAGGTACGGGCGGGCGAGCGCCGCCGGGGGGCCGTCGAAGTGGGAACGCCGGTCGTCATACACCCAGTGTGCCTGGACCCGGTTAAAAGCGGCCTCAGTCGGAGGTACCGGGCATCCCCTAAGGGACGTCCGGGCTCACCACGGCCGTCAGGACGTGCGCTTGCCCCTGAGCTTGGCCGCGCGCTCCTTGAGGCCCCACTGGGTGACCCGCCACAGCGCCTCGACGACGATGTCCCTGCTCATCTTGCTGTCGCCGAGCTCGCGCTCGACGAAGGTGATCGGGACCTCGACCACGCGGAAGCCCTTGCGGACGGCGCGGCGGGCCAGGTCGACCTGGAAGCAGTAGCCCGCGGAGGCGACCTCCTCCAGGCCCAGCCCCTCCAGGGTCTCGCGGCGGAACGCGCGGTAGCCGCCGGTGACGTCCCGGATCGGCACGTCCAGCATCAGCCGGGAGTAGGTGGAGCCGCCGCGGGAGAGGAACTCCCGGCTCTTGGGCCAGTTCACGACCCGGCCGCCCGGCACCCAGCGGGAGCCGAGCACCAGGTCGGCGCCCTGCAGCGCGGTCAGCAGCCGGGGCAGTTCCTCGGGCCGGTGGGAGCCGTCGGCGTCCATCTCGACGAGGACCCCGTAGCCGTGTTCCAGGCCCCAGGCGAAGCCCGCGAGGTAGGCGGCGCCGAGGCCTTCCTTGCCCTTGCGGTGCAGGACGTGCACGTGCTCGTCCTCGGCGGACAGCTCGTCGGCGAGCTTTCCGGTCCCGTCGGGGCTGTTGTCGTCGGCGACCAGGACGTGGGCCTCGGGCACCGCGGCGCGCACCCGGCCGACGATCAGGCCGATGTTCTCCGCCTCGTTGTACGTCGGAATGATCACCAGGGTGGTGCCGAGCGGCCCGTTGGTCCGCTGTCCGCCGTCGCTCACTGGGTCCCCTTGCGTGTTCCTCGACCAGCCCGCCTCGTCCAACCGGTCACAGCAGGATGATTTTAGAACAGCGATCGGGGCCGGCGGGCCTTCGGGCCGGCTCGGCTCCCGCTGGCTGCGGGTCACCGTGACCGTTGTCTACTGGACCGCCGGGCCCCGATCCGGGGCCACCTGCCGCCCGGCGAAACCTTCCCTCGCCCCCGAGGCGCGGGTGCGCTGAGCAGACGGCTCCGTCCGGCACGGGCGTCCTGTGGTGGACCCGGCCGAACCTATCCGGCCCCGGCCGCCCGCACCGAACGGAGGCCGGGCGGATCACCCCTGTGGCCGTACGAATGCCTCCCGGCCGTCGACCACCGTCGCGAGGCACACCGGCAGGTCGGCGCCGGGGCTCAGATCGGGCAGGCCGGGGGTGCCGGAGCGCGGGTCCGTGGACCACCGGGCGACCCGGTCGTCGGGGGCCTGGACCACCAGCTCGGCCGTCTGCCAGATCGCGTAGTCGGCCGGGGCTCCGGGGACGAGGATGCCCGCGTCGTCACGGCCCACGGCCCGCCAGCCGCCTCGGGTGTGCGCGGCGAAGGCGGCCCGTACGGAGATCCGGTGCCCGGGGGTGCGGTGGAACGCGGCCGCGCGGACCGTCCCCCACGGGTCGAGCGGGGTCACGGGCGCGTCCGAGCCGAAGGCCAGCGGGACGCCCGCCTTCAGCATGGCCGCGTACGGGTTCAGGGTGCGGGCGCGGTCGACGCCCAGCCGGTCCGCGTACATCCCCTCGTCCCCGCCCCAGGCGGCGTCGAAGGCGGGCTGCACGGAGGCGGTCAGGCCGAGTTCCGCGAAGGCGGCGATGGTGGCCGGGGTCATCATCTCGGCGTGTTCGACCCGGTGCCGGGCCGCGCGGATCCGGGCCAGGCCGACCTCCTCGGCGGCCGCCCGCACCCCCTCGACCACGGCGGCGACGGCGGCGTCGCCGATGGCGTGGAACCCGGCCTGGAGGCCCGCCCGGGTACAGGCGGCCACGTGTGCGGCGACCTCGGCGGCGTCCAGGTAGCCGGTTCCGGTGTGCGGGGCGTCGGCGTACGGGGCGTGCAGGCAGGCCGTGTGCGAGCCGAGGGCCCCGTCCACGAAGAGGTCACCGGCGGCGCCGACGGCGCCCAGGGCCTTGGCCCGGTCCAGGTCCCGGTCGGCCCAGTAGCCGAAGACGCGCGGCCCGGGCCGCTCCGCCGCCAGCTCCAGCAGGGCCGCGAAGTCCTCGGCGGAGGAGATGTCCGGCCCGCCGCACTCGTGGACGGAGCCGATGCCGAGGGAGGCCGCCCGGTCCAGGGCGGCCCGCTGGGCCTCGGCGCGCTGGGCCGGGGTCACGGCGGCGAGCGCGGCCCGCCGCACGGCGTGGTGGTCGTCGCGGGTCAGCGGCTCGTCCCCGTCGGGCCGTACCGCGGGGACCAGCTCCAGCAGGGCGGTGGTCACCACCGCGGAGTGGACGTCGATCCGGCTGAGGTAGAGCGGGCGGCCGCCGGTCGCCTCGTCGAGCTCCGTCCGGCGCGGGGCGCGGCGTTCGGGCCAGCGGGCGGCGTCCCAGCCGTGCCCGAGGAGCACCCGGTCGGCGGGCCGCCGCGCGGCGTACGCCCGGACGAGTTCCAGCGCGTCCGGCAGCGAACGCGCGCCCGTCAGGTCCAGGCCGGTGAGGGCGAGGCCGGCCGAGGTGGTGTGGACGTGGGCGTCGGTGAAGGCGGGCGTGACGAGCGCCCCGCCGAGGTCCACGACCTCGTCCACGCCCTGCGCGAAGGCGTCGGCGGCGCCCTCCGAGCCGACCCAGGCGACGTGCCCGCGCTCGACGACCATCGCGGTGGCGAAGGGGTCGGCGGGGCTGTGCACCTCACCGCCGCGCAGGAGGACGGTACGGGCGGGTGCGGTGGCTCCGGCGGCGTCGGCGGAGGTGGCGGTGCGGTCAGTCATGCCGACCAGTCTGACCCCTGCGCGGGACCCGCCGGGACCCGGGTGCGCGACCGGGCCCGGCCCGGGGTCACACGCGCGGCGGTCGTGCCTCGTAGGGGGTGGAGAGGACCACGGTCGTCCGGGTCGAGACGTGGGCCAGGGCGCGCAGGCGTCCCAGGAGGTCCTCCAGCTCCAGGGGCGTGGCGACCCGGACCTTGAGGATGTAGTTCTCGTCGCCCGCCACGCTGTGGCAGGCCTCGATCTCGGGCACTCCCGCCAGCCGGTCCGCGATGTCGTCGGGGGCACTGGGATCGAACGGCTTGACCGAGATGAACGCGGTCAAGGGCAGCCCGACGGCCTCCGGGTCGACGACGGCCGCGTAGCCGCGGATCACTCCGCGCTGCTCCAGGCGGCGTACTCGCTGATGGACCGCCGACGTGGACAGTCCGGTGGCCTTGCCCAGGTCCGTGTAGCTCATCCGCCCGTCCCGCACGAGCAGATCCACGATCTGGCGGTCCAGCTCCTCCATTGCGCTCATAGCCGCTCAACCTATTGCCCAGGACCGCTCCAGGCACAGCGGTGTCCACGCAGAAGTGGCACCTGCGCCGGGCATGTGACGAAAGCCACAGGGGTGTACGGGCGTACACCCGGCACTTGTGGTTACTCGTGCCGCGCGACGGGAAGTGCTTGCTGTGGCCGTGGCCGAAGAACCTTGCCCGCCCGGCCCATCCAAGGGGGAGTACATCCATGCCGAACACCAAGCGCGCCGGTCGCACCGAACCGGAGCCCCTGGAACTGCTCGAGAACGCGTACGCGGACGACGAGGACGACCTCGAATTCGGCGAGGGCTTCGACCTCCACCACGTGGTCTGCCCCGACTGCGGACAGTCGATCGCCCTCGTCGCGGACGAGGAGCACCTCCCGCAGCACGCGCTCTGCCTGACCCCGTGGAACCCCTTCGGGCTGACGGTGTGCGCGGGCACGGGCCGGCCCGTGTCGGACGCGCTGGCGACCGTGGGCGTGCTCCAGCCCGAGCAGCAGGAGCTGGAGGTCGTCCACCTCGACCTGCCGCAGGGCCTGGACTGGCGGACGCAGCCGTTCTCGCACGTCGGCGGTCCGGGCTCGCGCCCCGTACGGCCGGTGGCGGCCCCGCTGCCGCAGATGCGCCGGCACGCGCAGGCCGCCTGAGTCCGGTTTCCGGCTACCAGTACGTTCCCTGCACCATGGCGGCCAGTCCGGCGTGGTGCAGGATCAGGCCGTCGGGATCGGCCGGGATCTCGACCTCCCCGAAGTACGCCTGCCGGTAGGCGATGCGCAGCATGACGATGCCGTGCCGCAGGGCGGCGTACAGGGTGTGGAACTCCATGTTCCGCGGGATGTGTCCGGACAGCTCCGCGTAGCGGCGTTCCAGGTCCTCGCGGCGCAGGAAGTCCGGGAGGCCGGGCTGGCCGAAGCCGACGGTCAGGTCCTGGAAGAAACGGTGCAGGAAGACCGTCCAGCCCAGGTCGAGCTCCCGTGGACCGTAGGCGGCCATCTCCCAGTCCAGGACCGCGACCGGTTCGAAGCCGTCCGGCCGGTAGACCACGTTGCCGATGCGGGCGTCGCCCCAGGTGAGGACGGGCTCGCCCTCGTCGGCCGGCCAGAGTTCCTCCAGCCGGTCGAAGGCCCGCTCGACCAGCGGTGAGGGGGCCAGTCCGGCCACCACCCACGCGTAGTAGGCGCGCTGCGCGTCGACGTGCCGGCGCAGCGGACTGCCCTCCCCCGGCGGCAGCAGGAACGCGGCCTCCTTCGCCGGGAACTGCTCGTGCAGCCGGGCCAGCAGCGAGACGCTGGCCTCCTGGAGGACGGCGCGTTCCGCGTCGCTCGCGGCGTGCAGCCAGTTGCCCTCGTACGTGTAGGGCATCACGTCCGGCGGTACGCGGCCTTCCGCGCGGGCCATGACGAAGAAGGGCGCGCCCAGCGGCGCCGGATCCTCCTCCAGCCACTGCACGCGCGGAACGGGCAGGTCCGTGTACCGGGCGACCAGGTCCATCACCCGGTGCTGACGGGGCATGTCGTAGGTGGGGAACACGGTGTAGGCCGCCGGGTCGGCGGCGAGCCGCAGCGCGCACGCGCGGAGCGGGGTCCGCGGGTGCTCGATGTCGAAGAGCAGGGTCTCGCTCGACATGCCGTTCGAGCCGGGGACGGAGACGTTCGTGACCCGCGCGCCGGGGAGCCGCACGTCGAGCCAGGCGGCGAGGCGCCGGCCGAGCTCTTCCGGCTCACGGGTGGAGGTACGGGGACGGGGAGCGGTGGCCGCCATGTCGGGCCTCTCTGTGGTCAGGGGGCGACGGAGGAGTAGTCCGTGAAGCCGCTCGGGTCGTGGCGGCCGAAGCTGCCGTGTTCGAAGACGCCGTGGCCGACGCGGCCGTCGAGGGTGAAGCGGGCCGAGTGGTCGGTGACGCCGAAGGCGGCCATGGGGTGGGCGGCGGGGTCGGAGAGGTCGTAGACCCGCCGGTCGGTCCAGCCGCGGCCCTGCCAGCTGCCGTGCTGCCAGTCGGCGGCGGGCGGGTAGCCGGCGCCGACGGCCAGCGGGGAGGAGGCCAGGATCTCCACGCCCAGCTCCAGGGGCTTGCGGGAGGGGTCGGTCAGGTGGACGACCGCGCCCTCGGGGTGGCGGGTGCCCGGCCGGTAGCGGATGTCGGTGTGGGGCCAGCCGAGCTGGACGTCGCGGCGGCCGCTGCCCTCGGGGAAGACCTGGACGGCCTCGCTGAGCGTGCGGTGGCCGTCGGCGTCCTCCTGGGCGATGACCATGAGGAAGCGGTCCTCGAAGCGGACCGGGATCCAGAGCCAGTGGAAGCCCTCCGGGCGGTGCTCCTGCGCGGCGCGCCCGCCGTCCTCGCCGGGGATCGGGCGGACGCCCCAGCTGCGGTCGCGGGTGCCCGTCCACTCCCCCGCGCTCACCGTGAACTCCTCTCCCCCGGCGCGGATGCGGCCGGTGACGCCGCCCGCCTGGACGAAGCGGCGGCCTTCCAGCATCAGGCGGTCGCCGCGGCGCTGGACGTGGTGGGGCTCCCACACCGCGGGGAACTCGCCGGTCCAGGTGAGTTCGTACGAGAGCCCGTCCGGATCCGCCGGGTCGGGGTCGCACCGGAGGGTGAACCTCTTGAGCGGCACGTCGACGGTGATCGAGAGCGGGCCGACCGAGAGGCTCATGCGGTCGTCGGTGAGGGCGTCGGAGGCGCGGACGGCGCGGAGCTGGTCGCCGGTGCGGAAGGTGGCGTAGGCGTCGATGACCCCGGCGTTGGGGTAGACCCCGAGGCCGAGGATGAGGACGGCCCGGCCGGCGTGGTCGAAGACGTGGAAGATGCAGCGGTCGTAGGCGTTGCGGTCACCGCTGACCACGTGCTTCATCGACAAAGGGGCCTGGTGGACGGGGTATTCGTCGAGGGGGACGGGTCGGTCCGCGGGCACGGCAAACCTCCTGGGCGCGGGGGCGGGAGCTGCACAGCGGACATGACGGTACGTCAGAAACTTGGCCGGGGGCCATAGTTGTGGCACATCCTGACAGCACGGCACGACCGGCCAGGCGCATGCCCCGGCCCCCGTGCGCGGGCTCCCGAGCGCCCCGGGCGGACCGGCGTGCGCCCGGGCCGCGGCGGCGCGCGGGGCGGGCGGTGGGAGGGGTCGAACGGATGGGCGGGGGGACGTGTCGATTACCCGGGGCCGCCGCACCGCGTTGCCCGTGCATGAGCACGGTTGAGACCTCCCCGTCACGGACGGGACGCCGCAGGCGGGCGACACCGCCCGGGTTCGAAGAATCGGTTCAGCAAGGGGACGGGCAGCAGGGGGACCGGCCGCAGGCGGGCCGTCACCAGGGGGAGCGGCAGCAGACGGGCCGGCCCCAGGCGGAGCGGACGCAGGCGGACCGGCCGCCGACGGGCCGGCCGCGCCTGCCCGATCCCCCCATCTACCTCGACCTGATCGCCCGCTGGACCGAGGCGGGCCGCACCCTGCCCGGGCGGCGCGACCCCGAGTGGCACCGGATCGCCTCGTCCCCCATCTGGCCCAGCGGCCCCCTGTACGGCGGCTGAGCCCGGGCGGAGCGTGAGCGTCAGCGCGTCTCGGGACCGGCCAGGTGGCGGGCGATGACCATGCGCTGGATCTGGTTGGTGCCCTCCACGATCTGGAGCACCTTCGCCTCGCGCATCAGCCGCTCGACGGGGAAGTCCGCCGTGTAGCCGTACCCGCCGAGGACCTGCACGGCGTCCGTGGTCACGGACATCGCGGCGTCGGTGCAGAACAGCTTGGCCATCGCCGCCTGCCGGGAGAACGGCTTGCCCGCGTCCCGCAGCCGCGCGGCGGCGAGGTAGAGCGCCCGGCCCGCCTCGATCTTGGTGGCCATGTCGGCCAGCATGAAGCGCAGGCCCTGGAAGTCGGCGATGGGGTGCCCGAACTGCTTGCGGCCGAGCGCGTACGCGAGGGCCTCGTCCAGGGCGGCCTGCGCGACGCCGATGGCGCAGGCGGCGATGCCGAGCCGGCCCGCGTCGAGGGCGGCGAGGGCGATGCCGAAGCCCTGGCCCTCCTCACCGATGCGCCGCGCGTCGGGGACCCGTACGCCGTCGAAGTGGAGCTGGGCGGTGGGCGAGCCCTTCATGCCCATCTTCTTCTCGGGGACGGCCGCCGTCAGGCCCGGGGCGTCGCCGGGGACCAGGAAGGCCGTGATGCCCTTGGGGCCCGGGACGCCGGTGCGCGCCAGGACGGTGTAGAAGTCGGCGACGCCGCCGTGCGTGATCCAGGCCTTGGTGCCGGTGATCACCCAGTCGTCGCCGTCGCGGACCGCCTTGGTGGTCAGGGAGGCGGCGTCCGAGCCGGCGGCCGGCTCGGAGAGGCAGTAGGCGCCGAGCAGCCCGCCGCCGAGCATGGCGGGCAGGTGGGTGCTCCGCTGCTCCTTGGTGCCGTAGCCGGCGAGGCCGTGGCAGGCCAGGGAGTGGACGCTGACGCCGAGGCCGACGGTCAGGCGGGCGGCCGCGAGCTCCTCCAGGACCTGGAGGTAGACCTCGTACGGCTGGTCCCCGCCGCCGAATTCCCCGGCGTACGGAAGTCCGAGCAGCCCGGACTCGGACAGCAGGGTGAAGACCTCGCGGGGGAACCGCCCGGCCTCCTCCTCGTCGGCGGCCCGGGGGCGGATCTCCCGCTGGGCGATCTCGCGCACGAGCGCCAGCAGGTCGCGGGACTCCTCGGTGGGCAGCTGACGTTCCACCGGCTGCGGGGCGCGGTCTGTCATGGCGGCGCTCTCCTCCCTCGTCGGGCACGGCGGCGACGCGTGAGGTGTGGGACGCGGCGCCGGGTCTCGGTGCTGTCACAGCCGAACGTGGCCCTCCCGGATCACGGAAGGGCTCGAAGAGCGGCTGCGGCGGGTGTGAGTATGCCCGATCAGACGCTTTCCGTCACCGGTACTTGATCGTCACCGTTGCCGAGGGGTTTCGAAGTCCCGTCGAGGGCCGCCGGAGGGGCGGGACACTGTGGGACGAACTCCTCGATCACGGTCAGCGTCGCACGCAGCTGGCGCACGAGCAGCGCCCCGACGGCGGCCCGGCCGGGCTGCCCGTCCGCCACCGGGGTACCGATCCAGTCCAGGGTGACGCCCTCGACCCCGGAGAGCCAGCCGACCAGGGCGAGACGGGCGAGGGGCGGGACGGTGCGGGTGCCGTAGGCGCCCTCGGCGATGGCGGCCGCGAGCTCTTCGCGGACCGCGTCCCGGATCGCGAGGACCTCGGCGTCCGAGCCGACGCCGCCGGTGACGATGGTGCGGTAGGCGGCGCGGTGGTGCTCGGCGTAGTGGAGGTAGCCGTCGATCGTGCGGCGGACGCGTTCGGCGCCCGGCAGGTCCCTGTCCCCGACGGCGCGGGCGACGAGTCCGGCGACGGAGTCCTCGACGATGGCGAGGTAGTAGCCGCGCTTGCTCGTGAAGTAGTAGTAGATCAGCCCCTTGGCGACGCCGGCCTGCCGGGCGATGTCGTCCATGGAGAGGGCATCGTACGGGGTGTCGGCGAACAACGCGCGGCCGATGGCTATGAGTTCGGCCCGCCGCACCTGCGAACGCCCGGTCGCGCCCCGCTGTTGACTACGGATCACATTCGGCCCTCAGCCTCGGACTGCCACAGGAGCCCGCAGTATGGCAGACCCGGGCGCGCCCGGACCGGGGCGCGGGAACTACAGCCAGCCGACCTGGGTGACGAACATGGCGACGACCACCACGAGGGTCCAGCCGAGGACGTGCTCCAGCCACGAGGAGCCCTCGTCGGGGCCGCCGGTGGCGGCGGTGCTGCGGGCGGGGGCGGGGAGGGCGGGGCTGTCTGCGCTCATGCCGTCCAATGTGCCAGGGTTCGCGGCTTTCGCGGTAGAGACGATGGTCACTGGTGGCGCGCGTCACGCCGCCGGGCCCCGGTCGCGCCCGGTGGTGCGGGCTGCGGCCGGGGCCCGGCGGCGGGCGCCGCGTGCGGTCAGGTCACGCCGTCGCGCCGGCGGCCGCCCATGGCCACCATGGCCAGGCCGAGGCACAGGGCGACGGCTCCGGTGATGATGTTGCTGACCACGCTGCGGGTCGTGTCCATCTCGCCGGCGATGACCCACGGGGCGATGATCGTCCAGGCGCCGATCGCGACCGCCGTCCAGGCCATCGCGTGGGTGCGCTCGTACGCCGACCCGAGTCCGCTCATGCACAGGCAGAAGGCCAGGCCGGCGATGAGGTTGTTGACGGCCAGCGGGGAGAGCCCGCTGAACCCCGCGATCCACGGCGAGGCGGCCAGGTACAGGCCCGTGATCAGGGCGAGGGCCTCGACCGCCTGCGCGGCGGGGGTGCTGGTCACCCGCTCGAACCGGGACCGCATTTCGGCCAGGTCCGGGTGGTGTTCGATTCCGGGATGGGTGGTCATGGCGGGCCGCCTCCTCTGAGAAGCCTTATGTGCCCTTTATGCCCATATTCTGACTTTTAAGCCCTCCGCGCCAGACCGTCTTTCACAGGACTCCGACCGCCTTCAGCGCGGCGGCCTGGACCGGCCCCGGGCGGGCCGGACCGTAGAGGTAGCAGACGCCCCCGCTGCCGGAGACGGTCTTCCCGGCGGCGTTGTGGCGCTTCGTCCGCAGCCAGATGTTCTCGAACTCCCGGCGCTTGTAGACACGGCGGACGGCCGGGTTGTCGGGCGAGCTGGGGTCGTTGGCGATGACGTCCCCGGCCGCGGTGAAGCCGATCACGGTCATCAGGTGGCCCGCCGTGCCGTAGCCCGCGCCGGTGAGTTCCTCGGCGCGGAAGGACTGGGAGGTGATGACGGGGATCCCGGCCCGGACCAGGGTCTCCAGGTCGGCGAGGGAGGTGAGCCGGGTGACGACGCCCCCGAGGCCCCGGTAGGTGGCGGCGTAGGCGGCGTTGAAGGGCCAGTTGCCGCACCCCTTGTAGGCGGCGTCGTAGGTGGAGCGGGCCGCGTGGCAGACCTGGGGGTCCCGGTAGGAGGGGTCGACCCAGGACAGGGCCTTCGCGCTGGCCCGGCCGCCCCAGAACTCGATGATCATCTGGGAGGAGGTGGGGCTGCACCAGGCCTCGCCGCCGTTGTCGTACTCCGGGTAGCGGCCCGCGTGGACCTCCTGGGAGTAGCGCGGGACCTTCAGCTCGTGCGCCTTCCCGGAGGGGGCGGCGGCCGGTACGGCGAACCGGTCCGGTACGTCGGACACCATCGCGCCGGCCAGCCAGACCGTGGGGCCGGCGGTGGCGCCGGGCTTGCGGTAGAGGGTCAGGCGCAGCTGCCACGCCATGATCCGCACGCCGCCCGCCGGGTCGTCGACGGCAAGGGTGTCGGTCCAGACGGTGGTCCTGCCGTCGCTCTGGCCGTCGACGGAGGTGCGCCGGATGTCGGCGTCGCCGGAGGCCCAGCGGCCCATCACGTACCAGGGGGTGGTCTTGCCGTCGGTGTAGGTGCCGCGCAGTTCGGTCTGGATCCAGGTGCCGGCGGGGGTGCGGGCGTTCCAGGAGGCGATGGCCTCGGTGGCGGGGACGGCCGGGCGGTGGACGGGGGAGGTCCAGGTGGCGTACTCCCAGGTGGACTTCTTCGCCCGGTGCGGATCGGTGTAGACGGTGCGGCCCGCCGGGGTCGCGATCTCCAGTCCGGGCCGGTCGCCGCCGACGGCGGTGGTGCCGCTGTGGGTGCCGGCCTGCCAGTGGGCGTGGGCGTACCAGAAGCGGTTGTCGACGGTCGGGGCGCCGGCCGCGGCGGAGCCCGCGTCGCCGGGCAGGGGGCCGGGGCCGGGGCCCGGCGCGGGGCCCGCGGCGGCGGAGGCCCTCCCCCCGGGCAGGCCGGCCGCGGTGGCGGCGGCGAGTGCGACGGCCAGGAGGGCCCTGCGCGGCGTGGGTGCGGTCATCGGCGTGGCCCCCAGGGGTCGGTGCGGTGGATCGCTCGGTGCGGTGGATCGGTTCGTCCACCCTTCCAGTTCCCGCGGGCCGCGGACCGAAGCCACGGGCACGTGTCGGGGTGAACGCGCCGCTCTAAGCTGGCCGCGTGGAGCAACAGCAGTCACTTGAGTCACTCGCGCGGGAGCTCGCCGCCCTGCCGCCCTCCCTCGGCCCGGTCCGGCTGATCGGCATCGACGGGCACGCCGGATCGGGGAAGAGCACCTTCGCGGAGCGGCTCGCCGGGGCCCTGGGCGGGGCTCCCGTGCTCCACCTCGACGACGTGGCCACCCACGAGGAACTGTTCGGCTGGTGGGAGCGGCTCAGCACCCGGGTACTGGAGCCGCTGGCCGCCGGGCGGGCCGCGCACTGGACCCCGTACGACTGGGTGGAACGGCGCTTCGGGCCGGAGCGGGTGCTGGAGCCGGCCCCGGTGCTGCTCGTCGAGGGCGTCGGAGCCGGCCGGCGGGCCCTGCGCCCGCGGCTGGCGCGGCTGCTGTGGATGGAGACGGCCCGCGAGACGGCCTGGGGGCGCGGGAGGAACCGGGACGGGCGTGAACTTTCCGACTTCTGGGACAGGTGGGAGTGCGCGGAGCGCGCGCACTTCTCGGACGACCCTTCGCGCCCCTTCGCCGACACCCTGGTACGCCAGAGCGGTACGGGATACGAGTGGACTTCAGGGGCTGGTGCGACCTCGGGAACCGCCGCTTCCGTCACCGAACGTGACGGACTGCCCCGGGCCTGAGCGGCCCGGCCGAACGCCGCCCACGGGCCTCCTCCGACCCGCTTGACCACGCCCCGGCGACGGCCTTACGTTCTGAATGTGCGGTCTGCGAAGGCCGCCGCGGACACGAAGCCCCCGATTGTTCCCCCGTGATCGGGGGCTTCGTTCTGCCCCGGCCCGGCTCCGGTCCGGGGCCCCGCGGGCCGCTCCGCCCACCGGTCCTCACCGTGCGTTACGATGCGCGTCCGGACCGCACGCGCGACCCGTCCCCGCCGCACCCTGGGTAAGGTGCGTCACCGCAGGTACGATGCAGCCCTGCTTTCATCGGCGGGGGTGGACAACTCGCGTGCGCAGCGCGGGGGTTGCCGCGCACCACGGGCTGGCTTGTGGGGGATGTGATGGACTTCGGCATGCCGGGCAGCGCACACGCCCCGGCCGAACTCGCCTGGCTGCGCGGGGTGGACGCCTGCACCATGGGCGCCTATCCGCAGGCCGAGGAGGAGTTCCGGGCGGCCGTCGGGCTCGATCCCGCCATGGCCGACGCCTGGCTGGGCCTGCACGCGCTCCGCGTGGACACCACCAACGCCTTACTGCGCATGTACGCGCACCGGGACCGGTTCGGCGAGCAGCGCGCGCGGCACCGGCGCACCCTCAACTCCTGGTACTGGCTGGGCTGGTGGGTACAGCCGGTGCTGGAGAGCCGGCGGGACCTGCTGCTGGCCCACGCCTCGCACTGGCTGGACGGCCGCCACGTGCCCGAGCTGGACCAGGCCCTCGCCGCGCTGCCGCCGGTGGACGCCGATGCGCAGGTGCGGTTCCTGCACGCCTGCCGGGCCTATCTGGTCAAGGACTGGGAGCAGTTGGTCCGGCACACCGAGCCGCTGGTGGACGATCCGCTGCTGGGCATCGAGGCGGGCCTGTTCGGCGGGATGGCGCGGGTGCGGCTGGAGATGTACGGGCAGGCCGAGCCGATGCTGTCGGCGGCACTGATGCGCTGCCGCAGCGAGCAGCCGCAGCGCAAGGAGCTGCGGTACTGGCTCGCGCGGGCGCACGAGGGCACGGGGCGCAGTGCGGCCGCGCTGCCGCTGTACCGGGCGGTGCACCGGGTGGATCCGGCGTTCATGGACACCGCGGCCCGGCTGACGGCGATCGCGGACAGCAGCGACCCCGACGACATGGCCGGCTGCGCCGGGATCTCCGGGCACTTCGGCGAGGGGCTGGCCGGGCACGGCCTGTCGACGGCGGGCGGGGACTTCGCGGCGGTGGCGCTCGGCGGGGGTCCCGTCCAGGACGTCGCGGCGGACGGGCAGGTGGACCCGGATCCGCCGGCGCCCGTGGATCCGCCCGAGCAGCGGTTCGCGCCGCCGGCCGGCGCGGGCCGGCTGGAGGGCGTACGGCACAAGGTCTCCGTACCGCCCCAGGGCGCCCCGGCCGGGCTGCCCGCCGGGCCCGCCGATCCGCAGGCGCTGGCGGAGGCGCTCGCGGAGCTGGAGCGGATGGTCGGGCTGGAGCCGGTGAAGCGGCAGGTGAAGGCGCTGTCCGCGCAGTTGCACATGGCCGGGCTGCGGGCGGCGCAGGGGCTTCCGGTGCAGCCTCCGAAACGGCACTTCGTCTTCTCGGGCCCCTCGGGCACCGGCAAGACCACGGTGGCGCGGATCCTGGGCCGGGTGTTCTACGCGCTCGGCCTGCTCGGCGGCGACCACCTGGTGGAGGCGCAACGGGCCGATCTGGTCGGCGAGTTCCTCGGGCAGACGGCGGTCAAGGCGAACGAGCTGATCGACTCGGCGATCGGCGGGGTGCTGTTCGTCGACGAGGCGTACAGCCTCTCCAACTCCGGTTACAGCAAGGGCGACGCGTACGGGGACGAGGCCCTCCAGGTGCTGCTGAAGCGGGCCGAGGACAACCGGGACCACCTGGTGGTGATCCTGGCCGGCTATCCGGCGGGGATGGACCGCCTCCTCGGCGCCAACCCGGGGCTGTCCTCGCGGTTCACCACGCGGGTGGACTTCCCGAGCTACCGGCCCCCGGAACTGACCTCGATCGGCGGGGTGCTGGCGGACGCGAACGGGGACCGGTGGGACGAGGAGGCCCTGGAGGAGCTGCGCAGCATCAGCGGGCACGTCGTCGAACAGGGCTGGATCGACGAGCTGGGCAACGGGCGTTTCCTGCGCACCCTGTACGAGAAGAGCTGCGCCTACCGGGACCTGCGGCTGGCGGGCTTCGCCGGGGAGCCCTCGCGGGACGACCTGGCGACGCTGCGGCTGGCGGACCTGATGCAGGCCTACGGGGAGGTCCTGTCCGGCCGCGGCCCGCAGGAGCGGCCGGAGTCTCCCCCGCTCTAGTGCCGTGGCCTAGTGAACCGGCGCCGGCCCGGCCCCGGTGCCCGGGAAGGGGCGGGTGGGGCCGGGCCGGCTGCCGGACGGGGGCTACGCGCTGCGGGCGTACGTCCGGTGGGCGGGGTCGCGGACCTCGCCGACCAGCATCTCCAGGACGTCCTCCAGGGCGACGAGGCCGAGGACCCGCCCGGCCGGGTCGGCGACCTGAGCCAGGTGGGTGGCGTCCCGCCGCATGACGGTGAGGGCGTCGTCGAGGGGCAGGGTGGAGCACAGGGTGGTCATCCGGCGCCAGACCCGCTGGGGTACGGCCCGCTCACGGTCCTCCAGGTCGAGTACGTCCTTCACGTGCAGGTAGCCCATGAAGGCGCCGCTGTCGGAGCGGACCGGGAAGCGGGAGTAACCGGTGCGGACCGTCAGCTGCTCGATCTGGCGGGGCGTGACGGCCGGGCCGACGGTGACGAGCCGCTCCCGGGCCAGCAGGACGTCGGTGACCGGGCGGCTGCCCAGTTCGAGGGCGTCCTCCAGGCGCTCCTGCTCGACCGGTTCGAGGAGCCCGGCCTGCCGGGAGTCCTTGACGAGCCGGCCGAGCTGGGCGGAGGTGTAGACGGCTTCGACCTCGTCCTTGGGCTCGACCTTGAAGAGCCGCAGGACGAGCGCGGCGCAGGCGCCGAGGGCGGCGGTGACCGGCCCGCAGACGCGGGCGAAGGCGACCAGGCCGGGGCTGAACCACAGGGCGGTCCGCTCGGGGGCGGCCATCGCGAGGTTCTTCGGGACCATCTCGCCGATGACCAGGTGCAGGAACACCACGGCGGACAGCGCCACGGCGTAGCCGAGGGGGTGGATGAGGGGCTGCGGGACGTGGACGGCGTGGAAGACGGGCTCCAGCAGCCGGGCCACGGTGGGCTCGGCGACGGCTCCGAGGGTGATGGAGCAGAGGGTGATGCCGAACTGGGCGGCGGCCATCATGCGCGGCAGGTTCTCCAGCCCGTACAGCACCTGGCGGGCCCGCTTGGAGCCGGCCGCGAGGGGCTCGATCTGGCTGCGCCGTACGGAGACGAGCGCGAACTCGGCGCCGACGAAGAAGCCGTTGGCGAGGACCAGGAGCAGGGCGAAGAGGAGTTGGAGTGCGTTCATCGGACGGCGTCCTCCAGCTCGGCCGGCGCCGCGGCGGGGCGCCCGGCCCCGGCCCGGTGGGCCTCCGAGGCGGGTCCGTACAGGCCGGTGGCGGGCAGGGCCGTGAGGCGGACCAGGCGTACGCGTTCGGCGCGGTTGCGGCCGACCTGGCGGACGGACAGCCTCCAGCCGGGGAGCTCGGCGCGGTCGCCGGGGGCGGGGATGCGGCCCAGCAGGTCCGCGACGAGGCCGGCGACGGTCTCGTACGGGCCTTCGGGGACCTCCAGGCCTATGCGGCGCAGGGTGTGGACGCGGCAGCTGCCGTCGGCCTCCCAGGAGGGGCGGCCGTCCTCGGGGGGTGCGGCGGCCAGCTCGGGGTGGCCGTCCTCGGCGAGGTCGTGCTCGTCGCGGACCTCGCCGACGAGTTCCTCCACGATGTCCTCCAGGGTGACCACTCCGGCCGTGCCGCCGTACTCGTCGACGACCACGGCCATCGGCTGTTCGGAGCGCAGCCGCTCCAGCAGCGGCTGCACCGGCAGGGAGCCGGGCACCAGCAGCGGGGCGACGCAGATCCGGCCGACGGTGGTGCGGGAACGCTCCGCCTCGGGTACGGCGAGGGCGTCCTTGAGGTGGACCACGCCGGTGATCTCGTCGATGCGTTCGCGGTAGACGGGGAAGCGGGAGAGGCCGGTGGCCCGGGTCAGGTTGAGCACGTCGGCCGCGGTGGCCGTGTGCTGGAGGGCGCTGACCTTCACGCGGGGGGTCATGACGTGCTGGGCGGTGAGCTCGCCCAGCGACAGGGTCCGTACGAAGAGGTCGGCGGTGTCCTGTTCGAGGGCGCCGGCCTGGGCCGAATGGCGGACCAGGGAGACCAGTTCGCCGGGGGTGCGGGCGGAGGCCATCTCGTCGGCCGGCTCGACCCCGAGCGCCCGTACGAGACGGTTGGCGACGGAGTTGAGGCCGGCGATGACGGGCCGGAAGGCCCGGGAGAAGACCTGCTGCGGGCCGGCCACGAAACGGGCCACCTGGAGCGGCCGGGAGACGGCCCAGTTCTTCGGGACGAGCTCGCCGACGACCATCTGGACGGCGGAGGCGAGCAGCATGCCGATGACGACGGCGATGCCGGGGACGGCTCCCCGGGGCAGGCCGGTCGCGGCGAGCGGCCCGGACAGCAGGGCGGCGAGGGCCGGTTCGGCCAGCATGCCGACGACGAGGGAGGTGATGGTGATGCCGAGCTGGGTGCCGGAGAGCTGGAAGGACAGCTCCCGCAGGGCGTCGACGACCGTGCGGGCACGGCGGTCGCCCTCGGCGGCGGCGCGTTCGGCCTCGGGTCTCTCCACGGTGACGAGGCCGAATTCGGCCGCCACGAAGAAACCGTTGGCGAGGATCAGGGCGAAGGCCGCCAGGAGCAGGAGTAGCGGGATGGTCATGCCGCCGCCTCCGGAGGGAGGGCGGCGCGTGTACTACCGGACGATCCGTCCATTGCTGGAGGGAGTCACTCCTCTGGTCGATGGTGCCCACGGGCCTCGGGGTCCCGGGGCGTGTGGGAGGGCGCACGGCGGCGCCCCGCCACCAGGGTAGTCACTGAGATCGCGGCCGCAATGGGACGCAGCGACGAGGCCGGGCGGGCTCAGTGGTCGTTTGCGCCGGTTCCCCTGGTTTCGGCCAGCGCGCGCAGGGCGCGGGCGTCGCCGATCGCCTGGGCCTTGGCGACTCCGGGCTGGATGCCGAGGACGGGCAGGCTGGTGCCGTCGCTGAGGTCCAGGAACACCCACGGGTCGCCGGGGCGGAGGTTGACGCGCAGGATCTGCGCCCATTCCAGCCGGCGGGTGGTGGTCAGGTTGACCACGGTGACCCCGGCCTCGTCGGCGACCACCTTGGGGCGGCTGAGCAGGACGAGGACGGAGGTCAGCAGGGCGGCGGTGAAGACGAAGCTCACGCGCTCGCCCGGGCTGAGGTTCTCCAGCAGCAGCGCGACGGTGGTGATCGTCGCGAACATGGCCAGTCCGACGCTCAGCAGCACGGCCCGCGTCCGGTTCGGCCGGAAGGTGACCGGCAGGGCGGGCGGTGCGGGCTGGGCGGCGGACTCGGCCATGGGTGCGCTCGGTTCTGCGAGAGGTTCGAGGGGGGAAGTACCGGCTGTCGGGAAGGCCGGGTCAGAGACGGCAGGCGTGGATCGAGGTGGTGAGGATCGCGCGCGCGCCGAGCTCGTACAGGTCGTCCATGATCCGCTGGGCTTCCTTGGCGGGGACCATCGCTCGGACGGCGACCCAGCCCTCGTTGTGCAGCGGGGAGATCGTCGGCGACTCCAGGCCCGGGGTGAGGGCGACCGCGCGCTCCAGGTGCTCGGCGCGGCAGTCGTAGTCCATCATCACGTAGCTGCGGGCCACCAGGACGCCCTGGAGGCGGCGCAGGAACTGGGCGACCTTGGGGTCGTCGGTGCCGGCTCCGGTGCGCCGGATGACGGTCGCCTCGGACTTGAGGATCGGCTCGCCGATGACCTCCAGGCCGGCGTTGCGCAGGCTGGTGCCGGTCTCGACGACGTCCGCGATGATCTGCGCGACGCCGAGTTCGATGGCGGTCTCGACCGCGCCGTCCAGGTGGACGATGGCGGCGTCGATGCCGAGTTCGGCGAGGTGCTTGGCGACGATTCCCTCGTACGAGGTGGCGATCGTCATGCCGCCGAAGTCCTCGGGGCCCTTCGCGGTGCCGGGCTTGGTGGCGTAGCGGAAGGTGGAGCGCCCGAAGTTCAGCGGGAGGATCTCCTCGGCGTTGGCCCCGGAGTCCAGCAGCAGGTCACGGCCGGTGATGCCGATGTCGAGCTTGCCCGAGGCGACGTAGATCGCGATGTCCTTCGGGCGGAGGTAGAAGAACTCGACCTCGTTGTCGGGGTCGACCGTGACGAGTTCCTTGGACTCCTTGCGCTGGCGGTAGCCGGCCTCATGGAGCATCGCCGACGCCGCTCCGGAGAGTGAGCCCTTGTTGGGGACGGCGATGCGCAGCATGGGGCTTCCTTTGGTGCGTAGGTGCGAAAGGGTGTGGGGCGGGCGGGGGGCCCGTGGTGGTGCTCCGGCCTAGAGGTGCGCGTAGACGTCGTCGAGGGAGATCCCGCGCGCCACCATCATCACCTGGACGTGGTAGAGCAGCTGGGAGATCTCCTCGGCGGCGGCTTCCTTGCCCTCGTACTCGGCGGCCATCCAGACCTCGGCGGCCTCCTCGACGACCTTCTTGCCGATGGCATGGACGCCCTTGCCCACGAGCTCGGCGGTGCGGGAGGAGCTGGGGTCGCCGTTGGCGGCCTTGAGCTGGAGCTCCGTGAAGAGCTCTTCGAAGGTCTTGGAGGTGTTCGCCATGATGGTCCTCAGAATAAGGGGTCCCCCGCCGCCACTCAGCGCCAGGGTTCGCTGACCGTCCGCAGGGTCATGGCGGTGGAGACGGCGGCGGTGACCGCTTCGTGCCCCTTGTCCTCGTTCGACCCCTCGAGCCCGGCGCGGTCCAGCGCCTGCTCGTCGTTGTCGCAGGTCAGAACGCCGAAGCCGACGGGAACTCCGGTGTCGATCGACACCTGCACCAGGCCCTGGGTGACGCCCTGGCACACGTAGTCGAAGTGGGGGGTGCCGCCGCGGATGACCACTCCGAGGGCGACGATGGCATCGTAACCGCGACCGGCGAGTACCTTCGCCACGACCGGGAGCTCGAAGCTGCCGGGGACGCGGAGCAGGGTGGGCTCGTCGATGCCCAGCTCGTGCAGGGCCCGCAGGGCGCCGTCGACCAGACCGTCCATGACCTTCTCGTGCCACTGCGCCGCGATGACGGCGACGCGCAGGTCGCCGCAGTTCTTCACGCTCAGTTCGGGTGCGCCCTTGCCGCTCACAGCTCTGCTCCTCGGTGGTGGTTCCGGTGGTTCCGGGGTTCTGGGTGGACTGGGTCTCGGTGGACCGGGTCTCGGTGGGTGTGGTTACTGGTTGCCGCAGGCGGAGGTGGGCACGGCCCCCTCCAGCCAGGGCAGGTCGTGACCCATGCGGTCCCGCTTGGTGCGCAGGTACCGCAGGTTGTGCTCGCCCGCCTCGACGGGCATGGGCTCCCGGCCGGTGACGGCGATGCCGTGGCGGACCAGCGCGGCGGACTTGTCCGGGTTGTTGGTCAGCAGACGGACGCTGCGCACGCCGAGGTCGGCGAGGATCTGGGCCCCGGCCCCGTAGTCGCGGGCGTCGGCGGGCAGGCCCAGTTCCAGGTTGGCGTCGAGGGTGTCGCGGCCGCGTTCCTGGAGTTCGTAGGCGCGCAGCTTGGACAGCAGTCCGATGCCGCGGCCCTCGTGCCCGCGCAGGTAGACGACGACGCCCCGGCCCTCGGCCTGGATGCGGGCCATGGAGGCGTGCAGCTGGGGGCCGCAGTCGCAGCGCTGGGACTGGAAGATGTCGCCGGTCAGGCATTCGGAGTGCATGCGCACCAGGACGTCGGAGCCGTCGCCGACGTCGCCGTGGACGAGGGCGACGTGCTCGACGCCGTCGACGGTGGAGCGGTAGCCGTACGCCGTGAAGGCGCCGAACGAGGTCGGCAGGCTGACCTCGGCCTCGCGGCGCACGGTCGGCTCGGCGGAGCGGCGGTAGGCGATCAGGTCCTCGATGGAGATGATCGTCAGTCCGTGCTTGCGGGCGAAGGGGATCAGCTCGGGCAGGCGCAGCATGACGCCGTCCTCGCCGGCGATCTCCACGATGGCTCCGGCGGGGCGCAGTCCCGCGAGGCGGGCGAGGTCGACGGCGGCCTCGGTGTGGCCGTTGCGGACCAGTACGCCGCCGGGCTTGGCGCGCAGCGGGAAGACGTGGCCGGGGCGGACGAAGTCCGACGGCTCGCTGGAGCCGTTGGCCAGCAGGCGCAGGGTGGTGGCGCGGTCGGCGGCGGAGATGCCGGTGCTGACGCCGTGGGCGGCGCTCGCGTCGACGGAGACGGTGAAGGCCGTCTGCATCGACTCGGTGTTGTTCTGGACCATCTGGGGGAGTTCGAGCCGGTCCAGCTCGGGGCCCTCCATGGGGGCGCAGATCAGGCCGCGGCACTCGCTCATCATGAACGCGATGATCTCGGGGGTGGCCTTCTCGGCGGCGATGACGAGGTCGCCCTCGTTCTCGCGGTCCTCGTCGTCGACGACGACGATCGGCCGGCCCGCGGCGATGTCGCGGATGGCCTGCTCGATCGGGTCGAGCCGGAAGGTCTCCTGCGGACCGGCGTCGGGCACGTCCGGCACGGGCTTGAGGGTGGTCATGCCGTTGCTCCTTCGAGGGCCGGGGCGGGGTTGGTGCGCGAGCGCTGGTACCAGTCGTACGCGCCCCACAGGACGAGGGCGAAGTAGACGACGTAGACGAGGCCGGAGAAGGCCAGGCCGCTGTTGAAGGCGAGGGGGACGCCGACGAGGTCGACGAGGAGCCAGGCGAACCAGAACTCGACGAGGCCGCGGGCCTGGGCCACCATCGCCACGATCGTGCCGACGAAGATGTAGGCGTCGGCCCACGGGCTCCAGGACAGCGTCGGGACGAGGGTGAACAGGCCGCCGACGGCGAGGGTGCCCGCCGCTGCTCCGGCGAGGAGCAGGCCGCGCTCCTTCCAGGTGGCGGTGCGCACGGCGATGGTGCCGTCCTGGGCCTTCTGCCTGCCGAGCTGCCAGGCGCGCCAGCCCCAGACGGCTACGGCGATCACCAGGAGCTGCTTGCCGACGCCGCCCGCGAGGTGGGCGGAGGCGTACGCGGCGACCAGGATCAGGCCGGAGAGGAGCTGGGCGGGCCAGGTCCATATGGAGCGGCGCCAGCCGAGGGCGAGGGCGGCCAGGCCCATCAGGTTGCCGATCATGTCGGACCAGATGACCTTCTGGCCGAAGACGGCGAAGGCCTCGGTGTTGAGCCAGGTCAGGGCGCTCATCGCTGCTCTCCCTGCGCGTGGAGCGGGTCGACTCCGGCGGCCAGCAGGCGTTCGACGTACTTCGCGAGGACGTCGACCTCCAGGTTGACCGGGTCGCCGGGCTGCTTGATGCCCAGGGTGGTCAGCGCGAGGGTGGTGGGGATGAGGCTGATGGTGAAGTGGTCGGCGGCGGCCTCGACCACGGTCAGGCTGACGCCGTCGACGGTGATGGAGCCCTTCTCCACGACGTACCGGGCCAGCTGCGCCGGGAGGGCGACCTTGACGAGCTCCCAGTGCTCGGAGGGGGTGCGGGAGAGGATCTCGCCGGTGCCGTCCACGTGCCCCTGGACCAGGTGGCCGCCGAGGCGTCCGCCGAGGGCCATCGGGCGTTCCAGGTTGACGCGGGATCCCGCGGCGAGGGCGCCGAGGCTGGAGCGGTTCAGGGTCTCCTGCATGACGTCGGCGGTGAACTCGCCGTCGGCGGTCTCCACGACGGTCAGGCAGACGCCGTTGACGGCGATCGAGTCACCGTGCTTGGCGCCCTCGGTCACGACCGGGCCGCGCAGGCGGAAGCGGGAGGCTTCGGCGAGCGGCTCGACGGCGGTGACCTCGCCCAGTTCTTCGACGATTCCGGTGAACACTCAGTGCTCCTTGGGGGCGGTGGGACGGGAGGGGCGTGCGGGTGTGGCGGTGATGCGGATGTCCGTGCCGAGGCGCGTGGTCTCGGTGAGGGTGAGCCGGAGGGCGTCGGCGATGGTCGCGATCCCGGCGTCGGCGAGGGCGGCGGGGCCGGCGCCGAGCAGGACGGGGGCCAGGTAGCCGACCACCTTGTCGACGGCTCCGGCGGCGACGAAGGCGCCCGCCACGGTGGAGCCGCCTTCGAGGAGGACGGAGCGCACGCCGCGCCGGTGCAGCTCGGCGAGGAGGGCGTGGACCGAGAGGCCGGTCTTGTCGTGGGGCAGCCGGACCAGGTCGACGCCGGGCAGGTGGCCGGTGTCGGCGTCCTGTCCGACGGCGATGAGGGTCGGGGCGGCGCCGTCGAGGACGCGGGCGCCGGGCCGGACGGTGGCGTGGGTGTCGAGGACGACCCGCAGGGGCTGGACGGCGCTTTCGATCCCGCGCACCGCGAGGTGGGGGTCGTCGGCGCGCAGGGTGCCGGAGCCGACGACGACGGCGTCGGCCTCGGCGCGCAGCCGGTGGACGTCGGCGCGGGATTCGGCGCAGGTGATCCAGCGGCTGGTGCCGTCGGCGGCGGCGGTACGGCCGTCGAGGGTGGCGGCGTACTTCCACAGGACGTACGGGCGGCCGAGGCGCACGGAGGTCAGCCAGGCGGCGTTGCCCTCCTCGGCCTCGTCCGCGAGGAGCCCGGCCGAGGTGTCGATCCCGGCGGCGCGCAGGGTGGCGGCGCCGCCGCTGGCCTGGGGGTTCGGGTCGGAGACGGCGTAGACGACGCGGGCGACGCCGGCCTCGACGAGGGCGCCGGCGCAGGGACCCGTACGGCCGGTGTGGTTGCAGGGTTCGAGGGAGACGTAGGCGGTGCCGCCCCGGGCGGCGTCTCCCGCGGCGCGCAGGGCGTGGACCTCGGCGTGCGGGCCGCCGGCGCGCTGGTGCCAGCCTTCGCCCACGACGTCGCCCCCGGGGCCGGTGATGACGCAGCCGACGACGGGGTTGGGGCTGGTGGAGCCGAGTCCGCGGGCGGCGAGCTCGATGGCCCGGCGCATGGCGACGGCGCTCGGGTCGGGTGCTGCCTGCGCGGCGTGTGTCGCCACCGGGTCCTCCTGCCTCATCGGGCACGGACTCCGGGGCCTGTCGGGTGACGACAGATGAAGCGGGTGGTACACGCGGGGACGCCGGGGCCGGATTCACGGTCCGTTCCGGGACTGGATCCCGAGACGTATCCGCTGGGGATACGCCGATGGACCGCCGACGGCGGCGTACCGGTGACTGCCCGCCGCGCACTGCCTCCCATCCGGACTTTAACCGTCGGTCCAGGAATTTCACCTGGTCAACCGGCCGCTGGATGCGGACGGGTCGCGGACTATAACCGCCGGTTCGGAATTACACCGACCCCGGAGTGCGCTGCTACTGGTACTTAGGGCCAGTGTGCCACGGGTGATCGGCGGCCATGCGAGTGAATCGCTGTGGCCTGGGTCACAAACAAGCCGTTCTCGAGCGGTGACCGCGGGTCACCTGTACGCGGCCGGTGCGCCGCCCGCGTCCCGCCCGCGCGGGACCGGTACTCCCGGCCGGGCTTTGGTCCAGACCTATTGACGGGTTGGTCTAGTCCTCTTAACGTTCCCTTCATCTTCCCCGGGAGCCGGCCCTGCCGACGTGCGCACGTCACAGGCCAACCAGCGCCACATTTCTGCTTGTTGAGCACGTCGTGTCCTGCCATCCTCCCCTCCCCAGGAGGCACCATGCCCTCCCCCACTCGTACGAGAGCGCTGCTCCTGGCATCCGGCGCCGCAATCGCCGGCCTGCTGGTCGGCGGGCTCTCCGCGGGCGTCTCGCACGCCGCCGACAACGAGAGCTGTCGCCCCGACGGGCTGTACAAGACCCCCGGGGTCGACGTCCCGTACTGCTCGGTCTACGACTCCGAAGGCCGCGAGAAGATGGGCGCCGACCACCAGCGCCGCGTCATCGGCTACTTCACCGGCTGGCGCACCGGCAAGGACGGCACTCCCGCCTACCTCGCCAACAACATCCCCTGGTCCAAGGTCACCCACCTGAACTACGCCTTCGCGCACGTCGGCGCCGACAACAAGATCTCGGTCGGCTCGGACAACGTGAACAACGCGGCCACCGGGATGACCTGGCCGGGCGTGGCGGGTGCCGAGATGGACCCGTCGCTCCCCTACAAGGGCCACTTCAACCAGCTGACGAAGTTCAAGAAGCAGTACCCGAACGTCAAGACGCTGATCTCGGTCGGCGGCTGGGCGGAGACCGGCGGCTTCTTCGGCGACGACGGCAACCGGGTCGCCTCCGGCGGGTTCTACTCGATGGCGACCAACGCCGACGGCTCGGTCAACCAGGCCGGCATCGACACCTTCGCCGACTCCTCGGTCGAGTTCATCCGCAAGTACGGGTTCAACGGCGTCGACATCGACTACGAGTACCCGACCACGATGAAGGACGCGGGCAACCCGCTCGACTGGCAGCTGTCCAACGCCCGCCGCGCGGGCCTCGTCAAGGGCTACGACGCCCTGATGAAGAGCCTGCGCGAGAAGCTGGACCGGGCCGGCGCCACCGACGGCAAGCACTACATGCTGACCGTCGCCGCCCCCTCCTCCGGCTACCTGCTGCGCGGCATGGAGACGTTCCAGATGCAGAAGTACCTGGACTACGTCAACATCATGTCCTACGACCTGCACGGCGCCTGGAACGAGTACGTCGGCCCGAACGCCTCGCTCTTCGACGACGGCAAGGACGCCGAGCTGGCCGCCGCGAACGTCTACGGCAGCTCCCAGTACGGCGGCATCGGCTACCTGAACACCGACTGGGCGTACCACTACTTCCGCGGCTCCATGCCGGCCGGCCGCATCAACATCGGCCTGCCGTACTACACCCGCGGCCACAAGAACGTGCAGGGCGGGACCGACGGCCTGTGGGGCAAGGCGGCCGCGACCACCTGCCCGGCCGGCGCGGGTCTGACCAAGTGCGGTGACGGCGCGACCGGCATCGACAACCTGTGGCACGACAAGGACACCAACGGGGTCGAGTCCCCCGCCGGCTCCAACCCGATGTGGCACGCCAAGAACCTGGAGAAGGGGATCGTCGGCGACTACGTCACCAAGTACGGCTTCCCGGCGAACACCGCGCTGACCGGCACCTACGCCCGCAAGTACGACTCGACGCTGGTCGCGCCGTGGCTGTGGAACGCGCAGAAGAAGGTGTTCCTCTCCACCGAGGACGAGCAGTCGGTCGCCGCCAAGGCGGACTACGTGGTCGACCGCGGCATCGGCGGCACCATGGTCTGGGAGATGGCCGGCGACTACGGCTGGAACGCCGCCAAGGGCCAGTACGAGATGGGCGACACGCTCACCACGCTGATGTACGACAAGTTCAAGGCGGCCTCCCCGTACGGGGCGAAGAAGTCCAACACCGCGCTGCCGGCCCAGGCCGTGGACGTGAAGGCGGAGTTCACCGAGTTCAAGCTCGGCGACTCCAACTACCCGCTCACCCCGAAGGTCAAGATCACGAACAACACGAAGTCGGCGCTGCCGGGCGGCACCGAGTTCCAGTTCGACTACTCGACCTCGGCCCCGAACAACGCCTCGGACCAGTCCGGCTTCGGCACCAAGGTCGTCAAGAGCGACCACACCGGCAGCAACGTCGGCGGGCTGAAGGGCGACTTCCACCGGGTTTCGCTGAAGCTGCCGGCGTGGCAGTCGCTCGCCCCGGGAGCCTCGGTCGACCTGGCCTTCAACTACTACCTGCCGGTGTCCACGCCCTCCAACTGGACGGTGAACATCTCCGGCACGACGTACGCCTTCGCCGGGGACCTGGCGCGCGGCACCACGGTCGTGGAGCCGGGCGGCACCCAGCCGCCGACCACTCCCCCGACCACCCCGCCCACCACTCCCCCGACGACCCCGCCGACCACGCCTCCGACGACCCCGCCGGGCGGCACCTGCACCGGTCCGGCCTACGTGGCGGGCCAGATCTACAACACCGGCAACGTCGTCTCGCACAACGGCCGCTACTGGAAGGCCCAGTGGTGGACGCAGAACGAGGCTCCGGGCACCACGGGCGAATGGGGCGTCTGGAAGGACCAGGGCGCCTGCTGACACCCGGTGTGTGAGCACCGCTGAACGCGCGTGAGGACCCGGTGGCCCGGCGGCCACCGGGTCCTCGTGCGCCCCGCGCAACCGGTGGTGCTTTCCGGGTTCCTCCCGCGGGGCTGTCACGTTTCGCGGGGCCGTCCTGTCTCAGCTGGTGCACACACACCGCGCGGGAAGGGACGGACACATCATGAGCACGATCCTCGTCACCGGAGGCACCGGGAACCTCGGAGCCCTGGTCGTCGCCCGGCTCTGGGACCGGGGCCACGAGGTCCGGGTGCTGAGCCGGCACGCGCCGGACCACCCGGTCGACCTGCGGGACGGCCGTGGGCTGGACGCGGCGATGGCCGGCGCGGAGGTGGTCGTGCACTGCGCGAGCAGCCCGCGCGGGGGCGACGGGGCGGCCGCCCGGCACCTGGTCGGGGCGGCCCGCCGGTCGGGGACCGTCACGAACCTCGTGTACATCTCGATCGTCGGGGTGGACGTGGTGCCGCTCGGCTACTACCGGACGAAGCTGGCGGTGGAGCGGCTGCTGGAGGCGTCCGGGCTCGGCGTCACGATCCTGCGGACCACCCAGTTCCACGATCTGGTGGCGCAGGTGGCGGACACGGCGGCGAAGCTGCCGGTGGCGCTGGTGCCCAAGGGCGTACGGGTGCAGCCGATCGCGGCCCCGGAGGTCGCGGACCGGCTGGCGGAGCTGGCGGTGCCCCGCCCGGCGGGCCGCGTCGCGGACATGGGCGGCCCCCAGGTCCGCACCCTGGCGGAGCTGGTCCGCGTCCGCCTCGTGGCGACCGGGCGGCGCCGCCGGGTGGTCGAGGTCCCGCTCGCCGGAAAGGCGTACGCGGGCTTCCGGCGCGGCGGAAACCTGGCCCCGTCCCACGCGGTGGGCCGGATCGGCTTCGACGAGTACCTCCGGGGCGCACGCGGCTGAGCCGGACCGGGGCGCGGCCGACGGCGCGCGGGCGGGCGGGTCGGGAGCCGGGGCCGGGCTCGGGCCGGGGCGCGTGCTGATGCCGGGTCGGGCGCGGGGACCGGGTCCCGGGCGAGCACCGGGCCCCGGCCGCGCCGGAGCCGGGCCGGGCGTCGGGGCCGGGGCGGTCAGGTGCCGAAGAGGGTGGACTGGGCGGCTTCGCGGGCGGCCAGGCGGGCGCCCTCGATGACGGCCGGGCCGCCGAGGGCGGTGGCGCGGACCGCCGTCGGGACGGGGGTCAGGGTGGTGAGGCGGTGGGCTACCCGGGCGGCGAGGCCGTCGCCGCCCGCGCGGCCGAGTTCGCCGCCCAGCACCACGCAGCCCGGGTCGAGGACCGCGGCGACGGCCGCCGCCCCGAGGGCGAGCCGCTCGGCGAGGGCGTCGAGGAAGGCCTCCCCGGCGGCCCCGGCGACGGCCTCCTCCGCCGGACCGCGGAAACCGTGTTCCGCCGCGAGGGCGGTCACCCCCGCGCGGCCCGCCAGGGCGTGGAAGCCCCCGCCGCAGTCGGTGGCGGAGGGCAGTCCGGCGGTACCGGGGACCGGGAGGAAGCCGATCTCGCCGGCCCCGCCGGAGGCGCCCCGGCGCAGCCGCCCGTCCAGGACGACGGCGGCCCCCACCCCCGCGCCGAGCCACAGCAGCACGAAGGAGTCCAGGTCGCGGGCGGCGCCGACGCGCTGCTCGGCCAGGGCGGCGAGGTTGGTCTCGTTCTCCACGACCACCGTGGCCGGCAGCCGCCGCTGGAGGGCCGTGACGAGGTCCCGGTGCCAGGACGGCAGCCCGATGGTGTCGCCCAGCTCGCCGCTGGCGGGGGCGACCAGGCCCGGTGCGCCGACGACCACCGTGTGCAGCCGGTCGGCGCCCGCCTCGCGGGTGAGCTCCTCCAGCCGGTCCACCGCCTCGCCGACCGCGTCGACGGGCAGTTCGGCCCGGGCCAGGGTCCGCCCGAGCAGGTCGGTGACGACGGCCGTCGCACGGTCCGTACGGACGTCCAGGGCGGCCAGGTGGGCGCGGCGGGCGACGATCCCGTACAGCCGGGCGTTGGGGCCGCGCCGCTGTTCTCCGGACTCCCCCACGACCTCGATCAGGCCCGCGCCGGTGAGCCGCTCGACGAGGTCGGCGACGGAGGGCCGGGACAGGCCGGTCAGCTGCTTGAGCTGGGTCGCCGTCAGCGGACCCTCGGCCTGAAGGAGTTCCAGCGCCAGGCGGTCGTTCATGGCCCGGGCGGTGCTCGGCGAGGCGGGGGACGGGACGGATGCGGTCGTCAGCACCTTGGCAGGGGTCACGGCGCCCATCTTAGGGAGGTTCACGGCACTAACCATCAGGCAGGGTACCTGATAGTTTACGTCGCATGACCGGGGAAACCGACCTCAGCCCGGCGCGGCTGCGCCGTGCCCGCTTCGCGATAGCCGCCGTCTTCTGCGCGCACGGCGCCGTGACGGGCTCCTTCGCCACCCGCATCCCCTGGATCCAGGACCACGCGCAGCTCAGCGCCGGCACCCTGGGCCTCGCCCTGGCCTTCCCCGCCCTGGGCGCGGCGCTCGCGATGCCGCTGGCCGGGCGGATCAACCACCGGTTCGGCGCCCGCACCGCCCTGCGGGGGCTGCTGTCGCTGTGGACCCTGTCCCTGGTCCTGCCGGCCCTGGCCCCGAACCTGGTGACCCTGTGCGCCGCGCTCTTCGTCTACGGGGCCACCTCCGGGATGTCGGACGTGGCGATGAACGCGCTCGGGGTGGAGACCGAGAACCGGCTCGGCCGCTCGATCATGTCCTCGCTGCACGGCATGTGGAGCGTGGGCGCGCTGCTGGGCTCGGCCGCCGGGACGGTCGCCGCGCACCTGGGGGCCGACGCGCGGCTCCACCACGTGGTGGCCGCGCTCGCCCTGACCGTGGCCGGGCTGGTCGCCGTACGGGGGGTGCTGGACCTGAAGGGCGATCAGGACGCGGAGGCTCCGCCGCACTTCGCGCTGCCGCCGAAGTCCTCCCTGCTGATCGGCGCCGTCGGGTTCTGCGCCGTGTTCGCCGAGGGTGCGAGCCTGGACTGGTCGGCGGTGTACCTGCGGGACGTGCTGCACACGGACGCGGGTCTCGCGGCCGCCTCCACCACCGCCTTCGCGCTGACCATGGCCCTGGCCCGGCTCGCCGGGGACCGGGTGGTCGACCGGTTCGGGGCCGTGCGCACCGTCCGGGCGGGCGGCGTACTGGCCACCCTGGGCGGGCTGCTGGTGGTCTCGGTCCGGCATCCGGCGGGGGCCCTGGCCGGGTTCGCGCTGATCGGGCTGGGCATCGCGGTGGTGGTCCCGCTGGCCTTCGCGGCGGCGGCGCGCAGCGGGCCGGCTCCGGCGCAGGCCATCGCCGGCGTCGCGACGATCACGTACACCTCGGGGCTGATCGCTCCGTCGGCGATCGGTGCGGTGGCGGACGCGACCTCGCTGGTGGTGTCGTTCGGGCTGGTCACGCTGCTGGCCTTCGCGCTGGTGGCGGGGGCCGCCGTCCTGCGGCAGAAGCCGGTGCCGCCCACCACGGATCCCGCCAATCGGGACGAACCCGCACCTATCGGCCCGTAATATGGCGGCTGGCCTGCCGCGGCGAATGCGGCAGGCCGCCAGGATGCTTGACGGGCCGTTGGAACGGAAGTGGTGGAACATGGGCTTCGGCGTGCGCTGGACCCTGCACGGAGACGGGCGGACCCCCGCTCCCGGCGCGGTGGTACGGCCGGACGAGCGGCTGTCGTGGCCGCGCACCGCCGGGCTCGGCGCCCAGCACGTCGTCGCGATGTTCGGCGCGAGCTTCGTCGCCCCGGTCCTGATGGGCCTAGATCCCAACCTGGCCATCATGATGTCCGGCATCGCGACGGTCATCTTCCTCCTCGCGACGCGCGGCCGGGTCCCCTCCTACCTGGGCTGTTCCCTGTCCTTCGTGGGTGTCGCGGCGGCGATCCGGGCGGGCGGCGGGGACAGCGCCGTCGTCACCGGCGCGGTGTTCGTGGTCGGCGTCGCCCTGTTCCTCGCGGGTCTGGCCGTGCAGCGGTTCGGCGCCCGGATCATCCACGCGGCGATGCCGCCCGTGGTGACGGGCGCGGTCGTGATGCTGATCGGCTTCAACCTGGCGCCGGTCACGGCCTCGACGTACTGGCCGCAGGACCAGTGGACGGCGCTGCTGACCATGCTGTTCACCGGGCTCGCGGTGGTGTGCCTGCGCGGCTTCTGGTCGCGCATCGCGATCTTCCTGGGCCTGATCTTCGGGTACGCGATCTCCTGGCTCTTCGACCTCGTCTTCGGGAAGATCCACTCGACGACGGGCGGGCCCGAGGCCGTCGACCACTGGCGCCTGGACCTGTCCGGGGTCGGCAAGGCCGACTGGATCGGGCTGCCGTCCTTCCACGCGCCGGCCTTCGAATGGTCGGCGATCCTGATCGCGCTGCCCGTCGTGATCGCCCTCATCGCGGAGAACGCCGGGCACATCAAGGCCGTCGGCGAGATGACCGGCGACCCGCTCGACGACAAGCTCGGCACCGCGATCGCGGCGGACGGCGCCGCGTCGATGCTGTCCACGGCGGTCGGCGGCCCGCCGAACACCACGTACTCCGAGAACATCGGCGTCATGGCGGCCACCCGCGTCTACTCCACCGCGGCCTACTGGGCGGCGGCGGGCTTCGCGCTGCTCTTCGGCCTGTGCCCCAAGTTCGGCGCGGTCGTCGCCGCGATCCCGGGCGGGGTGCTGGGCGGGATCACCGTGATCCTGTACGGCATGATCGGCCTGCTCGGCGCGCAGATCTGGATCAGCGGACGCGTGGACCTGCGCAACCCCCTGAACCTGGTGCCGGCCGCGGCGGGCATCATCATCGGCGTCGGCGGGGTCACCCTCCAGATCACCGACAGCTTCGAACTGGGCGGCATCGCCCTCGGCACCATCGTGGTGATCACCGGCTACCACGCCCTGCGGTACTTCGCCCCGGCCCACCTCAAGACGCAGGAACCGCTGCTGGACTCGGGCACCTCGGAGTACGACGCGAAGACCGGCCCGGACGGCGACGACAAGCGGGGTTGACGCGGTTCCGCCGGAGTTTCGCCCGAACCGGGGAAGCCTGCGGCCAAGTTCCCCGCACCGCCCGTCCGGGCTGCGACGCTGCCTGACATGGAAGCGGTACTCGCGCGGATGCGCGCCCTCGACGAGCGGCTCCCCGCACAGGACGGCGTCGCCGTCTTCAACCGGGTGTACCTGACGGTGACGCAGACGCTGCACCACCGGATCGAGCACGGCGGGTTCCCCGCGCCCCGGACCGCGCGGACCCTGAGCGTGCGGTTCGCCGAGCGCTACCTGACGGCGGTGGAGGCGGACCGGGCACCGGCCTGCTGGCGGCCGCTGCTCCAGTACCGCCGCCACCCGGGGGTGCGTCCGCTCCAGCACGCGCTGGCCGGGATCAACGCGCACATCGGCCACGACCTGGCGCTGGCCGTGGTGTCGACCTGCCGGGCCCTGGACTGCGCTCCGGCGGCCCTGGAGGCCGACTTCGACCGGGTCGGGGACACGCTGGTGGCCCTGGAGGAACAGATCCGGGACGAGCTGATGCCGGGCCCGGACCTCCTGGAGATCGCCGACCCGCTGACGCACCTGCTCGGCTCCTGGAGCCTGGAACGCGCCCGCGACGGGGCCTGGTCCGCCGCCCGGCTGCTGTGGACGCTGCGCCGCGCCCCCGAACTGGCGGAGGAGTTCACCGAGTCCCTCGACGCCGGCGTCGGCCTGGTGGGCCGCTGCCTGCTGACGCCGACCGCCCCGAAACCCCGTGCCGCCCTCGCCTTCGCGCCCCTGGTGCCGTGACCGTAAAGGTCCGCCTGGTCGCGACGCCCGGCACGGCACGGCACTAACCTGACGCGGTGACCAGCTTCGCGACGCACCGCCGACGGGTGCACGACACCGGGCTCCCGCCGTACCGGCGGCTGTCGGCGCTGCGCACCTGCCTGACGGAGTTCGCCCCGTACGGGCTGCGCGCCACCTTCCACCACCTGCGCGGCAGCGCCGGCATCCCCCGGGACCCGGCGGACGACCCGGACGCCCTGGTGCGGGCGGTGGAGGAGCTGCACGCGGCCCGGGAGGTCTGGCTGCCGGGCATCCTGGACTGGCAGGAGCGGCGCCGGGCGCAGAAGCGGGCGGGGGTGCGCCGGCCGGTGCCGCCGCAGCCGCAGGCGTGGGTGCCGTGCCCGAACCTGGAGTTCCATCCGCTGGGCCCGCTGCCCGCGGTGGTCCCGGCGATCCTGCGGGCGCGGACGTACGCCGGTCCGGGCTGCCCGGTCTGCGAGGCCGACCACGGCGGCGTGCGGTGGAGCGACGGCTACGGCGTGTACCGCCTGTGCGCCCACTGCGGGGTGGCCTCCGACCGGACTCCGGCGGAGCGGGACGTCCCCCTGCGCATCGCCCGCGCCGTGCGCTGGAAGGCCGTGTGGCACGGCGACGACGCGGGCGGTGCCGGCGGCGGCCCCTGACCCGGTCCCGATCCGGTCGGGGAATGGGAACGGGCCGCCCCCCGCGCTGTTCGCGCGGGGGCGGCCCGTTGTCGTGGGGGCTCCGGGGACGGTCAGTCCTCGGGGAGCTCGACCGGGGCGATGTCGTCGTAGACGTCGCCCGGGCCCGGGTTGGTGGCGTCGGTGGAGCCGCCGAGGTGGTGCATGACGCCCCAGACGGCGTTGAGGGCGGTCTGGACGGCGCCCTCGGCCCAGCCGGCCGTCCAGGAGATGTCGTCGCCCGCGAGGAAGATGCCGCGCTTGTCCTCGGGGAGGCGGTCCTGCATGAAGTGGGTGAACAGGCGCCGCTGGTAGCGGTAGTGGCCCGGGAGGTTGGCCTTGAACGCGCCCATGAAGTAGGGCTCGTTCTCCCAGGACACGGTGACGGGGTTGCCGATGACGTGGCGGCGGATGTCGACCTTGGGGTAGATCTCGCCGAGGGACTTCAGCATGACCTCCATCCGCTCGTTCGCGGACAGCGGCAGCCACTTCAGGCTGTCGTCGCACCAGGTGTACGAGAGGCAGATGACGGCCGGCTTGTCCAGGCCGTTGTCCAGCAGGTAGGTGCCGCGGGTCATGCGGTCCGTGAGGGTCATCGACATGACGTCGCGGCCCGTCTCCTCGTCCTTGTCGAGCCAGAAGGGGCGGTCGACGGGGACGAAGAGCTTGCTGGACTCCATGTAGTGGGTGCGCTCGATCGCCGTCCAGTGGTCGATCGGGAACAGCGTGTCGTCACAGGCGATCTTGGACAGCAGCATCCAGGACTGGGCGGTGAAGATCGCGGCGCGGTACGTGCGGATGTCGCCGGAGGCGTCCGTGACCGTGATGCGGTTGCCCGCGGTGCGGTGCAGGCGGGTGACGGCGGGGCGCGGGGTGCCGTCGTGCAGGGTGGACAGGGAGGTGCCCTGGGCCCAGTGGACGATCTTCTCGGGCTCGCGCTCCCACAGGCGCAGCGGCAGCTGCTGCGAGCCGCCGACGATGCCGCGGTGGTGGTCGTCGGCCTCGGTGTAGACGACGCGGAGGATCTCCAGGATGGAGTTCGGGAAGTCGGTGTCCCAGCCGCCGGTGCCGAAACCGACCTGGCCGAAGATCTCGCGCTTGCGGAAGGACTGGAAGGCCTCGGACTTGCAGAGGAACCCGTAGAAGGTCTCGTCGTCGAGCTTCTCGACGAGCTTCGCCCAGATCTCGCGGATGCGCGGGACGTCCCGCTCGCGCATCGCGGTGTTCATGTCGGAGAAGTCGGCGCCCTCGTCGAGGCAGGCGTTCCACGCGGCGGACACGTCGCGGTAGACCTGCGGGAGGTCGGCGATGGTCTCGGCGTAGTGGGTCTCGCCCTTGAGGTCGACGACCGTCGAGGGGGTGGCCTCGGCGAGCGGGTTCGGGAACGGCTCGGTGACGAGGCCGACGAGGTCGATGTAGTGCTGGAGGGCCGTGGAGGACGGCGGGAAGCGCATGGCGCCCATCTCCGCGGTCAGTTCCTCGGTGCCGGCGCCCTCGAAGCCGACGGTGCGCAGGCGGCCGCCGATCTGGTCGGCTTCGTAGACGACGGGCTTGAGGCCCATCTTCATCAGCTCGTAGGCGGAGATGATGCCGGACAGTCCGCCGCCGATGACCGCGACCTCGGTGCCGTGCTCGGTCGCCGGTATCTGGCCCAGGCCCGCGGGGTGGGCGAGGAAGTCGTCGTAGGCGTACGGGAAGTCCGGCCCGAACATGGTGATCGGGGGCTGTCCGTCGCTGTGCGGGACGGCGGTGGTGGGCACCGTGGACGTCATGGGGGTACGTCTCCTTGCGGGCGGGGCAGGCGGGGCGGGGGGAAGTGGGTCTCAGACGAGGGAGGCGTAGAGCCCCGGGCGGCGGTCGCGCAGGTACGGGTTGGTCTCGCGCGAGGCGGTCAGCAGCTCGGGGTCGGCCTCGCCGAACACCAGCTCCTCGCCGCGGCCGGCCCGGGTCCGGGTGACCCCGTCTGGGCTCGCCAGGCAGCTGAGTCCGACGAACTCGAACTCGCCTTCGGGGCCGGTGCGGTTGACGTACGCGATGTACATCTGGTTCTCGAAGGCCCTGACGGGGACCAGCTGTTCGGCGACGAACTGGAACGGGTGCATCTGCGCGGTCGGAACCAGGAGGAGGTCGGTTCCGGCGAGCGCGTGCGCCCGGACGTTCTCGGGGAACTCCACGTCGTAGCAGATCATGATGCCGACGCGGAGGCCGTTCAGGTCCGCCTGGACGACGGGGGCGTCGCCGGGGGTGAAGGCGGCCTGCTCGAAGGAGCCGAAGAGGTGGGTCTTGCGGTAGTTCGCGAGTGCGGTCCCGTCGGGGCCGATGAGCTGCGCCGCGTTGTAGACCGCCCCGTCCGCCGCCCGCTCCGGGTAGCCGTACAGGACGGCGGTCCCGTGGCGGCGGGCGATCTCGCCGATGGCGACGGCGGACGGGCCGTCGGCGGCTTCGGCGAGGCCGGGGACGTCCTGGAGGTCCAGCGCGTAGCCGGTCAGGAACATCTCCGAGGTCACGAGGAGCCCGGCCCCGCCCTGTGCGGCGCGCGCCGCGGCCTCGTCGAGCTGCTTGAGGTTCTCGGCGGTGTCGCCGAGCCGTCCGGAGCTCTGGAGGAGGGCGGTGCGCAGCGGGGGCATGGGCGTACCTCTGTGGCAGGTGGGGAGGGGGTCGTAAAACGGTACGTTCGGACGTTCGACCGCGACAAGCCGTGAGCGTTGCGCTGGCCGCATCGATTCGTTGCGCGTTCGGCGGCTTGTGCGGTGATTCGTTGCGCGGTGTGTCCTACGACGCGTCGTGCGGCCCCCGCCCGGGTTCCGGGCCCTTTGGCCGGGCGGCGTCAGGCGGCCGTGCCGAAGGCCGGGTGGGCGCGCAGGCGCCGTACGTACGCCCGGGTCCGCGGGCCCGCGCCGGGCAGGACGGCGGGGTCGAGGAGGGCGACCCACAGGTCCACGTCGGCGAGGGTCGGCCGGTCCCCCAGAGCGTACGGCCGTACGGCCAGCCAGTGCTCCAGGAGGTCCAGGGCGGCGGCGCGGGCGGTCTGCGGCGCGGCCTCGTCGAGCAGGGCCCGCACGGCCCCGGCGGGGCGGGCGGGGAGCGGCGGGCTCAGGTCGGGGCGGCCGGCGAGGCGGACGGCGAGGTCGTCGAGGATGTCGGGGGCGTGGTTGCTGACGACGCGGCCGCTCCAGGTGTCGCACAGGGCGGGTACGGCCAGGGCGCCGTCGTAGTGGTGCCCGGCGGCCTCGTAGGCCCGGCGCAGGGCGGCGTGGGTGGCGGGCGGGCCGAGCAGGGTGGAGCCGACCGAGCCGGTCAGGCCCAGCAGGGCGAGGGCGGTCTCCACGCGCAGGGAGCGCGGACAGCCGGTGGACAGGTAGAGGTGGTAGCGGTGCGGGGCCGGGGAGAACCCGGCGCCGATCCGTCCGCGCGGGGCGGGCACGGAGGCGGTGCGGGGCATGAGCATCGGAACCATGACGACTCTCCTGTGTCCCTTCCCCCGGCGGGGTCGGGACGGGTCGGGCCGGGCCCCGGCCGGGGTGCGCGGGCGGGGCTCGGCCGGGGGCCGGTCTGGGCGGGACGGGGCTGTCCGGTCGGGAGGCGCCCGCGTGGCGGGCCTTGGCGCCGGCGGGTCCGGGTGGGGCGGTTCCGGCCCCGCCCGGCGTCGGCCCCGCCCGGCCGGGGCGCGGGGCGGAGCCGGGCGGGCAGAACCGGGTCGGGGGCGGGCGGACCGGCCCGCTCCGAGCGGGCTGGCTGGCTGGCTGGCTGGCTGGGGGCGGACCGGGTCGGGGGCGGGTCGGATCCGGGCAGAGCGGGTCGGGGGCGGGCGGAGCGGACCGCTCCGGGGCGGGCTGGATGCGGGCAGGGCTGGCCGAGGGCGGGAGCGGATGCCACCGGTCCCGTCCGCAGGGGCGGGACGGGCCGCTCGGACCTGGTGCGGTCCGGGAGCGGGCGTCTGTGGCGGGGGTGGACCCCCGCCGCACGGGGGACCGGGGCCCGGCCCGGCCGCGCGCGTGGGCGCCCCGGCCCCGTTCGGGGCTGCGGGACGGTGCGGCGGAGCCGGGGGGCGGGGTGGTCCGGTCAGGCGCGCGGGGCGGCGAAGGAGCTGCAGACGCGGAGGAGGTCGATGTGCAGGCGCCGGGTCAGCCACCAGCGCCGCGGGGTCCGCGCCCCCGCGCCGGGTGTGCCGGTCGTCTCCACCGCTCGCATGTCACCTGCTCCTCGGGGCCCGGGCATAACCTGCCCGCGACGGACGCTGACGGCAACGGCCGTCCCCCGCAGTCTCGTGGCGCCGTGCGGGGGCCGTCAAGAAGGCGGTCGCACCGGCCTCGAACCCCGATGGAAGGATTCCGGTACCAGATGTCCACCGACAACTCGGCTGCCCCGCTGGACAATCCGGTGTGGGCGGCGCTGACCGGCCCGCACCGGCCGTTCGCCCAGTTCGCCCGGTCCGGCGGCGCGGCGGGCACGGCCGGCGCGACCGGCGGGGGCGGCGCCCTGGCCGCGCGCTACCTGCCGGACGCGAACCCCTTCGCCGCGCTCTCGGACCCGGACGACCCCCGCTCCTGGGCGGCGCTCGCCGCCCTGGCCGGGCCCGGCGAGGTCGTGTGGCTGACCGGGCTGCCCACCCCGCCGCCGGGCTGGGAGACGGTGGCGTCGATACCCGGCGTGCAGCTCGACGGGCGGGCGGTGCGCGCCGCACCGGAGCCCGAGGCGGTGCGGCTCGGGCCGGCCGACGTCCCGGAGATGCTGGAGCTGGTCCGGCTGACCGAGCCCGGACCGTTCCTGCCGCGGACCGTCGAGCTCGGCACGTACCTCGGGATCCGGCACGGGGGCCGGCTCGTGGCGATGGCCGGGGAGCGCATGCGGCCGCCCGGCTGGGCGGAGATCAGCGCGGTGTGCACGCACCCGGGGCACCGGGGCCGGGGGCTGGCGGGGCGGCTGGTCCGGGCGGTGGCCGCCGTCGTGCGGGAGCGCGGGGACAGCCCCTTCCTGCACGCGGCCGCGGCCAACACCGGCGCCGTCCGGCTGTACGAGTCGATGGGCTTCGTCCTGCGCCGCGAGCCGGTCTTCATCGGGCTGCGCACACCGGCCGCGCCCGGTGCGGAAACGAAGGCTTAACACGGCCTTCATTGAGTGCCGCGAGGGCCTGGCATAACGTCGGCCGGGACGGGAGCGCGGGCGGCGGGCGAGTGGCCGGGGCGGTGAACACCCAGCAGGTCAGAGGCTGTTCACCTGTCCGCCCCGCTCCCGTCCTCGGTGTTCCCGGCCGGCCCCGGCGCGGTCGGTCCGGCGCCCCGGCACGGGGGCGGACGGCGGGTTTCAGTGGGCTCCCAGCGGTCACACGCGGGAGGACAACCCACGGAAAGGAACTGCCATGACCGACGTCCACCGGCTGCCCGGATCCGCGCACCACCACTGGGACTGGCAGTCCCGCGCCGCCTGCCGGGGCCTGGGGTCCGGCCCCTTCTTCCACCCCGCGGGCGAGCGGGGGGAGGAGCGCGACGAACGGGACGAGGCCGCGAAGCGGGTCTGCGCGGGCTGCCCGGTACGGGCGGCCTGCCTGGACCACGCGCTGCGCACCCGCGAGCCGTTCGGGGTGTGGGGCGGGCTGACGGAGGAGGAGCGCCGCGCCATGCTCGGCTCCTCCTCCCGCCCCGCACTGGTGTAGCTACCGCGAGGACCGGGCCCGGTCCCAGGCGCGGGCGAACAGCTCGTGCGGGGGCAGCGGCGGCAGCAGCCGCAGGAGGGGCGCGTGCAGGGTCTTCAGCGAGGCCGAGGCCTGGTGGTCGGCCAGTTTGGCGCTCTCCAGCGGGAGGTGCGGGGCCTTGAGCTCCGTCCACTCCCCCGGCGGGAAGACCGTGCGGCCCGCACGGGCCCGTTTGCCGGCCAGGACCGCTCCGGCCGCCAGCAGCTCCGCCTGGGCCGACTTGTGCCGGGCGGCCGTCCAGCCGTTCCAGCGGCGGACGTTGCGGTCGGTGGGCCGGGCGAGGGCCAGCAGCTGGAGGTACAGGGCCGCGGCGTCCGCGCCGACGCGCAGGGCGCGGGAGACCTCCTCGACCAGGTCGGGGGCGCCGAGGGCCGGGTCGTTCTCGTACCGGCCCGGGGGCACGGGTGTGGCGGCCGCGCGGTCGGCGAGCCGGCCGAGGCCGTCGAGGAGCGTCCGGATCCCGTGCAGGCCCGTGAGCAGCCAGGGCCGCTCGACGGCGGCGGCCAGCCGTTCCGCCCGCTCCAGGCGTGCCGGTTCGGCCAGGGCGGCGGGTCGCAGGAAGGTGTCGCCGGAGGAGACGGCGACCACGAACAGGCCGTCGTCGAGGGCGGTGGAGACCTCGGTGACCTTCTCCCAGAGCGGCTGGGGGCAGGGCAGCACCGGGCCCCCGTACGGGGTGAACAGCGGGTCGGCCGCGGCCGACCGGGCCAGGTCCTGGAACTGCCCGAGGGGGATCAGCGCGCCCGGGCCGTCGAGCTGGGCGCGCAGTGACCGGTACAGGGCGAGGGCGCCGGTGGCGGCCGGGTCGCCGACGGGCCGCTCGGTGAGGGCCCAGGCGATCACGGAGGCGGCCGTGCGGTGGGCGGGCCCGGTGGAGCGGACCTCCCGCCCGGCGGAGCCGTCCGGGCCGGCGTGGTGCAGGCCGAGGCCGCCGAGGCGGTCGCCGACGAGGACGAGGCCGGCTTCGCCGAAGGGCTCGTCGTCGGGGGCGCGGCCGGCGGGGAGGCTGCGGGCCCATCCGTCGGCCAGGCCCAGCTCCGCGTCGAGGGCGGCGGCGAGCTCCTCGTCGGCGTGCTCCTCGGCGCCCAGCAGCCCGGTCCAGGCCGCGGCCATCCGCCCGGCCGCGGCTTCCGTGCCGCCCGGTTCCCACAGTTCGGCCGGGTCCTCGGGCAGCCCCGCCGCGAGGACCGCGCGCCGGCCGGTGTCGCCGAGGCGGCGGCACAGCTCGTCGTACTGCTCGACGAGCGGCTTCTTGACCTTGTACGGGGCCCCGCCGAGCAGGGCGAGGTGTTCGCCGTAGTGGTCGCGGCCGGGGAAGCCGGCGAGGACCAGGGCCGCGACGGGGCCGCGGACGCCGGTCAGGCGGGCGAAGGCGTCCGTCGCGGCGGGCGGTACCGGCAGCGGGCCCCGGGTGGCGAGGAGCTCCAGGAGCCGGGGCAGGCGGGTGGTGTCGTCCTCGGTGACGGTGCGGGTCCGGCAGGCTTCGGCGCCTTCCGGCGCGGGGTCGGCGGCCGGCTGGAGGAACCACGCGAGGCCTTCGCGGACGGTGCCGGAGGCCAGGACGTGCCCGGCGGCGCGGTGGGCGGCCAGGGCCCCGGCGCCGGCCCGGCCGGTGCGCCAGGTACGGCCGGCTTCGGCGAAGGGCTGGCCGCTCCAGGTCTCCAGCAGGGCGGCGAGGGCCTCCCGCTCCCCGTCGGGGGTGGTGGCGACGGCGGCCCGCCAGGCGGCGGCCCCGATCCCGCCGACGAGCACCTCCCAGTCGGCGGGGGCGGCGGGCCGGGCGAGGACGCGGGTCTCGTCGTCGATCTCCCCGCGCAGGTGGCGGCCGTCCGCGGCGACGGCGGTGAGGAGCGCGGGCTGCGGCTGGGGCACCGGGACGTGGTGGCGGCGGTGCTCGGCGAGCAGCCCGTACAGGGCGGGGGCGAGGACGGTGTCGGGGGCCTCGGTGCGCAGCGTGACGGCGGGCTCGGCCCGCAGCAGGGCGACGCGGCGGGACAGCGCGCGGCGGCGGCGCAGGACGTCGGCGGCGAGGCGGGCGGCGCGGGCGACGCCTTCGGCGACGCGGGCTTCGAGGGGGCCGGGCAGGGCGGGCGCCGGGTCGTGGGCGAGGGCGGCGTCGAGGAGGGCCCGTACGGCGGTGTCCTCGACGGCGCGCAGGGTCTTGGAGGAGGCTTCGTCGCGCGGGGTGAGGAAGTGCCAGAAGGCGGGCGGCGGGACGGGTCCGGCGGCGTCGCCGAAGCCGGGGGTGCGGCGCCGGTCGGAGCCGGGGAAGCCCTGGACCTGCCAGAGCAGCGAGTTGTCCTCGGCGGCGTGGGCGCGGACGGTCTCCTGCCCGGCCAGTACGGCGTCCTCCCCGCCCTGCGGCATGCGTACGACGGCCCAGGGCCTGCGGCCGAGGCGCCGGCTGCGGTAGGAGGCGGTGCGGCCGTCGACGCCTTCGAGGAGGAACTCCCTCGGGGAGGGGCCCGGGTAGGGGGTGCGGTTGAGGACGCGGAAGCCGACGAGGCGGCCGTCCTGTCCGAGGGGGGAGGCGGGGGCGTCGGGGGGCAGCGCGGCGAGGGTCTGGACGTCGCCGAAGAGTTCGGTGCCGGGCGGGAGGGCGGCCGCGGTGTGGAAGGCGGGCGGGGTGCGGTCGGCGGTCCGGGCTCCGGTGACGGGGTCGACGTGGGTCCAGGCGCCCCAGCGGCAGAAGGTGTCGGCGCTCCAGAAGTGGTGGCCGTCGCTCATCTGGACCTCGTGGGAGCCGATGCCGCCGCGCTCGCCGGGGCGCAGGACGCGTACGCCGTCGTGGCGGCCGGCGCCGTCGGGGGTGGCGAACTGGTAGCCGAGGCCGCCCTGGATCATGCCTCCGTAGCGGCGCAGGCCGAGCTTCTGCTCCGGCTCGAAGACCTCGTCGGGGCGGTCGGCCCAGAAGGCGTGCTCGCCGAAGCTGCCCTTGGGGGTGGTGCTCCAGCTGACGAGGAACTGTCCGCCGACGTGGTGCACGGTGTGCGAGGTGGCGTCGTCGGGGAGGTCGAAGGCGCAGCGGGCGCGGGGGCCGGCGTGGTCGACGGTGACGGCCCGGCCGGGACCGTAGACGGTCAGGAGGGGCCAGGTGCTGGTGACTCCGGTGACCCGGTCGGGGCCGCCGAGTTCCGCGACGGCGTCCTCCAGGGCGGGCCAGGCCCATTCCTCGGGCAGTCCGGCCCGCAGGGCGCGCGCGAGGGGGCCGGTCAGGTCCAGGGCGGCGAGGGCTTCGTCGATGCCGTCGAGGGCGCGGGCGGTGGGCCGGTCCAGGAGGGTGTCCAGCTCGTCCACGGCTTCGTCGGCGGCGGCCAGGCCGCCGCCGCGCAGGGCGGCGAGGAGACCGTCGACGCGGCCGTGGACCTCGGCGGTGATGCCGGGGTTCGCGGGGAGGCGGGTGATGGCCGTGCCGGCGGTGCGCAGCCCGGCGTGGACGGTGCCTTCCAGCCGGGGTCCGAAACGCGGGTCGGCGGCGAGGGCCTTGAGGTCGCGGCGCTGCCCGCCCTGCCCGTGGTGGAACTCCAGGGCGACGGCGACGCCGGGGTCCTCGACGGGGAGGCCTTCGGCGAGGCAGGCGTCCAGCAGGTCGGCGTCCAGGCCGGGCCACCGGTAGCGGTCCTCGTGGAGGCGCAGCGGGGTGGCGGCGGCGCGGAGCCTGGGTGCTAGGCGGGCCAGCAGGGCGAAGAGTTCGGGGGGCATCGGCTGGCGGGTGACGCCGCCGCCGGCGACGGGGCGGTGGGAGTAGCGGCGGGTGAACGCGGCGAACCAGCCGGCGAGACCGTCCTGCGGGGTGATCCGGCCGTCGGTCGCGGCGTCGGCGGCGCCGCAGGCCAGCAGGAGCCGCAGCCATGCGGAGGCGTCGCCCCGGGTCTCGGGGAACAGGTCGAGGAGCAGGGCGTTGACCTCGTCGGCCGGGGGGTGGGCGGCGAACAGGTCCCGGGCGGCGTCGAGGAGCCGGTCGGGGACGTCCTTGCCGCGGGCGGCGCCCAGGACGAGGCCGAGGACCCGGGCTTCCTCTGCGGGGTCCAGTCCGGCTCCGCGCGCGGAGAGGCGGACGCGGCGGGCCAGGTCGGCGGGGAGTCCGGCGGGCGAGGCGGCCCAGGCGGTGAGGACGCGTACGTACGCCTCGTGGGCGGCGGGGCCGTCGAGGGCGCCGGCGAGCCAGGCCTGGTGGCCGCTCAGCTCGGTGGCGGGCAGGGCTCCGGCGCGGGCGAAGACCAGGAGGTTGGCGCGGTGCCAGTCGGGGTCCACGGGCAGCCGGTGGGTGCGTTCGGCCTTGCGGGCCAGGGCGTAGGCGCGGGCGGCGGAGCGCGGGTGCCATCCGATGAGCTTGTGGCCGACGGTGTCCCAGAACCAGGGCAGGTGGGCGGGGTCCAGGTTCCGCACGCGCCGCTCCAGGCCGTCGACGAACCGGCCGGGCTTGTGGTGGGCGGTGTGGATGCCGCCGCGGACCTCGTCGAGCAGCGCGGCGGCGGCCGCTCCGGCGGCGGGATCGTACGCGCGGGCCCAGTCGGTGTAGACGACCGAGGCGTGCGGATCGGACGGCAGCGGGATCTGGATCTTCATGCCGCCGATCCTCACACGCCCGTGTGACGGCCCCTTCGCGGGTTCCGCCGCCTCCGGGGCGCCGCCCCGGTCAGGCGGGTGCGCCGGAGGTGAAGCGGCGGAGCAGGGGGGAGAGCACGAGGACGGACTTGGTGCGTTCCACGAAGGGTTCGCCGGCGATGCGCTCCAGGACGCGCTCGAAGTGCCTCATGTCGGAGGCGAAGACCTGGACGAGGGCGTCCGCGTCGCCGGTGACGGTCGACGCGGACACCACCTCGGGGTACCGCTCCAGCCCTCGCCGGATGTCGTCCGGCGAGGTGTTGTGGCGACAGTAGATCTCGATGAAGCCCTCGGTCTCCCAGCCCATCGCGGCGGGGTCCACGCGGACCGTGAAGCCGGTGATGGCGCCTTCGGCCCGCAGCCGGTCGACGCGGCGTTTGACGGCGGGGGCGGAGAGTCCGACCTCGGAGCCGATGTCCGCGTAGGAACGCCGGGCGTCCTCGGCGAGGGCGTGCACGATGCGTTCGTCGAGATCGTTCAGTCGCACTGCGGGTGGATCACTTCTCTGCTGTGGCCAGTCGGGAGCGGCGGATGCCGTACAGGAAGTAGAACACGAGGCCCGCGGCCATCCAGCCACCGAAGACGATCCAGGTTGCGGTGTCCAGGCTGAACATCATGTAGCCGCAGGCGAGGAGGCCGAGGATCGGGGTGACGGGGAAGAGGGCGACCTTGAAGGTGCGCGGCATGTCCGGGCGGGTCCGGCGCAGGATGACGACGGCGACGTTGACGAGGCCGAAGGCGAAGAGGGTGCCGATGCTGGTGGCGTCGGCGAGCTTGCCCAGCGGGATGAAGGCGGCGAGGACTCCGCAGAAGAGGGAGACGATCACCACGTTGGCGCGGGGGGCGCCGGTCTTCCCGTCGACCTTGGCGAAGACCTTGGGGACGAGGCCGTCGCGGGACATGGCGAAGAGGATGCGGGTCTGGCCGTAGAGCACGGCGAAGACGACGGACGCGATGGCGACGACGGCGCCGGCGGCGAGGACGACACCCCAGAAGGTGTGGCCGGAGACGTCGGTCATGATCTGGGCGAGGGCGGCCTCGGTGCCCTTGAAGTCCTGCCACGGCATGGCGCCGACGGCGACGAACGCGACGAGGACGTACAGCACGGTGACGATCAGCAGCGAGAGCATGATCGCGCGGGGCAGGTCGCGCTTGGGGTTCTTGGCCTCTTCACCGGCGGTGGAGGCGGCGTCGAAGCCGATGTACGAGAAGAACAGGGTCGCGGCGCCCGCGCTGATGCCGGCGATGCCGAGGGGGGCGAGGGGGGCGTAGTTGCCGGCCTTGATGCCCATGAAGCCGATGCCGATGAAGAGCAGCAGCGTGACGATCTTCACCGCGACCATGATCGTGTTGATGCGGGCGCTCTCCTTGGCGCCGCGCATCAGGAAGACCATGGCGAGGAGGACGACGACCAGCGCGGGGAGGTTGATGAAGCCGCCCTCGCCGGCCGGGTTCGAGACCGCTTCGGGGATGGTGATCCCTATGGTGCCGTCGAGGAGCTCGTTGAGGTACTCGCCCCAGCCGACGGCGACCGCCGCGACGGACACCCCGTACTCCAGGACCAGGCACCAGCCGCAGATCCAGGCGATGAGCTCGCCCATGGTGGCGTACGCGTACGAGTACGAGGACCCGGAGACCGGGACCGATCCGGCCAGCTCCGCGTAGGACAGGGCGGAGAAGAGCGCGGTGAGGCCCGCGATGACGAAGGAGATCGTCACGGCCGGGCCGGCCTTGGGCGCGGCGGTGCCGAGGACGACGAAGATGCCGGTGCCCAGGGTGGCGCCGATGCTGATCATCGTCAGCTGCCACATGGTGAGGGAGCGGCGCAGCGAGCCGCCCTCGCCCTGGCCGCCTTCGGCGACCATCTGCTCGACCGGCTTGCGGCGCAGCAAAGGATGGGCAGGCTTGCGGGGCTCGGAGGTGAGCGGTGGCGCCTGGCCGGTTTCGAGCACGAGGGGACTCCTTTGACACTGCGGGTGGGGATTCAGGCGTCGACCGCAGCGGTCCGGAGCAGGAGCAGGCGGGCAGAGGAGCCCGCCTGGGCATGGGGGACCGCCGAGCAGGCGGTCCACGCCACTCCACGTACAGCGAGTGAGCCTACGAGCTGAGTGATACCGCCCGTAATGCACCATCCTTGCACATTGGCGAACGATCGTTGCGCGGATCTGTCCGGGATGGCCCTTTGTTGCGCGCGGATGATCGATCACTGCGCGGGGGCCTTCGGCGGGATTTCTTGACACCTCGTCAGATGTGTCGCAGCGTGCCGCCCTGGAGCCGGTCCGGCGGGGGCACGTGTCAGCGCCGCGCCCGGCGGCGGTCGGAACCGTCCCCTCCGGGGTACGGGAGAACCCGGCGGGCCCACGACAGACGCACGGACGGCAGGCAGCCAGACAGGCAGACAGGCAGACGGCACGAAGATCCCGTACCCGACGACCGGAGGCGACGAGTGAGAGAACCGAGCCCGAGCCACAGCCCGAGCCCCGAGGGCCCGTGGCAGGACCCCGCGCCCTTCCTGCGCGGGGTCGCCTGGCTGGACAAGGGCCGGCCCGTGCGCGCCGACCCGGCGGACACCATGCGGCTGCCCTGGGACACGGGCGAGCGGGCCACCCTCCCCATAGGGGTGCGTCTGGAGTTCACCACCGCCTCCGCGCACGCCGTGGAGATCCGCTACCGGGCGACGGTGCCCGGCCCCACCGACGCCCTGCGCGACCTGGCGCACGGCTTCGCGCTGTGGAACCGCCACGGGCTGCTCACCGAGGTCTTCACCGAACCCGCCGCGGAATCCGTCGTACGCCTCGAACTGCCGCACGGTGGCGGCCCCTTCACCCTCCACCCGCCCGAGGCGCAGTCCCCCCTGATCCTGGGGCTGCGCGGCGTCGGCGGCGCCCTCGCGCCCGCCCCCGCCGCCCCGCGCTGGGTCGTCCACGGCGACTCCATCACCGAGGGCTGGTGGTCCACCCGGCCCGCCCACGGCTGGCCGTCGGTCACGGGCCGGGCGATGGGCTGGGACGCGGTGAACCTCGGCTACGCGGGCGCCGCGCGCGGGGAACTCGCCACCGCCGAGCAGCTCTCCGCGCTCCCCGCCGACGTCCTCACCCTCGCCTTCGGCACCAACTGCTGGTCCCGCGTGCCCTACTCCGCCGCGCTGCTGTACGAGACCACCCGCACCTTCCTCGACCTGATCCGCCAGGGCCACCCGCGGACCCCCCTGCTGCTCCTCTCCCCCGTGCTGCGCCCCGACGCCGAACGCACCCCGAACCGGCTCGGCGCCACCCTGGGCGCCCTGCGCGACGCGATGGAGCGGGCGACCCGGGACCGGATCGCCGCCGGGGACGGCCGCCTGGCCCTGCTGCCGGGCCGTGACCTGCTGGGATCCGAGCACCTCGCGGACGGTCTGCACCCCAACGACGCCGGACACCGGGTTCTCGGCCTCGCTGTGGCCACGGCCCTGCGCCGGTCCGGGTTCGACGGCGGGTGAGTGAAACAGGTCATAGCGATCCCGCTGAACGGATCGCTCTCCCCGCCCCGTGTTCTGCGCAAGTTGCCGCGGTCCGGCGACGGACACGGCAGACACCACACGTGGGAGAGATCAACATGGGTATCAAGCGCGGAAGTTCCCTGGCTGCGGTCGCCATCGTCGTCGCCCTCACGGCGACGGCCTGCGGCGGGGACGACAAGGCGGCCGACAACACCAAGCCGGCCGGCGCCGCCGCGGCCGCCCCGGCTCCCGCCTCCGACGCCTACGGCAGCGACAAGCCCTCCGAGTACGGCGCGGGCGCCGCGGACGGCGCCGCTAAGCCCGCCGGGCAGCTGACCGTCGCCGGCACCGAGCAGCTCGGCCCGGTCCTCACCGACAGCGCCGGACTCACCCTCTACCGGTTCGACAAGGACACCGCCAAGCCCCCGGCCTCGAACTGCGAGGGCGACTGCGCCAAGACCTGGCCGGTGGTCGCCGCGGGCGACGTGACGGCCGCCGCGGGCATGGACCCGGCCGTGCTGGGCGAGGTGGTCCGCAAGGACGGCAGCAAGCAGCTGACGGTGGGCGGCTGGCCCGCGTACCGCTTCGCCAAGGACACCAAGCCGGGCGACCTGAACGGGCAGGGAGTCGGCGGCACCTGGTTCGCCCTGGCCCCTGACGGCAAGAAGGCCGCGAAGGCGGCCGCCGCGCCCGCCCCGGCCGGCTCGGAAGGCGCGGAGGGCGCCAAGGGCGCGGAGGGGGCCCTCACCGTCGCCAAGGACCCCAAGCTCGGGGAGCACATCGTCGACGGCAAGGGCATGACGGTCTACCGCTTCAAGCCGGACACCGCCTGGCCGATGGTCTCCAAGTGCGAGGGCGACTGCGTGGCCAAGTGGCCGGTCGTCGCGCCGGTCGACAAGGCCAACGCCAAGGGCATCGTCGAGAAGAACTACCTGGTCCTCGACCGCCCCGACGGCAAGAAGCAGCAGACGGTCGACTGCTGGCCCGTCTACACCTTCACCGGTGACAAGAAGCCCGGCGACACCAACGGCCAGGGCGTCGGCGGCACCTGGTACGCGGTCTCCCCCGAAGGCAAGCTCATCACCGTGAAGTAACCCGCCCCGGACCGCGCGGCCCCTGCCCACATCCCCCCTGGGCAGGGGCCGCGCACCGTTTGCGGGGGCGCGGCCGTTGCCTACACTCGGCCCATGCTGCGCGCCCTGGCCGTCGACGACGAGAAGCCCCTCCTGGAAGAGCTCCTGTACCTGCTGCGCTCGGACCCCCGGGTGAGCAGCGCGGAGGGCGCCTCGGATGCCACGGAGGCGCTGCGCCGGATCACACGGGCGCTGGAGAGCGGCCCGGACGGCCCCGACGGCATCGACGTGGTGTTCCTCGACATCCAGATGGCCGGGCTGACCGGGCTGGACATCGCCCGGCTGCTGTCCGGGTTCGCCCGGCCGCCGCTGATCGTGTTCGTCACCGCCCACGAGGGGTTCGCCGTGCAGGCCTTCGACCTCAAGGCCGTGGACTACGTGCTCAAGCCGGTACGGCCGGAGCGGCTCGCCGAGGCCGTCCGCCGGGCCCGCGCCCAGCTCGGCCGTCCCGCGCCGGCACCGGAGCCCGGGACGGGCGCCGTGCCCGCCGTCCCGCCGCCCTCCCCGGCCGCCGTCCCCGCCGGCCCGTCGGCGCCCCCGGCGCCGCGCCGGCCGGCCGCGGAGGCGGGCGTCGCCGAACGCGCCCCGGACCAGATCGCCGTCGAACTGGGCGGGGTCACACGGTTCGTGGCGATCGCGGACATCGCCTACGTCGAGGCGCAGGGGGACTACGCCCGGCTGCACACCGACGACGGCAGCCACCTGGTGCGGATCCCGCTCTCCACGCTGGAGGAACGCTGGGCGGCCCGGGGATTCGTACGGATCCACCGGCGGCACCTGGTGGCGCTGGGCCGCATCGACGAACTGCGCCTGGACTCCGGCACGACGAGCGTCCGGGTGGGCTCGGCGGAGCTCCAGGTCAGCCGGCGCCACGCGCGCGAACTGCGGGACCTCCTGATGCGCCAGGCAACGGGCTGACCGCCGCCCCCTGCCGTCCCTTGCCGCCCCGACGGCCCGGCGACGCCGCCCGCCCCGGCGCCCGACCGTACGACCGTCCGGCGTGCGAGGGCGCCGTTCGTCGCGCCGGGGCGGGCGTACGGCGATCCGCCGGGGCCGTCGGCCGCAGCGGCCGTCCGGACCGGCGGCCGCGTCGCGGGGCGCGCGTATCGTGGATCTTCCTGCCCGGGAGGAGCCAGATGTCCGAGATCGAGGCGCTGCTCGACGCGCTGACCGGACTGCCCCGGACCCGGGCCGCCGGGCCCGCCGAGGCCGAGGCCCTGCTGGCGCGGCTGCGCAGTGCGGCCGCCCGCTGGGCCGACGTGCTCTACGAGGCCCGCGAGGGCACCCGGCAGCAGCTGCCGCCCCGCGCGGAGGCGGCCCTGACGCTCGCGTTCCGGCGTGCCGAGGAGTCGTACGTGGAACTGGAGATCGCCCTCCGGGACTGCGCGGAACACCGCGACCCGGCCCTCTGACAGCCGGCGGATCGTGCCGGATCGTGCCTGTTCCCCGGCGCGGGGCGGTGCATAGACTCCGGTCACCCCCTCCCCCGTCGAAGGAACACCGGTGAACCAGACGTACGCGCTGACCGCGGTCACCGTAGTCGTCCTGGTCACGGTCCTCGTCGGGGCGCTGGGCCTGCGGATATCGCGGACCACCTCCGACTTCTACGTCGCCTCGCGCACCGTCGGGCCCCGCCTGAACGCGGCGGCCATCAGCGGCGAGTACCTCTCCGCCGCCTCCTTCCTCGGCGTCGCGGGACTGGTGCTGCTCCAGGGGCCGGAGATGCTCTGGTATCCCGTCGGGTACACCGCCGGCTACCTGGTGCTGCTGGTGCTGGTCGCGGCCCCGCTGCGGCGGTCGGGGGCCTACACGCTGCCCGACTTCGCCGAGGCCCGGCTCCAGTCGCGGGCGGTGCGCCGGATCGCCGTGCTGTTCGTGCTCGGCGTCGGCTGGCTCTACCTGCTCCCGCAGTTGCAGGGCGCGGGCCTGACCCTGGAGATCCTCACCGGGGCCCCGCACTGGGCGGGCGGGGTCGTCGTCGCCTTCGTCGTCACGGCGGCCGTCGCGGCGGGCGGCATGCGCAGCATCACCTTCGTCCAGGCCTTCCAGTACTGGCTCAAGCTCACCGCCCTGCTGGTGCCCGCCTTCTTCCTGATCGCCGCCTGGGCGGGGGACGGCGCGCCGCGCGCCTCCTTCGACGCCCCGGCGGTGTTCCGCGAGCACACCTCCGTCACGCTCGCCGAGGACGTCCGGCTGTCGCTGGACGCGCCGCTGACGGTGACGGTGACGGGCCGGGTCGACGGGACCCCGTACACCGGCGCCCCGGTGACCCTGCCGGCCGGCGTCCACACCGCCGAGGCCCGCACCCGCCTGGAGTTCGCCCCGGACAGCGTGGTGCCGGGCGCCCGCGCGGGAACGGCCGCCGGTACGGAGCCCAGCTGGTCGGCGCCGCTGTCCGGGGAGCGGCGCGTGCACCGGCTGTACGCCACGTACGGGCTGATCCTCGCCACGTTCCTCGGCACCATGGGCCTGCCGCACGTCGCGGTGCGCTTCTACACCAGCCCCGACGGGCGGGCCGCCCGGCGCACCACCCTGGTCGTGCTCGGTCTGCTCGGGGTGTTCTACCTGCTGCCGCAGGTGTACGGGGCCCTCGGCCGGATCTACGCGCCCGAACTGGCCCTGACCGGCGACGCGGACGCGGCGGTGCTCGTGCTGCCCGAACGGATGCTGGGCGGGCTGCTCGGCGAGCTGCTGGGGGCGCTGCTGGCCGGGGGCGCGTTCGCCGCGTTCCTGTCGACGGCCTCGGGACTGACCGTGGCCGTGGCCGGGGTACTGCACCAGGACGTGCTGCCGTGGCGCGGGGTGGGGACGTTCCGCTGGGCCGTGGTGCTGGCGATGGCGGTGCCGCTGGCGGGCTCGGTGGCGGCCACCCAGGTGCCGGTCGCGGACGCGGTCGGGCTGGCCTTCGCCGTGTCGGCGTCCTCCTTCTGCCCGCTGCTGGTGCTGGGGATCTGGTGGCGCGGGCTGACCCCGCCGGGTGCGGTCGCCGGGCTGCTCACCGGTGGCGGGGCCGCGCTGGGCGCCGTGCTGGCGACGCGGGCCGGGCTGGCGCCGTCCGGCTGGGCGCACGCCCTGCTGGCCTGGCCGGCGGTGTGGTCGGTGCCGCTGGGCTTCCTGACGATGGTGCTGGTGTCGCTGGCCACGCGGTCGCGGATCCCGGCCGGTACGGCGGCGGCGCTGGCCCGGCTGCACCTGCCCGAAGCCGTGGCCGGGGACCGGGCGGGGGCCCCGCGGTGACCGGGGCGGCGCTCGCGGTGCTGGCCGTGACGGGTGCGGCGCTGCTGCTGGGTCTGGGGTGGGCCGCCGGCCGGTGGCACGCGGTGCGCGGGGAACGGGCCGCCGGGCTGGACCTGGGTACCCCCGTCGAGCGGGCCACCTTCCACACCCTGCACACCGCCTCGCTGGCCGCTCCCCCGCTGCGGGCCGGGCTCACCGAGGACGCCGCCCGCAAGGCGGCCCGGAGGCTGCGTTCCCTGCTCGGCACGGAGGCCCTGTGCCTGACGGACCGGGAGACGGTGCTGGCCTGGGACGGCCCGGGCGCCGACCACCACCAGCGGCGGGCGATGGCGCGGGTCGCGCAGGTGCTGGAGTCGGGGCGCAGCCAGAGCGTGCGGACGGACTGCCAGCGGGTCGGATGCCCCCTGAAGTGGGCGGTGTTCGCCCCGCTCACCGGTGAGGACGGGATGCTGGGGGCGCTCGTCGCCTACGGTTCGCGGGAGTCGGCGGTCCTGGTGCGGGCCGCGACGGAGGTGGCCCGCTGGGTGTCCGTCCAGCTGGAGCTGTCGGAGCTGGACCGGGCGCGGACCGGGCTGATGGAGGCGGAGATCAAGGCGCTGCGGGCGCAGATCTCCCCGCACTTCATCTTCAACTCCCTCGCCGCGATCGCCTCCTTCGTGCGCACCGATCCGGAGCGGGCCCGGGAGCTGCTGCTGGAGTTCGCGGACTTCACCCGGTACTCGTTCCGGCGGCACGGGGACTTCACGACGCTGGCGGAGGAACTGCGGTCGATCGAGCAGTACCTGGCCCTGGCCGGGGCCCGGTTCGGGGACCGGCTGAAGGTCACGTTGCAGGTGGCGCCGGAGGTGCTGCCGGTGGCGGTGCCGTTCCTGTGCCTGCAGCCGCTGGTGGAGAACGCCGTGAAGCACGGGCTGGAGGACTCCACGGCGGAGTGCCGGATCACGATCGCCGCCCGGGACGCGGGCTCGGAGGCGGTGCTGACCATCGAGGACAACGGGGTCGGGATGGAGCCGGCGCTGCTGCGGCGGATCCTGGCCGGGGAGCGGCCGGGTTCGGCGGGGATCGGGCTGCCCAACGTGGACGAGCGGATGCGGCAGGTCTACGGGGACGCGTACGGGCTCGTCATCGAGACGGGTGTCGGCGCCGGCATGAAGATCACCGTACGGATCCCCAAATACCGGGCGGGCGTGCACAGTTCCGGGCCGGGAAGCGGCAGAACGGGACCCCGCCGGGCCGGGCCGTGGCATCCTGCGGACGGCGCGGCGTGACGGAGGGGCGGCCGGCGTGCGGGTCGGGCGGGAACGGCAACGGGAAGAACTGAGGGAGTGGGTGCGGCGGGGCCCGGGCGGCGGGCTCCTGGTGGTGGAGGGCGAACCCGGCGCGGGCCGGACCCGGCTGGTCCGGGAGGCGGTGGCCGAGGCGGAGGCGCTCGGCCTGGGCGTGCGGTACGGCGCCGCCGAGGCCCTCGGGGTGGGTCTGCCGCTGCGCGCGGCACTGGACTGCCTGTACCCGGACGGCGGGGCCGGCCCCGGGGGCCCGGACGGCGGCCCGCGCCCGCCCGGCCCGGACGGCGCCCCGGCTGCGCCCGGTGCGGGGCGGGCCGCCGTGATCGCGCTGCTGCGGGAGGCCGGGGCGGCGCAGCGGCCCGGCGGGGCGCTGCTGGCCGCGATGGACCTGCTGGTGGCGGCGGTCGAGGGGTGGTGTGCGCGGGGGCCGCTGCTGCTGGTGCTGGACGACCTGCACTGGGCGGACCCGGCGACGCTGCTGGTGTGGGGCCGGCTCGTCCGGGCGGCGCGGGCGGGACGGCTCCCGCTGCTCCTCGCGGCGACCCGGCAGCCGCTGCCCCGGCGGCCCGAGGTGGAGCTGCTGTGCGCGGAGCCGGGCGGGGCCGTGGTGCGGCTGGATCCGCTGGGGCCGCAGGACTCGGACGAGCTGGTCCGGGAGCTGCTGGGGGCGCCGCCCGGGCCCCGGCTGCGGGAGGCGGCCGCGCTGGCGGGCGGCAACCCGCGGCTGCTGCGGGACCTGCTGGGTGCCTGGTCGCCGGCCCTGCGGGTGGTGGGCGGCGTCGCCGAACCGGGACCCGGAGCCGGCGGGTTGCCGGACCCGCCCGCCTCCGTGGCCCGGGGGCTGGACCACCTCTCCCGGGCGGCCTGTGCCTGCCTGCGGCACGCGGCGCTGCTCGGAGCCCGGTTCACGCCGCGCGAACTGGCCCTCGTACAGGACAGGCCGGTGCGGGAGCTGCTCGCGGAACTGGAGGAGCCGGTGCTGGCGGGCCTGCTGGAAGACACCGGCGAGGTGCTGCGCTTCCGCCATCCGGCGCTCCGCCGGGCCCTGTACCTGGACACCCCCGCCGCCGTCCGAGCCGCCCTGCACCAGGACGCGGCGCGGGCCTTCGCCCGGGCGGGCCTGGAACCGGTGCGCATCGCCGAGCAGTTGCTGGGGGCCGGGGCGCCGGACGCGTGGGCGGTGCGCTGGCTGGCCGGCTCCGCGCAGGACCTCCTCCCGGTGGCCCCGGAGACGGCCGCCGAGCTGCTGGAACGGGCGCTCGCGCACGGCCCGCGCGAGGACCGGGCGGCCCTGGACGTCCTGGAGGAGGCGCTGGCGGACGCGGCGCTGCTGCTGCGCCGCCCCGAGTCGGAGCTGCTGCTGGACGCCCTGCGCGAGCGGGCCGCCGATCCCGACCGGAGGGCGGCGCTCGCCTTCAAGCTGGTGTCGGCGCTGATGATCCGGGGCGACATGGAACGCTGCCTGGCGGTCACGGAGCGGGCGCTGGCGGAGTCCTTCCCGTCGGCTTCGCACCGGCTGCGCCTGGAGGCCTGCCGGGTGCTGGCGCTGGCCGACCTGCGGCGCCCGCAGGAGGCGTACGCGCTGGCGGGGCCGGTGGTGGCGGAGGCGGCCCGGCTGGGAGACCCGCTCTGCGGGGCGGAGGCGCAGCACGCGATGGCCTACGCGCTGTTCCACCTGAGCCGGGGGCGGGAGTCGCTGCGGCACGTGGCGGAGGGGATCGCGTACGCCCGCCGCTGCCCGGCGGCGGACGACATGCGGCTGCTGCTGCTCGCCAACCAGGCGGAGGGGCACATCCGCTTCGACGAGCCCGAGGTCGTCGCGGCGGCGCTGAGCGAGGCGCGGGAGCTGGCCGTGCGGACGCGGTCGACGGGGCGGCTGGTGGTGGTCGAGGCCCGGCTGGCGGAGTTCCACTACCGGCTCGGGGACTGGGACGCGGCCCTGGACCGGGTGGCGCGGGCGGACGGCCTGCCGGTGTCGGACGGCTGGCTCCCGGTGGTGGTGCGCGGCCTGCGGGCGCTGGTGCTGGGGCACCGCGACGAGCGGGAGGGGGCGGCGGCGGAGCTGGCGGCCCTGCCGTCGGACGCGTTCGCCTCGGCGGCGGCCCGCCGTTACGGCTCCCACGTGCTGCTGGCGCGGGCCCTGGCGGCGGAACGGGACGGCCGGCCGACCGAAGCGCTCGCCGCGTTGCTGCCCGCGCTGGCGGAGGAGGGTCAGGAGGCCACGGTGTACGACCGGCCCTGGGTGCTGTCGGAGGTGGTGCGGCTCGCCCTGGAGTGCGGGGATCCGGGTACGGCGCGGGCGGCTGTGGCGGCGTGCGTACGGGCGGCGGCCGACCTGGCCGAGTACCCGGGCCCGGCGCTGGCCCTGCTGCGCTGCCGGGGGCTGTTCGGGCAGGATCCGGAGCTGCTCGCGCGGGCGGTGGCGCGGGCGGACCGGGCCGGGTGGCCGCTGCCGCGGGGGCACACCCTGGAGGACCTCGCGGTGGCGCGGGCGTGGCGCGGCGATCTGGCGGGCGCGCGGGAGGCGCTGGCGGCCGCGGTGGCGGTGTACGAGGGCCTCGGTGCGCGGTGGGACGTCGCGCGGGCCGACGCCCGGCTGCGGACCCTGGGCGTCCGCCGGGGCAGCCGTTCGGCCCGGCGGCGGGCGGCCGGGGGCTGGGCGGCGTTGACGCCGGCGGAGCTGAAGGTGGCCCTGCTGGTGGCGCAGGGCAGGTCCAACCCGGAGATCGCGGACGCCCTGTTCCTGTCGCCCCGCACGGTGCAGACCCACGTCTCGCACATCCTGGCCAAACTCCAGGTCCGCTCCCGGGCGGGCGTGGCCGCCGAGGCGGCCCGCGTCCCCCGGACGCCGTAGGCCGGCCGACCGTCAGGGTGTGGACCGGTCCGTACGGTCCACACCCGTCGGCCGGTCCGCCCCGCCCCGCCTCGCCTCGCCTCGCCCGGAGCCTCCTGAGCCGCGTCCTCAGGGCGTCTCCGCCGTGGCGTCGTAGCCGGGCAGGCGGGCGCGCAGGGCCCGCAGGGCGTAGTGGGAGCGGGATTTCACCGTTCCGGCCGGCACTCCCAGGGCTTCGGCGGCCTCGCGCACCGACGCCCCGCGGAAGTACAGCTGGACCAGGACGGCCCGGTGGTCGGGGTTCAGGGTGCGCAGCGCTTCCCGGAGGTCGAGGGCGGCGACGGCCTGCTCGGTGCGGTCATCGGCGGCCGGGGCCTGCTCCAGGGCCTCCGGGCCGACCTCGGCGGGCCGCGACAGCCGGGCCCGCCGGGCGTCGATGGCCAGCCGCCGGGCGACGGTGTACAGCCAGGGCCGCAGGGAGGCGTGGTCGGTGCTCTCCAGGGCCTCGGGGTGTTTCCAGGCCCGGACGAGGGTCTCCTGGACGAGGTCCTCGGCGCGGTGCCGGTCCCCGCGGGTGAGGGCGAGGAGGAACCCGAGGAGCGCCTTGCCGTGCTCGCGGTGGAGCCGTGCGAAGGTGTGCTCTTCGGTGGTGCGGCGCGCGAGGGTGGTGGTGGTCACCTGTGTCACCCCTTCCGGTCGGATGCCCCGAGCCTCGCCGGGACGGCGGACGGAGTTATCCGCCGCCTGGCGGACCCGGCGCCGACCGGTCGAACGGCACGCCGAACGGGCCAGTGGCAGCCGCCCGGCCCCGGACACGCCCGTGGCCCCGGTCCCACCCCGGTGAGGGGGCGGGACCGGGGCCACGGGGCGCCGGCGTGCGGTGGGCCGTACGGAGGTACTAGCTCCAGCTGGCGTGCAGCGGCTTGCCCTCGGCGTAGCCGGCGGCGGACTGGATGCCGACGACGGCCTTCTCCTCGAACTCCGCGAGGGAGCCCGCACCGGCGTAGGTGCAGGAGGAGCGGACACCGGCGATGATCGAGTCGATCAGGTCCTCGACGCCCGGGCGGGTCGGGTCGAGGAACATGCGCGAGGTGGAGATGCCCTCCTCGAACAGCGCCTTGCGGGCGCGGTCGTAGGCGGACTCCTCGGAGGTGCGGTTGCGCACGGCGCGGGCCGAGGCCATGCCGAAGGACTCCTTGTAGAAGCGCCCGTCGGCGGACTGCTGGAGGTCGCCCGGGGACTCGTACGTACCGGCGAACCAGGAGCCGATCATGACGTTGGAGGCGCCGGCGGCCAGGGCCATCGCGACGTCGCGCGGGTGACGGACACCGCCGTCGGCCCAGACGTGCTTGCCGTACTTCTTCGCCTCGGCGGCGCACTCCAGGACCGCGGAGAACTGCGGGCGGCCCACGCCGGTCATCATGCGGGTGGTGCACATGGCGCCGGGGCCCACACCGACCTTGATGATGTCGGCGCCGGCGTCGATGAGGTCCTTGACGCCCTCGGCGGCGACGATGTTGCCGGCGACGATCGGGACGTGCGGGTCCAGCGCGCGGACGGCCTTGATCGCGTTGATCATCGATTCCTGGTGGCCGTGGGCCGTGTCGATGACCAGCGTGTCCACACCGGCGTCCAGCAGCTGCTTGGCCTTGGCGGCGAAGTCGCCGTTGATGCCGACGGCCGCGGCGATGCGCAGCTTGCCGTTGGCGTCGGTGGCCGGGGTGTACAGGGTGGCGCGCAGGGCGCCCTTGCGGGTCAGGATGCCGACGAGGCGGCCGTCCTTGTCGACGGCGGGGGCCAGCTTGCGGTGGCCCGCGTCGAGCTGGTTGAAGGCGTCGCGGGGGTCGATGTCGGCGTCGATGAGCAGGAGCTCCTTCGACATGACCTCGGAGAGCTGGGTGAAGCGGTCCACGCCGGTGAGGTCGTGGTCGGTGACGACGCCGATCGGGCGGTTGTCGGCGTCGACGACCACGCCGGCGCCGTGGGCGCGCTTCGGCAGCAGGGAGAGGGCGTCGGCGACGGTCTGGGTGGGCGCCAGCGTGATCGGGGTGTCGAGCACGTGGTGGCGGGTCTTCACCCAGGAGATGACGTCGGTGACGATCTCGATCGGGATGTCCTGCGGGATGACGACGATCCCGCCGCGGCGGGCGACGGTCTCGGCCATGCGGCGGCCCGCGATGGCGGTCATGTTCGCCACGACGAGGGGAATGGTGGTGCCGGTGCCGTCGGGCGAGGAGAGGTCCACACCCTGCCGGGAACCGACCGCTGAGCGGCTCGGCACCATGAACACATCGTCGTACGTCAGGTCGTACGGCGGCTTCAGGTCATTGAGGAAACGCACGTGCTGAACATCCCAGTCGATCGAAGGATCCTTCTATGGCCTCGACGGGGCGCCGAGGAAACGCACGTACTTCATTCTCCCATGACCTGGCGTTCGCGCCGCCCGGGCCGATCCTCCAGGACATTCCGGGCCGTGTGGTTCTTTCCTACGGGACCTTGGTCCCGTAGGCGAAGGGAGGGGTCTACGGGACCTTGGTCCCGTAGGCGAGGGAAGGGGTCTACGGGACCTTGGTCCCGATGTCCGGCATCAGCGGATGTACGCGCGGCGCGGGGACTGGCCGGGGACGAGCGGCCGGGGCGGCAGTACGGCGGCCGGCCGGGCGGGGAGCGGGGAGCGCAGGGTGGAGGGGGGCACGGGCTCGTGGTGTCCGCCGGTCCCGAGCAGCCGGGCCGCGTGGGCCACGCTGGCGAGGGTGGCGTGGTGGTGCCAGCCGCGGAAGGAGCGGCCTTCGAAGTCCCGGATCCCGACGGGTTCGCTGGTCTCGGCGAAGTCCAGGGAGACCCGGTCGGTGAGCTTGGCCAGCAGGAAGAGCTGGGCGAGGGGCCGGTCTCCGATGTTGGTGATCCAGAACTCGGAGGGCAGCAGGGCGGTTTCGGTCCAGGCGCCGAACAGGAGCAGGGGGGTGGGCGGTGCGGGCGCGGGCCGGTCCTCGCAGGGGGTGGCGAGGATGGGGGCCGAGGTGAGCAGGGTGACCGCTCCCTCGGTGCGGCCGTGCCGGGTCCATTCGACGACCCGGCGCTGGGAGCGCAGCGAGTCGATGAGCTCGCGGGCGGGTGCGGTGTGCGGCCCGGGTTTGTGGCGGCCGGCGCCGCCGAAGGAGACGGGCAGGGAGCCGTCGACCTTGAGGACGAAGGGGATGTCCTGGAGGGCGAAGGCCTCGATGGTCTGCGGGAGGTCGGTGTTGGAGACGTCCATCACCACCGGCCGGCGCTGGAGCTGCCAGGTCGCGGCCATCCGCTGGACGGCGTGCACGGCGTCCTGGGCGGGGGTGAGGGAGCGTGCGGTGTCGGGGATGCCGGCCCGGCGGCGGCGGAGCAGTTCGCTGGTCCAGGGGCCGGGGAGGGTGAGGGTCCATTCGACGGGGAAGCTGGCGTCGCTGGAGGCGAGCCAGATCCCGCCGGCCTGCTGACAGTTGGCGGTGCGGCCGAGCTGGGGGACGAACTGCCGGCCGACGCCCACGGACCGGTCTCCGGCCTTCTCGATGACCATGGGCTGCACCACCCATGCCAGGGGTCGCTGGGCGGTGCGTTCCAGGTGCTGGGCGAGGGAGCGGCGGACCGGTGTCCAGTCCCAGGGGGATTTGCTGATGAACTGCTGGAGGCTCTGTTCGACGGAACTGGCTCCGGTTCCGGCGATGTTACGGATCGTTTTCTTCCCGCTGGTCCGCACGAGGCCGTTCAGATAAACACGGGCCCAGTTCCGCTGGTCCCGCCGGGGTAAGGATTCGAAAAACAGCGAGATCAGCACGTCGATCAAATCGGAGATTTCCTTCGCGGATTCCTCCGGCAGGACTGCGCGAGCCATCTGGGCCTCCCCCGCGACCAGACTAGATCCTTTACCCTACTTGACCGCGGAGAACGGCCGTAGGCCCGGGCGGCTACTTCCTGAGGTCGCTGACAGATTCGAGCCGCTCTTCCCCTACCACGAGCGGGATGGGGATCTGGTTCGCCGCGTAGTAGAGCGCGATCAGGAAATGTGCGACGAGAGTGAGGGGTGCCGAGAAGAAGGACAGAACAACGGTCAAGGGGTAGGCGACCGCGCCCAGTCCGAATCGGATCCTCGTGGCCCGGGCGACTTCCTTGTCCACGGTTTCGTGGAAGAGGTGACCGACCTGGGTGACGTACCACCAGAAGCCCAGGAAGGCGAGAGCGTACACGACGGTCCACGAACTGTAGAGGATGGCGGCCACGTTGGCCGATTCCCCGTCCGTGAGGTGTTCGGCGAGCACGTTGGTCGTATACGGAATCACCGAAACCACCATCAGCACCAGGAGGTTCAGGAACAACAGCGGTCGGTCGACCCGCTTGAGGTGGCTGAAGATCGTGTGGTGGTTCACCCACATCACGCCGATGATGAGGAAACTCACCAGATAAGCGGCGTAGTGCGGCCATTGTTCCCAGAGCCCGTGCCAGAGTGCGGTCCCCTCCTCTTCCGGAACCTTTAACTCCAGCACGAGAATCGTGATCACGATGGCGAATACGCCGTCACTGAAAGCCTCTACGCGGTTGGTTTCCTGCTCCATGACCTCCCCTTCACCGATTCGTCCGCGTGTGCGGGGAGGGCACTTCCCCCGCCCTCCCCGCACACGCTACCCACGAAAGGACCCTCAGCCGCCGAATCCGGCGGTCTGGCGCCAGATCCGGCCATCGCGGACGACGAGCGTCCCGAACGCGTGCTCCGGTTCGCCGTTCAGGTTCATGATCGCCCGGTAGAAGATGGTGTCCTCGGTTTCGATGTACTCCTGGAGTTCGACCAGGGTGGGCTTCACGGTGAGATATCCCGTGAACGTCTCGCGAACGGCGTCGATGCCCACGGAAGCGCCCTCGAAGCGCAGCAGCACGGCGTCGTCGGTGTAGTTCTTCATCACCGCCTCGATGTCCAGGGCGGCCAGCGCCTCCATCTGGCGGACGAACACGGGGTGCAGCTTGGAGATGTCGTACGTGGCCATGCTCGACTCCCTTTTCAGCGGGTGGCGGCGCCCCGGTCGGCGGCGCCGCCGGTGACGGAACTGCTGGTGGCGGCCGGTGCGAGCGGCAGCCGGACGACCATCCGGGTCTCCCCCGGACGGGACCGGGCCGTGATCGACCCGTGGTGGCGCTGGGTCACGATCCGGTAGCTGAGGTGCAGCCCCAGGCCCGTGCCCTTCCCCACGTCCTTGGTGGTGTAGAAGGGTTCGAAGATCCGCGGCAGGACCTCTTCCGGGATGCCGCGGCCGGTGTCGGTGATCTCCACGACCATGCAGACGCCCTCGGCCCGGGCACGCAGCGTGAGTACGCCGGCGCCTTCCATGGCCTCGGCCGCGTTGTCGACCAGGTTGGTCCACACCTGGTTCAACTCGCCCGGATAGCCCGTCAGTTCGGGCAGTTCCGGCTCGTACGTCCGCACGATGGTGATGCCCGTCAGCTTGGACTTCAGCACGACCAGGGTGTTCTCCAGGCCGTCGGTCACCGCGAAACGCTGCTCGGGGGCCCGGTCCAGATTGGCGTAATCCCGGGTGGCCGACACGAGTTGGGAGATCCGCGGGCCGGCCGCGCGCAGCTCGGCGGCCAGGGAGCGGGCCTCCAGCAGGGCCGCGAGGTGGTCGAGGGCGGCGGGCAGGGCGGCCGCGCCGATCCCCTCCAGCCGTTTGCGCAGCCAGGGGAGGTCCAGGCCGAGGTCGGAGGCGCCGGAGCCCAGCAGTCCGGCGTGTCCGGCTCCGGTCTCCGCGGCCCAGTCCGCGATCTCCTCCTCCGCGTCGGCCCGCTCCAGCGGGTCGCTGGTGGCGGGGGGCCCGAGCGCGTCGAGCTCCCCGGCCAGCCGGTCCAGTACGGTGCGCTCCGCGCCCGAGGCGGCCGCGCCCCACGCCCGGGCGGTGCGGGTCAGCCCGTCGAGGGCGGGCACGAGTTCCTGCGCGGCGCGGGCCACGGCGGCGGCCGGGTTGTTCAGTTCGTGCGCCAGACCGGCGGCCAGGGTGCCGAGCGCTTCGACGGTGGCCCGCTTGCGGGCCTGCACCTCGGAGGACTTGATCCGCCAGGCCAGTACGGGAAGCAGGACGGCGGCCACCCCGTGGCAGCGGGTCAGCATCTCGAAGAACACCGGCTTCGGGTAGGCGACGACGGTCGTCGCCGGCCCGCTCGCCGCCGCGGTGGCCACGTAGGAGCCGTCGGTCAGCAGCGGCAGCTCTCCGGTGAAGCGGTGCGCGGCGGCGGGTTTGCCGTCGTGGTCCTCGGCGGCGGCGCCGTCCTCCTCGGTGGAGTGCCGGGTGAGCACCTCCTCCCTGCCGTCGACGACCTTGGTGACGAGCAGGCCTCCGGAGAGCAGCACGTGGAAGCCCGTGGCCTCCTCGCCGTCGCGGAAGAGGACCTCCCCGTCGGCCAGGACCCGGGGTTCGGAGACCGCCACCAGCCAGTCCAGCTGGTCGTCGGTGATCGCGGCGAAGAGCTCCAGCTCCCGCAGGGCGGACCTCAGCAGGGCCGTGTTCACGGCGTGCTCCCCTCTGCCCTGGTGCGGGCGGCCAGTCGCAGGGTCGCGAGCAGGGCCAGCGCGCACACCCCGGCGACGGCGGCCATGAAACCGACCGAGGTGCGGTGCAGTCCGTGGATGTTGGTCAGCATTCCGGCGAGGACCGCCGGGACGCTCATGGCCAGGTACGCGAAGACGTAGACGGCGGCGGTGAGTTCGCCGCGGTGTTCGGGTGCGGCGAGGGCGCTCAGCGCCCGGAAGGAGCCGAGGAAGGCGGCCCCCCAGCCGGCGCCGAGGACGGCGGTCGCGCCGAGGAACAGGGACGCCGAACCGAGGCCGAGGGCGAGCAGGACCAGGCCGAGCCCGGCGAGCAGGCCGAGCAGCCCGAGCACGGCGGTTCGCAGCGCCCCGGTGCGGCCGAGCAGCAGCTGGGCGCCGGTCGCGGCGCCCGCGAGGAGGGCCACGGTCGCCCCGCCGGCGAGGTGGTTGGTGCTGCCGAGCAGGGACAGGGCCAGGTGCGGTCCGAGGGAGAGGTAGAACCCGCCGACCGACCAGACGGCGACGATGGTCAGCACGAGCACCGCGAACCGGCCGCGTACGGCGGCGGGCACCCGGATCCGGTGCGGGACGACCCGGAAGCGGCCGCCCGCGCCGGGAGCGCTCTCACCCATCCGGACCACCCCGGCCAGGACGACCGCGAAGGCCCCGGCCAGCAGCAGGTAGCTCAGTACGGTCGGCGCGGGCGCGTACTGGACGAGGAGGCCGGCGCCGATGCCGCCGAGGCCGATCCCGACGGTCGGTCCCGCGCTGTTGACCTGCGCTCCGAGCGCGGGCCGCGCCCGGGGGGCGAGTTCCAGCAGGGCGGCTCCCATCGCCCCGGTGGCCAGGCCCACCGCGAGGCCCTGCACGGCGCGGGCGGCGAGCAGCAGGCCGAGGCCCTGGGCGGCGGCGAACAGGCCCATGGAGACGATCGCGAGGACCAGTGCGGCGCCGAGGACGGGCCGGCGGCCGAGGGTGTCCGAGAGGGAACCGAACAGCAGGAGTCCGGCGAGCACGGTGACGGCGTACAGGGCGAAGACCACCGTGATCGTGCCGGAGGACAGGTCCCACTCCTGCTGGTAGAGCACGTAGAGGGCGGAGGGTACGGAGGAGGAGAGCATCAGCAGGACCAGGACCGCGCCCACCACCCGGAAGCCGGATGGTCCGGTCCCGGCGGCGGCCGCGCGGGCGCCTCGGTGCACGGTGTCTCCCCTGGTCGTCGTCTCGGTCGGTTCGGCCACGGCGTCAGCTCCACTCCCCCCGGGGACCGGGCGGCGTCAGGCGGGGGTGCGGACGGCCCTCGCCAGGGCGCGGGCGGTGAGCACCCCCGCGAGGTGGCCGAGGTATTCGGCCGAGGTGCCGCGCCCGGGGACGAACCGTTCCCGGGGCTCGGCGCGGAAGGCCGCGAGTACGGCCTCCGTGTCGTACGGGCCGTCGCGCAGCCGGTCCTCGACCCCGCGCAGGCGCAGGGCGCGCCGGGTGGCTCCGGTGACGGCGATCCGCGGCCCGTCGGGGGTGATCCGTACGGCGGCGGCGCACAGGGGGTAGCGGGTGGCGCGGTCGGCGGTCTTCTCGAAGGCGGCGGCCGGGCCGGCGGCGGGCACCAGCAGGGCGGTGACCAGTTCCCCCGACGGGACGCCGGGGGCGGTGAGGTCCTCGGCGGGTACGGTGCGGAGCCCGCCGGGCCCGGCCAGTTCCACCGTCGCGCCGGCGGCGAGGGCGGCGACGGGCAGGTCGGTGGGGCGGCCGGTGACGGCGAGGTTCCCGCCGACGGTGCCGAGGTTGCGGACCTGCGGGTCACCGTTGGCGCGGGCGGCGGCGGCCGCCTCGGGTGCCCCGGCGAGCACGAGCGGGTCGGCGGCGAGCGCGGCGAGGGTGGTGAGGGCCCCGATCCGGATCCCGTCGGCGGTCCGCGCGATGCCGCGCAGCTCCTCCAGGTGCCGTACGTCGACCAGGAGGCGGGCCGTCGTGGCGCCGGTGCGCAGCTCGGGCAGCAGGCTCTGGCCGCCGGCGAGCACGCGGGCGCCGGGGTCGGCGGCGAGCAGGGCGAGGGCCTCGTCCAGGCCGGCGGGCCGGACGTAGTCGAAGTCGGTGAGGATCACTGGTCTTCTCCTCGCAGGCGGCGCCACACCTTCTCGGGGGTGAGGGGCATGTCGATGTGCCGGACGCCCAGGTCGGAGAGGGCGTCGACGACCGCGTTGACGACGGCGGCGGCGGGCGGCACGGTGGCGATCTCGCCGGCGCCCTTGGCGCCGAGCGGGTTGTGCGGGCTGGGCGTGACGGTCTTGTCGAGGGCGAAGAAGGGCACGTCGGCGGCGCGCGGCAGGGCGTAGTGGCCGAGGTCGGAGCTGATGAGCAGGCCGTTCTCGTCGTACTCGGCGGCCTCCATGAGAGCCTGTCCGAGGCCGTGGACGATGCTGCCCTCGATCTGCCCGTGGACGATCTTCGGGTTGCCGATGTTCCCGGCGTCGTCGACGGCGGTGTAGGCGACCACCTCGGTCTCGCCGGTGAGTTCGTCGACCTCGACGACGGCGACGTGGGTGCCGAAGGGGTAGTTGAAGTCCGGCGGGTCGAAGTGGGTGGTCTCGTCGAGGGCCGGTTCGATCTCCAGGGGCAGGCCCCAGCCGTACCACATGGCCATCGCGAGTTCGGCGAAGGTCTTGGCGTTCTCCTCGTTGCCCGCCTCGTGGACCTTGCCGTCCGCGTAGACGGCCTTGTCCTCGGGGATGCCGAGGAAGACGGCTCCGGCCCGGACCAGTTTGGCCTTGATCTTCCGGGCGGTGAGGGCGACGGCGGGCGCGGCCATGCTGTAGGAGCGCGAGCCGTAGGTGCCCTGCCCGTACGGGGCCTTCTGCGTGTCGCCCTCCAGCACCTGGACGGTGTCCGGGTCGATGCCGAGCTCGTCGGCGGCGACCTGGGCGAAGACGGTTCCGTGGCTCTGGCCGGTGGAGGCGGAGCCGACGGTGACGGTGACCTCGCCGGTCGGGTGGACACGGATGTTGGCGCTCTCCCAGGTGCCGCCGAGCATGCCCTCCTGGGACATCCGGGTGGAGGGGCCGACCCCGCAGATCGCGACGTAGGTGGCGATGCCGACGCCGAGCCGTTTGCCGCGGGCCCGGGCCTCGGTCTTGCGGGCGGGCATGTCCGCGTAGCCGGACAGCTCCAGCGCCCGGTCGAAGTTCAGCTGGTAGTTCCCGGAGTCGTACGTCCAGCCGAGGCCGTTGTCGTACGGGAACTTCTCCTTGGGCACCAGGTTCTTGCGGCGTACGGCCGCCGGGTCCATGCCGATCTCGCCGGCGTAGCGGTCGACGAGGCGTTCCATCAGGAAGGCGGCCTCGGCCCGTCCGCTGCCGCGCTGGGCGCCGAGGGAGACGGTGTTGGTGAAGGCGGCGTAGACCTCGCAGAAGGCCGCGTCGATGTCGTACATGCCGCTGATGGAGCGGCCCATCAGGGCAGTGGCCACTCCGGGACCGATGGTGGAGGGGTAGGCGCCGAGGTTGGCGTAGCTGGTGCAGCGCACGGCGGTGATGCGGCCGTCGCGGGTGCCGGCGAGGGTGACGTGCTGGCGGTGGTCGCGGCCCTGAACGGTGGAGTTCATCAGTCCGGTGCGGGTGTCCACCCATTTCACGGGCCGGCCGAGGGCCTTGGAGAGCAGCAGCACGAGCGCCATGTCGGGGTACAGGTAGCCCTTGGTGCCGAAGCTGCCGCCGACGGTCGGGGCGATCACCCGGAGCTTGTTGAAGGGGATCCCGAGGACCAGCGCGGAGAGCAGGAAGCGGTGGTTGTGGGGGCCCTGGGTGGAGGCGTAGAGGGTGTAGTCGCCGGTGCGGGCGTCGTAGTCGCCGACCGCTCCGCGGGGTTCGATGGGGCTGTTGATGGTGCGCTGGTTGACCAGGTCGAGTTCGACGGTGACCTCGGCGGCGGCGATGGCCGCGTCGGTGCGGTCCTTGTCCCCGCAGGTCCAGTACGCGTTCAGGTTGCCGGGTACGGCTTCGTGCAGCTGGGGCGCGCCCTCGGCGAGGGCCTCGTCGGCGCGGGTGACCACGGGCAGCGGGTCGTAGGCGACGGTGATGGCGGCGAGCGCGGCGGCGGCCTGGCGGGGGGTCTCGGCGACGACGACGGCGACGGGGTCGCCGACGTGCCGGACGGTGTCCCCGCTCAGCACCGGGCGGGATCCGGGCAGTCCGTAGGGGTGGGGCGGGAAGTGGCTCTCGACCCCGCCGGGTATCCAGATGCAGGGCAGCGGCATCACGTCGGTGAAGTCGGCGGCGGTGGCGACCTTGAGGACGCCGGGCAGCCGCTCGGCGGGCCCGGTGTCGATGGAGAGGATCTTCGCGTGGGCCACGGTGCTGCCGAGGATCGCCATGTGCGCGGTGCCCGGCAGGTCGATGTCCGCCACGTACGTCGCCTCGCCGCGCAGGAGCTGCGGGTCCTCGCGGCTGTCGAGCGGCCGTCCCAGTACGCCCGCCCGGGCGGGCGCCGCTTCGGTCGCGGCTTCGGTTCCGGCTTCGGCCGTGGCCGTGGCCGTGGCCGTGGTTTCCCCCGTCACGATGGTCATCTCGCCGCTCCCTCCTGCCCGGGCGTGCCGGCCGCCGCCCCGGCGGGCGCGGCGGGGGCGCAGGCGCGCTGCACGCCGCGGACCACGCTGTGGTAGCCGGTGCAGCGGCACAGGTTGCCGGTGAGCCATTCGCGGATCTCCGGTTCGGTGGGGGGCTCGCCGCCCGTGGTGTTCTCGACGAGCTCGCCGAGGGCCATGACCATGCCCGGGGTGCAGAAGCCGCACTGGGTGCCGTGCTCCTGGCGCAGTGCCTCCTGGAGTGCGCTCAGTTCGCCGCCGGGGGCGGTGACGCCCTCGATGGTGGTGACCTCGGAGCCGGCGGCGGCCGCGGTGAGGACCAGGCAGCTCTTGACGGACCGGCCGTCGAGGCGGACCACGCAGGTGCCGCACTGGCCGGTGTCGCAGCCGACCTTGGTCCCGGTCAGTCCGAGTCCGTCGCGCAGCCGTTCCACGAGGAGTTCGCTGGGACGCGCCGAGAACCGTTCGGGTCTTCCGTTCACGTGCAGTGTCAGATCCATGCGAGCGCCTGCGCTTCCGTGAGCGGCCGGTTGAAAAGGGGCCCGCCGGGCTGCTGGAGAATTCCTCCGGAATGCAGCGGGCCGGTGTCGACGGCCACGAATCCGAGATCCGTGATGATTCCGGCGACGATTTCCTTCGCTTTCGGGTCGTCGCCCGCCGTGAAATGCGCCAGGCGCTCGCCCGGTGCGGTTCCGGCGACGGCGAGGGTTTCGAAATGCATGGTGTTGAGGGATTTCACGATCCGGGCGCCGGGATACCAGTCGGCGACCAGTTCGCTGGAGCCCCGGCCGCCGGGAGCGGGGGCGGGCTCTCCGGGGGCCGGGAACGCGTTGGTGGCGTCGATCAGGACCTTGTCCTGGACGACGTGCGGCGGCAGCAGTCCCCGGACACCGGCGAACGGCACCATCAGCACCAGGAGGTCGGCGCGGCCGGCGGCTGCGACGGGGTCCGCGGCCTGCGCCGCCGGGCCCAGTTCGGCCAGCAGGGGTGCGAGCGCGCGCGGCCCGCGGGCGTTGGCCAGGACCACGCGGTGGCCCGCCGCCACCATGATCCTCGCGAGGGCCGAGCCGATCCGGCCGGTGCCGATGATGCCCGTCTGCATGGAGGCTCCTCAGTCGCTCGTCCGGCGCGGCCGGCGTCAGTCCATCCCGATCCAGACCGACTTGGTCTGGGTGTAGCTCTCCAGCGACTCGGGGCCGCACTCGCGGCCGTAGCCGGAGGCCTTGTAGCCGCCGTAGGGCACGGCGGGGTCGTACTGGTTGTAGCAATTCACCCAGACCGTGCCGGCCTTGATCTGGGACGCGACCCGGTGGGCCCGCCGCAGGTCCTTGGTGTGGACCCCGGCGGCGAGGCCGTACGCGCTGTCGTTGGCGATGCGCACGGCGTCCTCCTCGGTGTCGAAGGGGATGATCGACAGGACGGGGCCGAAGATCTCCTCCTGGGCGATCCGCATCCCGTTGTCGACGCCGGTGAAGACGGTCGGCAGGAAGTACAGGCCCTGGCTGGAGGCTCCTTCGGGGGTCCAGCCCGTGCCGCCGGTGCGCAGCACCGCGCCTTCCTTCTCGCCGACCTCGATGTAGGAGCTGACCTTGTCGAACTGGCCGCGGTGGGCCAGTGGGCCGAAGAGCGTGGCGGGGTCGCGCGGGTCGCCCGGCTTGAGGGCGGCGGCGCGCCGGACGAGGCGTTCGACCATCTCGTCGTGGACGGGGCGGTGCAGCAGGAGCCGGGAGCCGGCGGTGCAGATCTCGCCCTTGTTGTAGTAGATGCCGAAGAAGGCGAGTTCCTCGGCGGCGTCGAGGTCGGCGTCGGCGAAGACGATGTTGGCGGACTTCCCGCCGAGTTCCATCGTCACCTTCTTCAGGGTGCCGGCGGCCTTGCGGATGATGGACTGGCCCACGACGGTCGAGCCGGTGAAGGCGATCTTGTCGATGCCGGGGTGGTCGGTGAGGGTCTCCCCCAGTTCCACGCCGGGGCCGGTGATGACGTTCAGCACGCCGTCCGGGATCTCCGCCTCCTGGAACAGTTCGGCGATCTTCAGCGCGGTGAGCGGGGTGGCCGGGGAGGGCTTGTGGACGACCGTGTTGCCGGCCGCGAGGGCCGGGGCGATCTTGGTCATGGACAGCAGCAGCGGGAAGTTGAACGGGGTGATGGCGCACACCACTCCGAGCGGTTCGCGCAGGGTGTAGGCGAGCTGTCCGCCGGCCGGGGCCCGGGAGGAGCCGTCGACGCGGGTCACCGCGCCGGCGTAGTAGTGCATGAGCTGGGCCGCCATGGGGGCGTCGACGGTGCTGGAGAACGCGAACGGCTTGCCCATGTCCACCGTCTCCAGCAGGGCGATCTCCTCCAGGTCGCGCTCGATGAGCTCGCCGACCCGGTTCAGCCGCAGAGCGCGCTCCTGGGCGGAGAGCCGGCTCCACGGGCCTTCCTCGTACGCCGTGCGCGCGGCCTGGACGGCCGCGTCCGCGTCGGCCGCGGCCGCCTGCGCCACCGGCACGATCTCCTGGCCGTCCACGGGGCTGACGTCCGGTTCGGTACGGCCGTCCCGGGCGGGGACCCACTGGCCTCCGATGAACAGTTTCCCGGGGTTGGCCAGGGGCTGGCCGCTGAGCTCGCGCTTGGTCATGGCTGACCTTCCGGTGTCGGGTGCGGTGCGGGCTCGCTAGCCCTGCGGGAGCTGGGTCAGGAACGTTTCGGCGAGGGCCTTGGAGGAGTACGGGTTCTGGCCGGTGGTGAGCCTGCGGTCCACGACGACGTGCGAGTCCCAGATCGCTTCGGCCTTCTCGTAGCGGGCGCCGAGTCTGGTGAGTTCGGCCTCCAGGATCAGGGGGAGCCGGCCGGCCATGTTGGTGACCAGTTCCTCGCTGTGCGAGAACGCGGTCATCCGGTAGCCCTCGAAGGGCCAGCGGCCCTCGCCGTCGCGCAGGGCGAGGAGCGCGGTGTGGCCGTGGCAGACGGTGGCCAGCGGCTTGTCCTGGGCGATGGCCCAGCGCAGCAGCTGGGCCAGTTCGTCGGACTTGGGCAGGTCGCCGATGGCGCCGTGGCCGCCGCTGACGTAGATGCCGTCGTATCCGGCGACGTCCTTCTCGCCGAGGGATTCCAGGGCGATCGGCTGCTTCAGCTGGGGGGTCTCCTCGATCACGCGGACGTAGGCGGCGGCGTTGGCCGCGTCCTCGTCGGGCGAGCCCTCGGGGCGGACCCAGCGCAGGAACTGCGGGTCGATGCTGGTCTGGTCGACCGTGGGGGCACGTCCCCCGATCGTCGCCACGTCCACGGTGTGGCCGGCGGCCCGGAAGACCGTGTAGGGAACGGCGAATTCCTCGGCCCAGAATCCCGAGGGGTGCTGTTCTCCGTCCAGCAGGTGGAGCGTGGCCTTTGCCGTCATGACGACGAGTATCTTCATGACCGTTCTCCTTGTTCTGGATTCGCTGCCGATTCAACACGCCCCCTGCTGGGGGCGTAAGGGGGTGGCGTCAGGCGCGCGATACTTCGTCACGTGCGTCCAGCGCCGAAAGGATCGCGCGGAATTCACCCACCAGGGGGTGGCCGGGGTGGGCGTCCACGAATATGCGCTCGCCGTACAGCGCCGCCATTTCCGGAACGTACGGAAGTACTCCGGCCAGGGGTGCACCGTAGACGTCCTCGGCCCTGCGGCGGACGTCCTCCCGGTCGATGCCTTCGGGCGCCATGCTCAGGACCAGGACCCGCCGGCAGGCGAGCCGTCCGACGAGGGCGATGGTCTCCTCCACCCCGGAGAGGTCGATGCGGTCCGCCCGGGCCATGATCAGGACGACGTCGGCGCTGCCCATGGCGGTCACGGACTCGTTGTTCAGCCCGGCGTGCGTGTCGAGCAGCAGCACGTCGAGCGCGTGGTGGCGGGCCAGCCGGTCGAAGCCCTCGGGGAGCAGCCCGACGTCGTAGCCGGTGGTCATCAGCTCGCGCAGCGCGGCCGTCCCGGTCCGGGCCGGTACGAGGTACAGCCCCGGCACGCCGGTCCGCCGGGCCGCGGTCTCGATCTCGCAGCGGCCGAGCAGGTAGTCGGCGAGCGAGCCGGCTCCGGGCGGGAGCCCGAACAGCAGGTCCAGGGTGGGTGACTGGAGGTCGGTGTCCACCGCGCCCACGCGGTGTCCCCCGGCCGCGAGGAGCAGCGCGAGGTTCGCCAGCACCGAGGACTTGCCGGTGCCGCCGCGGTGCGAGTGCACCACGATGGTCCGGGTCATCAGGCCACCACCCGGTGGCCCGGTCCGGTCGCGTGCGGCCCCCGCGCCGCGCGTGGCCGGTGCAGGGCCAGCATGGTGACGTCGTCGTGCTGTTCGGCGGTGCCGGTGTGCTCGCGGACCGCGAGGTCCATCCGGTCGACGACGTCCTTGCCACTGGCCGGGGGCCCGCCGAGCAGTTCCAGCATCCGCTCGTCGCCCAGGAAGCTGCCTTCGGGACAGCGGGCCTCGGGCACTCCGTCGGTGAACACGAAGAGGGTGTCGCCGGGGTTCACCTGGGCGTAGCCGAGGGTGTAGACGCAGTCGGGCAGGACGCCGACGGCCGGTCCGGTGACGTCCAGCGGCCGGGGCAGGCCGCCGTCGCCGCAGAGCAGGAGCGGCGGGTTGTGGCCGCCGTTGATGTAGACGAGGCTGCCGGTGAGCGGGTCGAGCACGCCGAAGAAGAGGGTGGCGAAGTAGCCCTGCCGCAGGTGGTTGCGGGTGAGGTAGCCGTTGGTCGCGGTGACCGCGTTGAGCAGCGGGGTGGCGCCGACGACCGGGGTGCGGCGGCTGCCGCCGGTACGGCTCGCGGCCATCAGGTGCTGGAGTCCGCTGTTCTCGGCGGTGTGGCGCAGCAGGGAGCGGATGAGGGCCATGAAGAGGGCGGCGCCGACGCCCTTGTCGCAGACGTCGGCGACGACGACGGCCAGGCGCCGGCCCCGGGAGAGCTCGAAGACGTCGTAGAAGTCCCCGGCGACCTGCCGGGCGGGCCGGAAGCGCACGTCGATTTCCCAGCCCGCGGGGACGGGCAGCGATTCGGGCAGGAAGCCGGCCTGGATCTCGCGGCCGATCTCCAGTTCCTTCTCGTATCCCATGAGTTCGGCGCGGGCGTCGGCCTCGCGCAGGGTGCGGCCGAGTCCGGCCCGTTCGGAGCAGCTGTGCAGGCGGGCGCCGACGAGGGCGGGCAGGAAGGGCGGTACGAGGTAGTCGTGGCCGAGGCGGACGTGCCGTTCCAGGGCGGTGAAGTCCCCGGCGGTCCAGACGACCACGATGGGGGCCCCGGCCCAGCGCCGCAGCCTGCGGACGGCGGTCCGTACGGCCTCCCCGTCGGTCTCGGCCGGGGCGAGCAGCACGTCCGCGACGGGCAGTACCTCCAGCGGGCCCTCGTGCAGCTGGGCCAGCGTGCGGGTGACGAGTTCCGCGTCCATCGACCGCAGCGCGTCGAGCAGTTCGCGCGGCGGGGGCGGGTGCTCGTCGAGGATGATCACGATCGTGGAGGGCATGGGTCCGTCCCCTCGGCCTTCACAGTGAGCGTGCTGATGTTGCGGCCGTCGCTGCGTGCGTAGGCGTACTCGTCCACGCTGGTCAGTGCCAGGTGGATGCCGAGGCCGCCGACCCGCCGCCGGTCCGGGGGAACCCCGGGGGCGGGGGGCAGGCGGCCCTCGACGGGGTCGAACGCGGGGGCGGTGTCCTCGATGACGATCCGCACCCCGTCGGGGCCGGAGCGGCCGCGGACGGTGATCCGTCCGTCGCCGCCCCGGTACCCGTGCATGACGATGTTGGTGGCCAGTTCGTCCACGGCCAGCCGGATCCGGTAGGCGGCCGACTTGCAGAGGCCCGCCCGGCCGGCCAGCCGCAGGACGAACGCGGCGATCTCGCCCAGTGCCTGCACCGTCGCGGGCACCTCCAGCACGGCGGGCTTCCTCGCCAGTTCGACCATGTCGTTCACCGGGGCCGGCCGGGGCGGGCCGCGGACTCAGCCATCGGCGAGCAGGATGCTGCGGTCCAGCCCGGCCGTCCGGATGGTCCGGGAGACGGGTTCGATGGCTCCGACCACCTTGATGGTGACGTGGTCCGCCACCTTCTGCTGGGCGAAGACCAGGGAGCGCAGTCCGGCGCTGGCCATGTAGCCGACGCCGGCCATGCGGATCTCGACGGTGCTGGTGCCGTGGCCGGCGGCCTTCTCGATGGTGCGGTGGAAGTCCGGGGCGGTCTTGGCGTCCAGCTCGCCCGTCAGCTCGATCACGGTGGTGTCGCCCTCGATGCTCAGGGACACGGAAAGCGGCATGTCAGGTCTCCTTCGGTCGGGGCGTCTCAGGCGTCCCGGGGTTCGGGGTCGTTCGCGCGGCCCACGAGGATCACCACCGAGCGCGGGCCGATCAGGTACTTGCCGGCGTTGTCCAGTTCCCGTTCCGCTCCGGGGCTGCGGATGTCGTGCGGTGCCCCGGCTCCGGTGTCGGCGAACAGGTGCCAGCTGCGGCCGCCGGGGAGCGCGGGCAGTTCGAGGTCGTGCGCCTCCCAGTGGGCGTTCATGGCCACGTACACGACGTCGTCGTCCCCGGTGCCGCAGCGGGCCACCGCGATCAGCCGGCTCTCGGAGGACCAGTCGGGCTGCCAGGCGCGTTCCCCGTGCCAGCTGATGTCGGGCAGGCCGAGGCCGTCGCGGAGCCGGCCGGTGGGGTGGGAGGTGGAGCGCAGTTCGCGGTGGCGGCCGCGGAAGGCGATCATCTCCCGGGTGAAGCGCAGGAGTTCGGCGTTCTGGTCGACCTGGTCCCAGTCGAACCAGGACAGTTCGTTGTCCTGGCAGTAGGTGTTGTTGTTGCCCTGCTGGGTGCGCGCGACCTCGTCCCCGGACAGCAGCATCGGGATGCCCTGGCTGGTGAAGAGGATCGCCAGGGCGTTCTTCATCTGGCGCAGCCGCAGCGCGTTGACCTCCGGGTCGTCGGTGGGGCCCTCGGCTCCGCAGTTCCAGCTGGCGTTGTCGTTGCCGCCGTCGTTGTTGCCCTCGCCGTTGGCCTCGTTGTGCTTGTCGTTGTAGGAGACGAGGTCCGCGAGGGTGAACCCGTCGTGCGCGGTCAGGAAGTTGACCGAGGCGGAGGTCCCGCGGGTGGAGTACAGGTCGGGCGAGCCGGCGATCCGCGTCGCCAGTTCGCCGGTGACTCCGGGGTCGCCCTTGAGGAAGCTGCGGACGGTGTCGCGGTACTTGCCGTTCCACTCGGCCCAGCGGCCGTACGCCGGGAAGTTGCCGACCTCGTACAGTCCGCCCGCGTCCCAGGCCTCGGCGATGAGCTTGGTGTGCCGCAGGACGGGGTCGAAGGCGAGCAGTTCCAGCAGCGGCGGGTTGGGCAGCGGGGTGCCGTCCAGGTCCCGGCCGAGGATGGCGGCGAGGTCGAAGCGGAATCCGTCGATGTGGTAGTCGGCGACCCAGTGGCGCAGGCAGTCCAGCACGTAGTTGCGCACGACGGGGTGGTTGCAGTTGACCGTGTTGCCGGTGCCGCTGAAGTTGAAGTAGTACCCCTCGGGCGTGAGCATGTAGTACGTGGCGTTGTCGAGGCCCTTGAAGGAGATGGTCGGGCCCTGCTCGTTGCCCTCGGCGGTGTGGTTGAAGACGACGTCGAGGATGACCTCGATGCCGGCCGCGTGCAGGTCCTTGATCAGGGTGCGGAACTCGTCGCCCTGCATCCCGTAGCGTCCGGTGGCCGCGTAGCCGGCCTTGGGCGCGAAGAAGGAGACGGTGTTGTAGCCCCAGTAGTCGTAGAGCTTCTCGCCGGTCTCCGGGTTGCTGCGCGGGTTGTCGCTCTCGTCGAACTCGAACACGGGCAGCAGTTCGATGCAGTTGATCCCGAGTTCCTTCAGGTACGGGATCTTCTCCCGCAGTCCCGCGAACGTGCCGGGGGCGGTGACCCGCGAGGAGGGGTGCCGGGTGAAGCCGCGCACGTGGGCCTCGTACACGACGAGGTCCTCGGCGGGGATCCGCAGCGGGGTGTCGTCGCCCCAGTCGAAGTCCTGGAGGCAGACGCGCGAGCGGTACTGGTAGCCGCGGCTGTAGTCCGGCTCCACGCCCCACACGTCGCGGCCGGCGATCAGCCGGGCGTAGGGGTCGGAGAGGATCTGCCGGGCGTCGAAGCGGTGCCCGGTGGCCGGGTCGAAGGGGCCGTCGGCCCGGTAGCCGTACTCGATGTTCTCGTGGTCGAGGCCGAAGACCGTCATGGCGAAGACGCTGCCGGTGCGGAACTCCTCGGGGAACTCCAGTTCGGCCATCGGCTCGGGCTCTCCGCGCTTGAAGATGACCAGGGTCATGGAGGTGGCCCGGTCGGAGAACACGGAGAAGCTGACCCCGCCGGGGACCACGTTGGCCCCGAACGGGAACGGTTTGCCGACGCGGACCCGGTACCCGCCCACCTCGTGGGTCGGGTATGCGTCGACGCGCAGGACCTGCTCGGAACGGTCGCTCATCGCACGGCCTTCGCCTTGGCCTTGGCCGCGGCCACCGTGGCCTCGCCGGTCTCGAAGAAGTCGAGGAAGCCGGTGGCCGACATGACGAACCGGACTTCCTCGCTCACCCCGTACAGGGTGACCGCGACCCCGGCGTGCTGCGCCTCGCGGTAGACCACGAGCAGCGTGCGCAGGCCCGCGCTGGAGACGTAGGTGACGGCGGTGAGGTCGATCTTCAGCGGCTTGTCCTCGCGGACCAGCGGCAGGAGTGCCTGGAGCAGGGCACCGGAGGTCTCGCTGTTGATCTCGCCGGTGGCGACGAGCACGGTGCCCGTCTTGTTCCGGCGTTCCTTCACGTTCAGTGTCATTGCATTCCCCTCTGGTTGGGGCGCCCCCCGTTGAGCGCTACTTCTTGGTCACGGGCCGGAGCCGGACCTTGACCCTGACCCGTCCCCGGACGTCGGGGAGTCGGACGGTGAGCCCGTCCGCGTCGTACTCCTCGTACGGCTTCTCGTCGATCTCCACGGACGCGATCCGCACCGAGCCCGCGGGCAGCAGGTCGGGCGAGACGCGCAGGACGCGGTCCGGCAGGCCGGCCGGGTCGGGCTGGAAGTGGAAGTCCATCTCCCGGCCGTTGACGAGCAGGTTGTTGTAGACGGCGGCGAGGTAGCAGAGCTCCGCCGAGTGGTACATGGACATCGAGTGGCTGCCCTTGAGCCGTTCCGTGCCGAGCAGGTACGGCGTACCGGCGGCGAGCACGTTGAAGTAGACGGCTCCCTCGTCGTGGTCGAGGAAGAAGGTGTTGTAGAAGGCCTCCGCCTGCCGGGCCTCGCGCAGGTTCGCGTCGCCGCCGACCGTGCCGTTCAGGATGAGGTAGGCGAGGATCGCCTGCTCCTGCTGCCACCAGGCCTTGCGGTCGTGCCAGGCGAAACGGTGGGTCTCCTCGTCGCCGCGCTTCACCCGCTCGACCACGTCGTACCAGCCGCCGCGCTGCACGTCGCTGCCGACGGCCGGCATGATCTCGCCGATCTTCCTGGCCAGCTCCTCGTAGGCGGGCTTGGCCTTCAGCGAGTTCATCCGCATCAGGTTCCAGGCGATCTTCAGGTTGTGCCCGACGACCGCCCGGTTCTGCTGCCAGCTGTGGGTGGTGTCGTGGGACCAGTCGCGGTTGAAGCGTTCCTGGACGAAGGGGCTGTTCTCGTAGTCCGGGAACTTGTCCGCGATGGTGTCGAAGGTGTACTCGAGGAAGTCGGCGTACTTCTGCTCGCCCGTCGCGAGGTACAGGTTGATCAGGTAGGCGGGCGCGTGGTCGCCGACCGAGTTCCAGTTCTTGCGCTCGGCGTTCTCGCCCAGCGACTCGTGGTCGGCGCTGAAGAGGATCGGGTCGATGTGCGAGTAGTAGCCGCCCTGGTCCGGGTCCAGGAAGAACTTGTCGAAGAGCCGGATGGTGGCGTCGGCGTCGTTCTTGATCCGCACGTCACCGGTGACCCGGTAGGTCTGGATCGGGCCGGCCAGCGCGTAGATCTGCTCGTACATCGGGATGGCGTCGTAGTCGTCGGAGAACTCCGAGGTGAACAGCTTGCGTTCGCTGTCCCCGTCGACGCTGATGCCGTGGTACCAGAAGACCACGTCCTCCTCGCTGTCGACGACCCGCATGTGCTTGCGCAGGTACTCGGTGCCGCGCTCGGCGACCTCCAGGTACTCGTCCTTGCCGGTCAGCAGGTAGGCCGAGGCCATGCCGTAGACCAGGCGGGAGATGGTGTCCGTCTCCTGGACGTGGCTGGCGGTCTTGTCGCCGCCGAGCCGGATCTCGGTGCGGTACTCGGTGAAGTCCACCGGCCCGTCACCGAACTGCGCCCGCTTGTAGAAGTCGGCGAGCGACTCGATCTGCTTGATCCACCAGCTGGGCTCCTCGAAGCGGTAGTCCTCCGCTCCTCGGCCCAGGAAGACCAGCCGCTTGGCCTCGAACCGCCCGCCCCGCTCCGGGTAGTGGATCCCGTGGACGAACAGGAAACGGCCGGGCGAGAGCATCTCGTCGATGTGCCCGGAGGCGTCGACGTACGGCTCGTCGAGGTTGCGCACCAGCTCGGCGCTCGGGTCGCCGCCCAGCGAGATCCCGAACTCGCGGCCGTCGGAGGTCTTCAGCCTCAGCAGCCGGGCCGCCGAGTCGAAGCGGACGACGTAGCCCGCGATCGTGTCGGAGAAGGAGAAGTTCACGGCGTCAGCCATGGGTCACACACCGTCCTTGTCGTGAGAGCGGTCGTCCTCGTATCCCTGGCTGACCTCGACGATCACCCCGTCGGGGTCGCGCAGCCACACGGTCCGCCAGCCGCAGATGAAGTCGTCGAAGTCCAGCGGCCCCAGGGTCACCTCGGCCGCGTCGCCCAGGTCCGCGAGGAAGGCGTCGACGCTGCCGGTCTGGAAGGCGAGGTGGCGGATCCGGCCCGGGGCCTGCGGTCCGTCGTCGTGCGCCGGCCGGGCGGGCCCCTCGGCGGCGGCGAAGAGCTCCAGGTACGCGTCCCCCTTGCGCAGGAACACGATCCGCGCCTCGCCGAGGTCCACCACCCGGGCCCGGGAGAAGCCGAAGTACCGGGTGTAGAACTCCTCGGTGGCCTTCTGGTCCGCGCAGTTGAGGCCCACGTGCGACCAGCGCGGTCCGTCCGCGTCCGCCATCAGCCGGCCCCCCTGCCCCGGCCGGCCGCGACCAGGTCGATGATCCGGCGGGCGAAGAGGTGGTGGTGGGCGCCGGTGCGGCCGGTGACGAGGTCCCCGTCGACGACCACGTCCTCGTCGACGTACTGGGCCCCCATGTTCCGCACGTCACCGATGAGGTTGTTGTGGCAGACGACCTTGCGGCCGCGCACCTTGCCCGGGATCGAGGAGGCCAGCCACATGCCGTGGCAGATGATCCCCTTGAGGACGGTCGGTTCCTCGAAGGCCCGGCGCAGCAGCTCGGTGGCGGGCGCGAGCACGTCCACGTCCTCGGTGTACCGCAGCCGGTCGGCGACCATGCCGGAGGGCACGATCAGGGCGGAGTACCGGCGCAGGGCCTCGTCGCTCAGCCCCTCCAGGGAGCGGTCCGCGGTGAACGGGGCCCGGTACTCGTGTCCGGAGAAGGTGATGGACCCGTTGCCCCACAGCCGGGTCAGGAAGTCGACCTCGGCGCCCTCCTCGGCGAACCGGCTGCGGTAGTAGAAGATCTCCGGCTCGTAGAAGTCGCTCTCGACCAGGACCGCGATCCGGGTTCCGGTCAGCGCACCCTCGCGCAGGACGGCGTCAGGCACGGGACACCCCCTTCAGGAAGTCCGCCGCTCGCTCGGCGATCATCGCGATGGCGGTGTGGCAGTTGCCCGACGGGACGGCGGGCATCACGGAGGCGTCGACGACGCGCAGGTTCCGCACGCCGTGGACCCGCAGCTCGGGGTCGACGACGGACAGGTCGTCGAGGCCCATCCGGCAGGAGCCGGCCTGGTGGTGGTAGCTCTCGGACTTCTGCCGCACGAAGGTCCGCAGGTCCTCGTCGGAGACCGTGTCCGGCCCCGGCTGGAGTTCCTGCTTGTACCAGGGCGAGAAGGCCGAGGTCGCGAAGATCTCCCGGGCCACCTTGACGCCCTGCACCATGCGGTCGAGGTCCCACCGGTCGCCCAGGTAGTTCGGGTTGATCAGCGGGTGGGCCAGCGGGTCGGCGCTCGCGAGCCGGATCCAGCCGCGGGAGACGGGCCGTACGACGCCCGGCAGGATGGACACCGTGTTCGGGTGGTCCCGGCCGACGATCACGTCGAAGGGCACGTGGACGAAGGCGATCTGTAGGTCCGGCGCGGGCAGCCCGGCCCGCGAGGACAGGAACAGAGCGCTCTCGGAAAGGTTCTGGGCGGGCGGCGGGAGCTCCTGCGTGACCTCCGCCATGAGCCCGGTCAGCACGTGGTTGTGGAAGTTCTCGCCGACCCCGGGCAGGGCCGCGGTGACCCCGATGCCGTGCTCGCGCAGCTGCCCGGGGTGCCCGATGCCGGACAGCAGCAGCAGCTTCGGGGACTCGATCGCCCCGGCGGCCACGATCACCTCCCGCCGGGCCCGTACGGTGTGCGTCCCCGGCGCCCCGGCGCCGCTGTGGCCGTCGCGCACGGTCCGGCCGGGGAACTCGGCCGCGGGCCGGAGCTGTACGTACTCGACACCGGTGCAGGCGTCCCCGTCGAAGAGCAGCCGGGTGCTCTGCGCGCTGGTGCGCAGGGTCAGGTTCGGGCGGGTGAGGGCCGGTTCCAGGTAGGCGGCGAGGGCGCCCTGGCGGCGGCCGTCGGCCACGTCGATGTGGTGCCAGCCGGTGCCGAAGAGGCCGCCCCGGGGGCCGTCGGTGTTGAAGTCGGCGATCTCCCGGTGGCCCAGTTCGACGGCCGCGTCGATGAAGGCGCGGGAGGCGGGGCTGGGCCCGTGCCGTCCGGCGTGGGTGACGCGCTGCGGGCCGGCGGTGCCGGTGGTGGCGGCGGTGACGTCCTCCTGGGCCTCCAGCCGGGCGAAGTAGGGCAGGACGTCCTGGTGGGACCAGCCGGCCGCGCCCTGGTAGGCCCAGTTGTCGAAGTCCGAGGCGTGGCCCCGGACGTGCATCATGATGTAGAGGTTGCTGCTGCCGCCGGGGGCCTTGCCCCGCGGTTCGTACGTCCGCCGGCCGTCGAGGCCGGGCTGGGGGACGCTGGTGTAACCCCAGTCGACGGGCCCGCCGAGCAGCTTGTACCAGGAGGACGGGTCGTCCACCTCGGGCGGGATGCGGGAGCCGCCCGCCTCCAGGACCAGGACGGAGACGTCCGGGTCCTGCGAGAGGCGGCCGGCGAGGACGCTGCCGGCGGTGCCGGAGCCGACGATCACGTAGTCGTACTGTTCCGTGGCCACGATCGCTCCCCCTCAGCCCTGGCCCAGCACCTGGAAGGGGACGGTGTCGTGGTGGTTCGCCATGTAGGCGATCCGTCCGTCCACGATCCGGAAGAAGTTCATGACCTGGGCCTCGATGGCCTCGCCGGAGGGGCTGACGGCGCTGAGGTGGGAGACGGCGGCGGCCTTCTCCCCGTCGACGAGGAAGTGCACCGGCTCGTTCCGGAAGACCCGGTACATGCTCCCCATGCCCTTCATCATCGAGCGCAGGGTCTCCAGGCCCTCGATGTGTCCGGCCAGCTGTTCGTCCATGACCTGGTCCTCGGCGAACAGGTCGCACCAGCGGTCCCAGTCCCCCGCGTTGGCGTACTCGTAGTACTTGGTGAGGATCTCGTGGGCGTCCATCGCGTTCATCCCCCTATCGGTCCCTGCGGGTTCCGTCCGGCGCGAAGGGCGCCCAGAAGCGGCTGAAGGCGGCCGCCGAATCGCCGAAGAGCCCGTCGCGGCCCTCGACGATCCGGCCGTCCCGCCACCGCATGAAGTGGAAGACCGGGTAGTCCATCCGCTCGTACGGGGAGAGGCTCGCGGGGTCGGCGCCTTCGCGCAGGGCCACGTTGCGGCACACGTCGGCGCTGCACCCGTCACCGACGAGGACCGCCTCCAGGTCCATGCGGAAGGTGCCGCCCGTGAGCTTGTGGGTCTGCCCCATCAGCTCCAGGAAGGCGTCGAGGCTCTCGTACCAGCCGGCCAGGGGGTGGTTGCCCGGGACCAGCCAGCGCAGGTCCTCGGCGTAGTACTCCAGGATGCGCGCGCGGTCGCCGGAGCCGAGGGCGCGGTAGGCCGCCCCGACCCGCTCGCGTGTCACTTCGGTCATCGTCGCCGCCCCCTCAGAGCGAGCCCGAACCGGGCATCGGCGCCAGTTCGTTGACGGTGTACTGCTTGATCAGCGGGCCGTCCGGGCCGGCCACCAGGGTCCAGGTCTGGTCGGCGTCGAAGCCGAGCCACTGGCTGCGGGCGGCCGGCGGGTCCCAGATCTTGGCCTGCCAGTTGACGAGGACCCGGACGATCGCCCGGTCCCCCTCGACGACGGGCTCGACCTTGGTGACGGTGTGCACCTCGTCGAAGAACCGGTGGGTGACGGCCGCGTACCAGCGGCCGAATCCCTCGTGTCCGAGGAAGGTGTCCTCCGGGACCTCGAACTCCAGGTCCTCGGTGACGAGCGCGAGCACCTGGTCCAGCGGCAGGTGCCGGTCCAGGGCCGCGTACCAGTTCTCGGTGAACGTGCGGATCGCGTCCTCGGTCAGCCGCTCGGCGGGCATGCGGTCTCCTCCTGTCCGTCGGTGTCGCTCGGTCGGTTCCGGTGCCGCCGGTGGCGGCGCCGGGTGCGGGGGGCCGGTCAGATCTGGACGTCGACGAGGTACGGGCCGGGGTGGTCGAGCATCCGGCCGACGGCGGCGACCGCCTCGTCCGGCTTCTCCACGCGGGTGCCGTCGGCGCCGAGCGCCCGCGCCAGCCCCGCGAAGTCGATCTCGGGGTGCGAGAGGTCGAAGGAGCCCGGGAAGCGGTGCTCGGCGATGTCCCGTTCCCGCCAGTACTGGGCGATGTTGTCGTCGAGCAGCCGGTACTTGCGGTTGTTGCAGACCACGAACTTGGCGTCGATGCCGTGCCGGACCGCGGTCCACAGCGCCTGGTAGGTGTACATCGCCCCGCCGTCGCCCGCGAAGCCGACGACGAGCCGGTCCGGGCGGGCGAGCTTCGCGCCGACCGCCCCCGGGAAGCCGACGCCCAGTGATCCGCCCCGGGTGAGGTGGTAGTCGCCGGGGCGTTCCGGGGGCAGGTGGCGGGTGACCAGCGGGGAGGTGGTCAGCGCCTCGTCGAAGACGATCAGGTCCCCGCCGGTGCGCTCGGCGAGCGTGCGCAGGAAGACGGCCATCGGCGTGCCGTCCTCGTCGGGCTGCCGTGCGGCGCGGGCCCGTTCCCGGGTCCGCAGGTCCAGCCGGGCGGCCGCGGCGGCCCGCCGGGCCGGGGTGAGCCGCTGTTCCAGTACGCCGGCCAGCGCGCGCAGCGCGTGCCGCGGATCGGCGGCCAGCCCGAGGTCCACGGGGTGGTTCTTGGCGATCTCGTAGGCGTTGAGGTCGATGTGCACGACCTTCGCGCCGGGCCGGAAGGGGCTCTCCAGTTCGGGGAACACCTCGGGGAAGACGTAGGTGCCCACGATCAGCACCCCGTCCGCCGCGCCGATCAGCTCCTTGCTGTGCGGGCCGAACATGTGGCCCGTCTGGCCCCGGCGCAGCGGGTGGGAGGCCGCGATGTTCACCTCGGAGGAGTCGACCTCGTACACGTCGGCGCCCAGCAGCTCGGCGACGGCGACGAGTTCGGCCTGCGCCCCGGAGAGGGCGACGCCGTCGCCGACGAGGACGACGGGCCGTTCGGCTGCGGCCAGCAGTTCGGCCGCCCTCCCCACCGAGGCCGGTGAGGGCGCCACGTCGGTGAGCGGCACCGTGGCCGGCAGGACGGGTTCGGAGTTGAGCTCGTCCAGCACGTCCATGGGCAGCGCGACGAAGACGGGGCCGCGCGGCGGGGTGAGGGCGATCTTCACGGCCCGCCTGATGGTGCGCAGCACGGACCGGGGGTCGGTGACCCGGGTCGCGTACTTGGTCACGGGCCTGGCCATCGCCACCAGGTCGCAGGCCATCTGCGCGTCCATGGCGTCGTAGCGGACGCCCGCGTCGCCGGCGACCACGACGAGCGGGGTGTGGCCGCGCAGGGACTGGTAGAGCATCCCGATGCCGTTGCCCAGTCCCACACCGGAGTGCAGCTGGAGCAGGGCGGCACCGCCGGTGGCGCGGGCGTAGCCGTCGGCCACGCCCGCGGCCACCGTTTCCTGGAGGGCGAGGACGTACCGGAAGTCCGCCGCCGCGTCCGCCGCGTCGAGGAATCCCTGTTCCACCGTTCCCGGATTTCCGAACATCACCTTCAGGCCGTCGGCCTTGAACTGCTCGATCAGCCTTTCCCGTCCGGGAGTGGCTTCGGCTTTCATGGAACTCCCCCTGATGGATTTACCAGCCGTAGCGGGTGAGGCCGTCCTCCAGCACTTCCACGATCTTCTGCCCCGTGAGATAGGAATCGGGGGTGGAACGCCCGGTGACGAAGGGGAAGTCGACGATGACGGAGACCGGCTTGCCGAAATTCCCGTGGTACGCGCCGCGCGGGCCGGTCGCGTCGCGCAGGATGTATTCCAGCGGATACGGGGGCGGCCCCATGTTGAAGTCGGTACCGAGGAATCCGGTGCCGTCCTTGTAGTCGTATTCCTTGCAGTGGCCGGTGACGTGCTTGCCCCAGATGATGCTCTTGCGGTCGCTCCAGTCCCGGGCGAAGGCCAGGCAGGCGACTCCGTAGCACTCGGCGGCCACGACCTTGCCGGCCTTCCGGAAGGCCAGGATCAGGGCGTGCACGCGTTCGTTGTTGGCGAGGTCGGCGATGGGCCCGCTGCCGCCGACGACGAGGATCGCGTCGTAGCTGGCGACGTCGGCGTCGAGCCCGTCCAGATCGCGGTGGTACTGCTCCAGCTTGCGCAGGTAGCCCTCGTCGCTCGTGTACGGGCGCTCGGGCACCCAGGCCTCGATGTCGAGCGGGGAGTCGAGCCGGCTCGACTGCTCGAACTCACGGCCCAGCCGGGCGTTCTCCTCGGTGGTCACCGAGCGGCCCAGCGGGGGGTCGACGTAGTTCGCGTCGAGGCTCGGCGGAAGTGCGTGCGCACGCTTTCCGGTCGGCGTCGCGAATACGGTCTCGTAGCCCCGCTCGTCGAACGTGGACACCGGACCGATGAGTTCCTCGGCCCAATATCCGTGTTCGGAGACAATGACCAGAATCTTTCTGCTCACGGATTCCTCCAGGCGCCGCCTGTTGTCGTTGGCGTCCCCCACACTGCGTGCGCCCGGGGCCTGCGTCAAAGCGCCCGTACGCGACTTCGTGAGGTAGCGGGCAAGGTGGGGCGGGCACCTCACGTAGTCGCCCGGAGAGGTCATGAAGTAGCTTCCGGACTACCTGACTTCGGCCGAATCGATGAACCTTTTCCGAGTGCCCGCCCTATGGTCTGGACGCGCCGTGCACCACGGGCGGGCCGGGGAGCAGGAGTGCGCGAGGAAAGGGACGGGGACGATGACGACGGACCTGCTGTGCACCCACGCCGACCGGATACGTCCGGTGGAACCCGGCACCGAGGGCTGCGAGGAGTGCCTGCGGACCGGCGACGGATGGGTCCATCTGCGGATGTGCCTGAGCTGCGGGCACGTCGGCTGCTGCGACTCGTCGAAGAACCGGCACGCCACCGGGCACTACCGGACGAGCGGCCACCCGGTCGCGGCCTCGCACGAGCCCGGCGAGGACTGGGCCTGGTGCTACGCCGACCAGCTGATGCTGGACCCGGCATGAGCGCGGCCCGCGGGGACGCCGCCGCGCGGGGCCCGGCCGCGGCCGCACCGGCCACCGCGCCGGCCGCCACCGCTCCCACCACCGCCGACGCCGCTGCCACCGCCGACATCGCTGCCGCCGCCGCTGCCACCGCCGAGCGGGCGGAGAGCCGCAAGCCCGTCATCCTGGCCGTGGACGACGACCCGCAGGTGCTGCGCGCCGTCCGCCGGGACCTGCGCAGCGCCTACGGCGACCGGTACCGGGTCCTCGGCGCCTCCTCGGCGGCCGACGCCCTGAAGATCCTGGACTCCCTCGACGAACGCGGGCACGATCCCGCGCTGTTCCTGGTCGACCAGCGGATGCCGGACGTCACCGGGGTGGAGTTCCTGCTGGAGGCGGTCAGCCGCTTCCCGGACGCCCGCCGCGTGCTGCTCACGGCCTACGCGGAGACGGACGCGGCCATCACCGCCATCAACCGGGTGCGCCTGGACTACTACCTGCTCAAACCCTGGGACCCGCCCCACGAGCGGCTCTTCCCGGTGCTGGACGACCTGCTCTCGGACTGGCTGGCGACCTACCGCCCGGCCTACGACGGGATCATCGTCGCCGGCCACCTGGTCTCCCCCGGCACCCACGCCGTACGGGACTTCTTCACCCGCAACGGCCAGCCCTTCCGGTTCCTCAACGTGGAGCGGGACCCCGAGGCGCTGACCGTGATCGCCGCCGCCCGGGCCGACGCGGCACTGCCCCTGGTGCGCTTCCCGGACGGAGCGGTGCTCTCCGCCCCCTCCGACACCGAGCTGGCCCGGCGCCTCGGCCTGGCCACGACGGCCTCCCGCCCGCACTACGAGTGCGTCATCGTCGGCGCCGGGCCCGCGGGGCTCGCCGCCGGGGTGTACGCGGCCTCCGAGGGCCTGTCCACGCTGATGCTGGACTCCCGCGCCCCGGGCGGCCAGGCGGGCACCTCCAGCCTGATCGAGAACTACCTCGGCTTCCCCTCGGGCCTCTCGGGCGGGGACCTGACGCGCCGGGCCACCATCCAGGCCTCCCGGTTCGGCGCCGAGATCCTGCACCCGGTGGAGGTGGTCTCGCTGACACGGGACGACCCGGCGAAGGTCCTGACCCTGGCGGACGGTACGGAGATCAGCGCGGAGACGGTGCTGCTGGCGACCGGGGTCTCGTACAACCGGCTCCAGGCCCCCGGCGCGGACCGTTTCGAGGGCGCGGGCCTGTACTACGGCGCGGCCACCACGGAGAGCTCGGCGTGCATCTCGCAGCACGTGTTCATCGTGGGCGGCGCCAACTCGGCCGGCCAGGCGGCGGTGCACTTCGCCAAGTACGCGGCCCGGGTGACGGTCCTGGTCCGCGCCGCCTCCCTGGAGGCGAGCATGTCCCGCTACCTGGTCGACGAGATCGGACGGACCCCCAACATCGAGGTCAGGGTCCGCACCACGGTGGTCGCCCTCGACGGCGGCGAGCACCTGGAGCGGATCACCCTGCACGACGGCGACACCGGCGCGGACACCGAGGTCCCCGCCCGCTTCATGTTCACGTTCATCGGCGCCCGGCCGCACACGGACTGGCTGAACGGGGTCGTGGAACGCGACGAGCACGGCTTCGTCCTCACCGGCTCCGACCTGATCGCGAACGGGGGCGAACTCCCGGCGGAATGGAGCCTGGAGCGGGCCCCGTACCCGCTGGAGACCAGCGTTCCCGGGGTCTTCGCGGCCGGCGACGTACGCGCCCGTTCGGTGAAGCGGGTGGCCTCGGGCGTGGGCGAGGGGGCGATGGCGGTGTCCCTGATCCACCGCTACCGCTCGATGGGCTGAGGGCGAACGGCCCGGGCCTTGCGATCAAGACGGTACCGGATGCAACGTTGATTACATGATTACAGCCGAACAGAGCGAAGAGCTCCGCGCGTGGTTCGCGGAGCGCCTGCCGGCGGACGTCTACGAGTCCCTCGTCTCGGTCGCCGTCGACCGCGAGGAGATCACGGTCGTCGGGACCCTCCCGGCGGCCGAGTCGGTCAAGGGGTTCCGCGAACGCACCCGCGAGGCACGCGTCGAGGTGGCCCGGGCGGCGGAGGAGCTGTACCGCCGCAAGGTGGCCTGGGGCGTGCGGTCGGGTGAGGAGACCGTCCTCTTCACCCATCTGGCCGTACCCGTCATGACCCGGCTGCGCCAGTCCGAGCGCCAGGTCCTCGACACCCTGGTCGAGGGCGGCGTGGCGCGCAGCCGGGCCGACGCACTGGCCTGGTGCGTGCGCCTGGTCGGGCAGAACGCCGACCCGTGGCTCACCGAGCTGCGCGACTCCCTCGACGGGGTGCGCCGGGTCCGGGAACAGGGCCCGGACGTCACGAAGTCTGGGTCCGCATGACCCGAAGCCCTTCCGGGCACCCATGATCCACGGAAGGGTGACCGAGACCACCAGATCCCGGGGAGAGGCACGCACACCCATGACCACGACCGTCGAGTACATCCGCTACCGGATCGCCCTGGACGACCAGCAGGCGTTCGAGGAGGCGTACGCCCGGGGAGCCGAGGCCCTGGCCGCCTCGCCCGAATGCGTCGACTACGAACTGGCCCGCTGCGAGGAGGAGCGGGAGCGCTACATCCTGCGCATCCGCTGGACCTCGATCGACGCCCACCTGAACGGCTTCCGCAAGGGCGAGCACTTCCCGGCGTTCTTCGCCGCGATCCGCCCGTACGTGACGGCCATCGAGGAGATGCAGCACTACCTCGTGACCGCGGTGGCGGGTCCGGGAAAGGCCGCCGGCCGGTCATGAGCACCACGCCCACGATCTACGAGTGGATGGGCGGCGAAGAGGCGATGGTCCGCCTCACCGACGCCTTCTACGCCCACGCCCTGCGGGACGAGGTCCTGGCCCCGGTCTTCGAGGGGATGGACGCCGGGCACCCCCGGCACGTCGCGGTCTGGCTGTCGGAGGTCTTCGGCGGCCCGGCGGACTACTCGGCCCACCACGGCGGCCACCAGCACATGGCCACCAAGCACCTGGGCCGCGCCATCACCGAGCGGCAGCGCCGCCGCTGGGTGGACCTGCTGCTGGACACCGCCGACGAGGTCGGACTGCCCACGGACCCCGAGTTCCGGGCGGTGTTCGTCTACTACATCGAGTGGGGCACCCGCATGGCCCTGATCTACTCGGGCCCCAACCCCCCTCCGGTGGACGCGGCGAAGATCCCGGTCTGGTCCTGGGGCCAGACCCCGCCGTGGGTCCCGAAGGAGGCGGCGGCGGAGTGAACACACCCGTGGGGGCAGCTCGCGCCGCCCCCACGGCGCCCCGTCGGTCCGGCCGCCGCCGGTCCGCCCCCGTCAGTCCGCCCCCGTCAGTCCGCCAGCACCACCGTCAGCGGCGGCCGGCCGTCCGCGTCCCGGCTCCAGAAGTCCACGGCGTCCTCCAGGATCTCCCCGAGGGTCTCCCAGTCGTCGGGCCGCTCGGCCGCGTACGCGCGCCACGAGGTCACCGCGATCAGCCGTCCCGGCGCCGCCGGCAGCCAGGACAGGTCGGTCAGCACGTCCGCGAGGGCGTCCCAGTTGCCGCCGAACCACTCCGGCGCCCGCAGCGCCCGCCCGCAGCGGCGCAGCACCGCGGCCTTGCTCCGTACGCCGTCCAGGTCCAGCCGCAGCGTCGTCCAGCCGGCCTCCTCGGCGGCGCTCAGCGCGGGGGCGAGCGGGCGCGGGTCCAGGCTCATCGGAGAACCGCCTTGAAGGTCTCGTAGTGGTCGTCCGTGTAGTAGAACTCCCCGCCCTGGCCGGTCACGATCCGCCGGGCCCCGCGGTCACGTTCTCCCGGTGTCCTCACGGTGAACTCGTGGTAGTAGCCGCGCTTCTGCCGGGGCAGGGCCTTCTCGAAGTTCCCGAAGACGGTGCCGTCCTGGCGGTAGGCGTACGGTCCGCCCTTGTCGATCAGCGCGAGCACCTCGCGCGCCTGCGACGGCAGCGCGTCCGCGCGTACGGTCGCCATCCCCTTCGCCCACCCGGGCAGCGCGGGGCCGCCCGTGGGCTTACCTCCGGAGGAGGCCTCGGCGGTACTTGCGGCAGGCGGGGCCGGGGCGGAATCACCGCCGCAGCCCACCGCACCGGCCAGCGCGGCACAGAGGAACAGCGCCCCCAGCACGCGCAGCAATGATCGGGGCACGTTCCGAAGGATCATGCACCGATCGTGCCAAACATCCGATTCGCTCGCGAATCGCCCGGTCGCTTCAGAGAGCGGCCATCTTGGTGTACGGACTCAGGACACGGCACTGGATCGAACCGAAGTCGACGAGAACAGCGATTCCCTCCTCAACACCGACGACACGGCCGAGGCCGTGCTCGTCGTGAGTCACCCGGTCGCCGACGCTGAACTGCCGGAGCGGCGGTTCCACGGGGGCCTTGAACGGGCTGGACGGCAAATGGCGGCGAGGTACTGCTGACTTAGTCATTGAAGCCAGTATGCGCCCCCGGGGGCGCCTCGCGGTCCGCTGTTCGGGTCTCGATTCCGGCACCATCCCGATCACGGGGTCCGGAAACGGCCCGGTCAGTCGTCGGGGTCGGCCCGGTCCAGCGCCGGCCGCAGTCCCGGAGCGGACTCGGTCAGCAGGTAGTCGGCCACGGCCGTGTCGGTGACGAGGCTGGTCACGAGGCCCGAGCGGAGCACCGCGCCGATCGCGGAGGCCTTGCGCAGCCCGCCCGCGATCGCCACCACCTCGGGGATCCGGCGCAGCCGGTCGGCCTCCACGGTGATGCACCGCTCGCCGAGGTCCCGGCCCACCCGGCGCCCGTCGGCGTCGAACAGATGGGCGGACATTTCGGCCGCGACGCCCAGCGAGGCGTAGTGCGCGCGCTCCTCGTCGGTCAGCATGTCGTGGACGGTCGAGATGCCCGGCTCCCAGGAGCCGATCGAGACGGCGGCGACGGTCACCTTGTCGAAGTACTCGAAGGCCCGCGCGATCCCCGTCTGGCCGCGCAGCGCGGCCGCGGTCGCCGGGTCGGGCAGCAGCATCGGCGCGTAGATCGGGTGCGCGTCCCCGCCGGACACCTGCGCGGCCCGGCGCACGGCCTCCACGGACCCGCGCTCGGCGGTCCCGGCGTCGTACACGCCGGTCAGCTGGACCACGGTGCACGGCGGCAGCCGGTGGAGGGAGGCGGCCATGTGGATGGTGGAGCGCCCCCACGCCAGCCCGAGCACGTCGCCCTCGTTGACGAGTTCGCCCAGCAGGTCGGCCGCGACCGCGCCCAGGTTCTCCGGATCCGGAGCGTCCTCGGTGGCGTCGGCCGGCGATTCCACGACGACGGCGTGCCGCAGCCCGTACCGGGCGCGGAGCGCGTCGGAGCGCTCCGCGTCCAGTTCCGCCGGTACGCGGATCTCGATCCGCACGAGGTCGCGTTCGAGGGCGGTCTCCAGGACCCGGGCCACCTTGAAGCGGCTCACGCCGAACTCCTCGGCGATCTGGATCTTGGACTTGCCCTCCAGGTAGAAGCGGCGCGCCATGGCCGCCGCCTGCACCAGCTCCGCGGGTCCCATCCGCAGGGCTGACCGTCCCGCCGACATTGCAGACACCGCGTTCTCCTCACTGCTGTTCACACTGTCGTGTTCACACTCTCGACTCGCCGTTCATCCTGTCAGATCCGACGGCCGTTGATCAGCCTGGACGGCTTCCGTTCACCGAGCTGTTCACCAACGCTTGGCTCAGTGGTCGCAAGCCCAGGGCGCCGCGGCGATGGCCGCGCCCGCCTGCTCGCGCAGGGTCCGCACCGCGGCGGCCGGATCGACCGCCCCGTACACCGCGCTGCCGGCCACGAACACGTCCGCGCCGGCCTCGGCGACCCGCTCGATCGTCGAGGCCGAGACCCCGCCGTCGACCTGGACCCACAGGTCCAGACCGTGCTTGGTGATCAGCTCACGGGTGCGGCGCACCTTGGGCAGCATGATGTCCAGGAAGGACTGCCCGCCGAAGCCGGGCTCGACCGTCATGATCAGCACCATGTCGAGCTCCGGGAGGATGTCCTCGTACTGCTCGATCGGGGTGCCCGGCTTCAGCGCCATCGCCGCCCGGGCCCCCTTGGCCCGGATCTCCCGCGCGAGCCGCACCGGCGCGGCGGCGGCCTCGGCGTGGAAGGTGACCGATCCGGCCCCGGCCTCCACGTACTGCGGCGCCCAGCGGTCCGGGTCCTCGATCATGAGGTGGAGGTCCAGCGGGATGTCCGTGGCGCGGCTGAGCGACTCCACGACCGGCATCCCGAGGGTCAGGTTCGGGACGAAGTGGTTGTCCATGACGTCGACGTGCAGCCAGTCGGCCCCCTCGACGGCCCTCGCCTCCTCGGCGAGTCGGGCGAAGTCGGCGGACAGGATGCTGGGATTGATCTGAACGGCCATGCCCCCAAGCCTGCCATGCCCCCGCCCACTTCCGGCCATGGCCCCGGAACTCGGGGCCGGGGCCGCCGGCGCCCCCGCGGCGGCGGCCTCGGCCCGGGCTACGCCGTGCGCCGGATCAACGCCAGGTACATGGCGTCCGTGCCGTGCAGGTGCGGCCACAGCTGGACGTCGGGACCGTCACCCAGGGCCGGTACGCCCTCCATGTACGGGCGGGCGTCGATCAGTTCGGCGGCCACCGGCTCGGCGCCCGCGCCGCGGCCCTTGAGGACGTCGTCCACGACCACGCGGGTCTCCGCCAGGTGCGGGGAGCAGGTCGCGTAGCCGACGACGCCACCGACGCGGACCGCCGACAGCGCCTGCCGCAGCAGCCCCCGCTGGAGCGGGGCGAAGCCCTCCAGGTCCTCCGGCCGCCGCCGCCACCGGGCCTCCGGGCGGCGCCGCAGCGCGCCGAGGCCGGAGCAGGGGACGTCCATCAGGACCCGGTCGAAGGAGCCCGGCCGCCACGGCGGCCTCGTGCCGTCGGCCGCGATGACCTGGTACGGGCCCGGGTTGCCGGCCAGCGCGTGCTCGACGAGCCTCGCCCGGTGCGGCTGCTTCTCGGAGGCCAGCAGGAAGGCCCCGCGGCGGGCGGCGAGCGCGCCCAGCAGGGCGGCCTTGCCGCCGGGGCCGGCGCAGCCGTCCAGCCAGCGCGCGTCCCGGCCCTGGACCGGGACCGCCGCCAGCGCCAGCGCCACCAGCTGGCTGCCCTCGTCCTGCACGCCGGCGCTGCCGTCGCGCACCGCCTCCAGCGCGCCCGGCTCGCCGCCCTCGGCCATCCGGACCGCGTACGGGGACCAGCGTCCCGGCAGCGCCGAGTCCTCGCCGACGGCCTCCAGCAGCTCCTGGGGGGTGGAGCGGCCCGGCCGCGCGACCAGCGTCACCTCGGGCCGCTCGTTGTCGGCCTCCAGGAGGTCCTCGATGCCCGCGCGCCCGCCGCCCAGCGCGTCCCACAGGGCGCTGACGACCCAGCGGGGGTGGGAGTGGTAGACGGCCAGGTGTTCCTCGGCGTCGTCCTCGTACGGCGGGGCCACCAGCTCCAGCCAGGCGTCCAGGTCGTGCGCGGCGATCTTGCGGAGCACCGCGTTCACGAACTTCGCGCGCCCGTCGCCGAGCACCACCCGCGCCAGCTCCACGCTCGCCGAGACGGCGGCGTGCGTCGGGATGCGGGTGCCGAGGAGCTGGTGCGCGCCGAGCGAGAGCACGTCCAGGACCGGCGGGTCCACCTCGCGCAGGGGCCGGTCGATGCAGGCCTTGATCACCGCGTCGTACGTGCCCTGGCGGCGCAGCGTCCCGTAGACGAGCTCGGTGGCCAGGGCCGCGTCCCGCGCCTGGAAGTTCTCGTCCTGGCGGGCCTTGCGCAGCAGCGGCGGCAGCACGAGGTTCGCGTACGCGTCCCGCTCGCCCACCGCCCGCAGCGCTTCGAAGGCCAGCATCCGGACGGGGTCCTTCTGCGGCCGGCGGTAGGGCTTGGCCTGCTTGCCGGACGGCTTGCCGCCCTGGGCGGGACGGCGACGGGGCTGTTCGCTCACGTGAAAGGTGCTCCGGAGGTACGAGTGCTGCGGGTGTGCGGAAGAGGATCGCGGAAGAGGAGGGTGACGGGCCGACGGGCCGCGCGGGCGTGCGCCGCCGGGGTCGTCACCGCTGGGTTCAGCCTACGTCGGCCCCGCCGAGGCGCTCGCCGGGAGCGATCCGCACCCCGCGCGCCCAGTCGGCGGCCTTCATCGGCTTCTTGCCCTGCGGCTGGACCCAGAGCAGCTCGACGGCGTGCGAGCCGGTGCCGGCGTAGACGTTGTTCTTGGCGGGAGCGAGCACGCCGGGCGCCAGGTCCGTACGGTCGGGCACGAGGCCGACCGAGATCAGCTTGAGCCGCTCGCCGCGGAAGACGGTCCACGCGCCCGGGGCCGGGGTGCAGCCGCGGACCACCCGGTCGACGCGCAGCGCCGGGGCGTTCCAGTCGACGCGCGCGTCCTCGACGGTGATCTTCGGCGCGAGGGAGATCCCGTCGGCGGGCTGTTCCACGGCGCGCAGGGTGCCGTCCTCAATGCCGTCCATGGTCGCGGCGAGCAGTCCGGAGCCCGCGAAGGCGAGACGGGTCAGCAGGTCGCCGCTGGTGTCCGTCGGGCGGACGTCCTCGGTGAGGATCCCGAAGACGGGACCGGTGTCCAGCCCCTCCTCGATGCGGAAGGTGGAGGCTCCGGTGACCTGGTCACCGGCCATGAGCGAGTGCTGCACGGGCGCTGCCCCGCGCCAGGCGGGCAGCAGCGAGAAGTGCAGGTTGACCCATCCGTGGCGGGGGATGTCGAGGGCGCTCTTGGGGATCAGGGCGCCGTAGGCGACGACCGGGCAGCAGTCCGGGCCGATCTCGCGCAGCCGGGCCTGGAACTCCTCGTCGCGCGGGCGGACGGGCTTGAGGACCTCGATCCCGGCCTCCTCGGCGCGCTCGGCGACGGGGCTGGCGACGAGGCGGCGGCCCCGTCCGGCGGGTGCGTCGGGCCGGGTGATGACGGCGGCGACCTCGTGTCGCCCGGAGGCGAGCAGGGCGTCCAGGGCGGGCACGGCGACCTCGGGGGTGCCTGCGAAGACGAGCTTCACTTGGGTCCTACCTCGCTATCTCGGCTGTCAGCAGCACACCAGTCTATGGGGCCCGTGCGGGGCCGCCCACCTGCGGTCCCGAGGGGGCGTACGCACACACGCGCGCCTCTCGCATATGCCGACACGCCCCCAGTGCGTGACCTGGGCGCCGGGTGGCGCGTTGGTCAAGAGAGATTGACCGAAACGGGCCGCGAAATGAGAACGGTGTCTGCGGCCCGATCCGCTCTTCAGCACCGGTTCGAGAGGCTTCTCCATGGCCGACCACGCCACCCATGACGCCCAAGCACGGGCCAGCCTGCACCTCCTGGTGCGGGACATCGAGCGGGTTCGCCGGCAAGTGGACGCTCTGCGTACGCTCACCGCCCAGCTCGGCAACGTGTACCGCCCGCGCCGCTCCGGGCCCTCCACGGGCTTCGTCGTCTACGGCAGGGCACCGGCACCCACCGTCCGCCTCGCGCAGGAGCTGCGGGACAGCGTCGAGACCCTGGTCACCGCGGCCGTGGACTTCGACCGCTCGCTCGGCTTCTCGTGGGACGCCGTCGGCTCGGCGCTCGGCGTGACCAAGCAGGCCGTGCACCGCCGCTACGGGGCCCGCCGCGCGCAGCCCGCCGAGTCCGCGGAGCCGCCGGCCGAGGGCACCACCACCCGGACCCTGGGCCCGCTGCCCACGATCCCGGCGGCCCGCACGGTACCGCCGCAGCCCGTACGCGAGGACTCCGCCGCCGGGTCCCCCCAGACCGCTTCCGCCACGCGCTCACCGGCCTTCCCGGGCCCGCGCAACGGCTGACCGGGCGCCCGTCGCCGCCGGGTCGCCGACCCCCGACGGCCGGGCCCCGGCTCCGCACCACCCGCCCCCGGCGGGGCGACCGCTCCGGTCGCTCCCCCCCGGGGGCTTCCGGCGTGCCCGCCCGCGCCCGGGGCGGGGACCGCGCCCCGGGTCAGCCGATGTCCGGCGGGTCGATCCGGACCCGGACCGCCTCCCCCGCCGGCACGCCGCGCGCCATCCGGGCGGCCTGCGCGGACTTCAGGGCGGCCGCCAGCGCGGCTCCGCTGCCGGGCGGGACCCGTACCAGGGCCCGCTCGCCGGGCGAGGGCTCCCCGCGCCGCCCGGGCAGCGGCACCGGGCCCAGGACCTCCGCGTCGGGCGGGAGCTCGGCGGCCGCGAGGAAGGCCTCCAGCGCCGCCCCTTGCCCGGCCACGGCTGCCATCCGGGAGACCGGCGGGAACCCCAGCTGGGACCGGTCCGCGAGTTCCCGTACGGCGTGCCCGACCGGGTCCCAGCGCACCAGGGCCTGTACGGGCCGCAGCGTGGGCTCCGCGACGACGACCACCTGCCCGTCGGCCCGCACCAGGGAGGCGGCGGCGATCCAGCGGCGCAGCGCCTCCTCCCCCGCCCGCAGGTCGGGCCGGGTCAGCATGGCCCAGCCGTCGAGGAGCAGCGCGGCCGCGTACCCGGCGCCCGTCGCGACCGGTTCGGCGCCCGGGGTGCACACCACCAGGGCGGGCCGGTCCGGGACCTCGTCCAGGACGTGGTCGCGCCCGGAGGTCCGTACGGGCACGGCCGGGAAGGCCCGTCCCAGTTCCTCGGCGGTCCGCCGGGCGCCCACGACCTGGGCCCGCAGCCGGAAGGAACCGCACTCCTCGCAGTGCCAGGCCGGCTCCGCGCGCCCGCACCACCCGCAGTGCAGGTCCCGCTCGTCGGGGGCCTCCAGCGGCCCCGCGCACACGGTGCAGCGGGCGGGGGTGCGGCAGCGTTCGCAGGCCAGCCGGGGCACGTAGCCGCGCCGGGGCACCTGGACGAGTACGGGACCGTCCTTGAGGCCCTCCCGGACGGTCTCCCAGGCCAGGCTCGGCAGTCGCGCGGCGCGGGCCGCCCCGTCGCGGGCGAGGAGCTCGTCGCCCACGGTCCGGATCCGGGGCGCGGCGGCGCGGACCGTCTCGCGGTCGGCGACCAGCGGCCGGGCCCAGCCGGTCTCGACCAGCTGGGCGGCCTCCACGGTGCAGCTCGTGCTCCCGGCGAGGAATCCGCAGCCGTCGCTGACGGCCCGCAGTTCCAGTACCTCGCGCACGTGCGGGAAGGGGGCGCGGTCGTCGGCGTGGCTGGAGTCGCCGTCGTCCCAGATCGCGACGAGTCCGAGGTCCCGTACGGGGGCGAACATCGCGGCCCGGGTGCCGACGACGGCGCGCACGGAGCCCCGGCTGACCGCGAGCCACTGGCGGTAGCGCTTCTCGGGGCCGGAGTCAGCGGTGAGCAGCGCGTGCCGGCCCTCTCCGAGCAGGGCGGTGAGCGCCGCGTCGACCCGGGCGGCGGTGCGCCCGTCGGGGACGACGGCGAGGGCGCCGCGGCCGGAGGCGAGGGTGGCCGCCATGGCGCGGGCCAGTTCGTCGGCCCAGCCGGGGCCGGGCAGCGCGGTCCACACGGCTCGGGGGGTGCCGCCGGTGGCGAGGGCGCGCAGGAAGCCGGGTCCGGCGCCGTACCGCTGCCAGCCGCCGGGCCCGGGCGCGGGGGGCGGGGGGAGCGGTTCGGGCGAGGGCTTGGCCTCGGCGCGGGCGTTGCGCGGGGGCAGGGCGAGCTGGAGGACGTCGGCCAGGCTGCCCGCGTACCGGTCGGCGACGGCCTGGGCGAGGGCCAGCATGCGGGGGCCGAGGACCACCTCGGGCGAGACGACCTGGGCCAGGGCGGCCAGCGCCCCCTCGTAGTCGGACTCGGCGCGCCGCTCGACGATGAACCCGTCGATGAGCCCGCCGCCCTCCCGGCGGCCGCCCTGCACCCGGTGGGAGCCCGCGCCGAAGCGGACGCGGACGCGGACGCCGGGCTGCGCCGCCTCGGAGAGCTCGGCGGGCACGGCGTAGTCGAAGGGCCGGTCGAGGTGGAGGACGCCCTTGTTGACGAAGACCCGGGCGACCGGGAGTTCCTCGGCGAGGGCGGCTCCGCGCCAGGTGCGCGGTTTGGCCTTGGGCGCCTTGGCCTTCGCCTCGGCGACCATCTCCCGGATCAGTGCGAGCTGTTCCGGCGGGGGATCGTTCGCGCTGCTCACACAGCATTCTTACCAAACGCCGCCGACAACGAACGGCCCCGGACCTCAGGAGGTCCGGGGCCGTTCGCGAAAGGGTCCTACAGACCGGCGGCCGTGCGCAGGGCGTCGACGCGGTCGGTGCGTTCCCAGGTGAAGTCGGGGAGTTCGCGGCCGAAGTGGCCGTAGGCGGCGGTCTGGGCGTAGATCGGCCGCAGCAGGTCCAGGTCACGGATGATGGCGGCCGGACGCAGGTCGAAGACCTCGCCGATGGCCTCCTCGATCTTCTGGACGTCGACCTTGGCCGTCCCGAAGGTCTCCACGAACAGCCCGAC